>JAQVSN010000040.1 GCA_028700515.1 Candidatus Omnitrophota bacterium
TTTAATCTTTTTTTAAGTGTTTCTACTTCTTCATTGAGTTCTTTCAATGCTTGAAAGCAAAAACCTATGACCCTTATTAATTCTATATCTTTTTCTCCTTCGCTGTTAATAAATGTTACTTCATCTGGAACGTCGTCTATATCAAAGTATTTTCTTTTCTTGCCTGACTCTTTGAATTCAAAGTGAGCCTTTTCTGGTTTCTTTAGTTTTTCTTTTGTTTTAGGTTCTGGTAATGTTTTGAATTTCGCCAATGCGTTGTCTGTTGACGGTAAAGGACAAGCAGATAAAGCATTACAATAAATTGTTTGTTTTGTACTCGCATTACCTATTGTGTTTGAAACTATTAATCCTTGATTAGAAAACTTTATTGTGTTGCCACCTTTTCCTTCGGTAATTACGATTCCAGCACCATCATTAATAACATCATTAGAAGCTCCACCTTCAATTCCTATAGTATAAAAAGTAAGAAATCCTGACGATAACCCTTTCGCCTTCCTGGCACTTATAGTTCCACCGTTTTCTATTCTCATAACAGGTTGACCACTCGATATAAAGCTTATACTATCTTTTTCATATTCAGCAAAAACATCAGAAACTTCATTATCTCTAATAATAATTCTCTCCGTTGCGTCAACAAAAGCAGAGTTAAAAGTTAGTGAATAATCTGAGTTACCGACGTACAATTTATTGTCAGAGTATTTTGAATACACTTCAAATGATGCGTCTTGATTTACAACTGTAGCTCAAGATGCTGTATATCTTACTAATTCTCCAGAAGTATAAGCTCCAAAAGGATTTCTATGTTTTAAATAAATACCATTTCCAGAAGTATAAGATGTATCAAGAACGAATACGTAAGAGTTGGTTGAAACAATAGTTATCGGCGTTGAAAAAGTAAATGTCTTTTTGACATAATCAGTATTGCTTATGCCTGATATACTTGCTTGACCTAACGAAGCGCCTGTCGGCAACAATGTCGCCGTGTCCATTAAATAAATATCGCAAGTTATGGTATTGCTTGTCTGCCCTGCTGTTTTCATTTTCAATCATACTGCGACAGAACTTATATTTGTTTGACCGTCTGTTATAGAAAAACCCTGACCTACCTTATTGGTAGTGTTGTCTCCCCATAAATAATCGCTTATATTAGCCGTTGGAGTGTATCATTGCTCTAACTCTTCTGAATCATCATATCCCAGAAAATAACCATTTCCTGTTTTATACCCTGTTGCTCCAGCTGCTGTTGTAATACGTCCAGTTGAAATATCAAACTTATAAACAGAAGCGTCACTTGCTGAGCCAAAGTATAAACCTTCTTGCCCTATGTAATAACCAGAATTAGTAGAATCTGTGAAAGATGTTTTGCCATATTTTATTGTTCCACCAGTCAAAGTAATTTCGCCTAACTGTGCTGTCCCGTCTGACTCTATTTTTCAACCTAATGTTCCAGGAGAAAAAATAGATGAACGTAAAGAACCTTGCCCGAGAATTAAGTTGCTATTTATCTGGCTTGATTCAAAACGAGAAACATCTATGTCCTGTGAGAACATAACATTTTTTTGTTCATCTTCTTTTTTAATCAAGTCTTTTGTAAAGAATTGATATAAATTTATGTTTTCCATTATTCTTTTAATTCAGAACTAATTTTTAAAATTTCAAAACCATACAAAGACGGTTGTGTTCCGTTGTTCGTTCCGCTAATTCTAAACCAAATTTTGTTTCCTTTTATTTCTTGTTTAACCAAATCAGCTGTTTTATCTAATTGTGCCACCTGCGTTCATTTATTTTTATCATCTGTGTCCGCTTTATACGAAAGAAAAGCACCTTCCATTTTTTCGTGTAAAACTGACATTAAGTTTATAGTTTTTTCTGTTGTATAAAGACCATCGAAAGTGTAAGGTCTTGTTGTAAGCGAAAAGAATATGTCGCTACCATTATCTGTATTTCCGCTATTGAATACATAAACAGAGCCGTTTTCTCCACCGACTACTTGTTGCTCTTTAGTCCCACCTAAGTATCTAATACCAAAGTAAAACTGTGTTGGGTATGTATGTATGGCTCAAGCCTTTGTATTAACATTATAAGCCGCTACAGTGTTAGAGTAAACAATAGAATCTATTGTGATAGAACCTAATGAGAAATAAACACACTCGCCATCAGTTCAAGCACTTACATTAGCATAATCTGTTGTTGACATATTATCTATAAAGTCAACTATTGGCTGTGATATTTTAGCAATGCCGCCATCAGCATAAACATAAATACCTGTTGGGTGATGGAAGTAAACAGCGTCTTTACACTCTACTATACTCTCGTTAGAATATGTTCCTACATAAAACTTTGGGTCTGGCTCGGTTTCATCTATAGACGCTATCCTATAAAGGTGATTTCTTTTGAAAACTAACAAAGTATTTTTACTTCTTTTCAGCCCAGTTATATTATCTCCATCTTGCGGACTAATATCAATCCAGTCACCCGTAGTCGCTGATGTATCTCAAGTCACAACTGGCGTTGATTCCTTTGAAGGTGTACTTGAGTAATATACTCTGTCTGGGTAAGTTGAGTTACCAGCGATTCAAACACGACTTCTAAATGTCTCTATGTATTGTCCTGTTGGTGCTGAACTGGCATTTCCAGTAGTTAAAAACGAATCAGCAGCAGCGCCAGTTCAAATGGCGGTAGATTCTGTTCCGTTGACCATCCAAAGGAAATCAAGAAACGAAGTAAATCTTGCTGGTGAGTTTGCTGTTAAAGAAGTTCTTTTCTCTGTTCAAGCAGAGCCACTTCAATAATATAATTTAGTTCCTGCTACTGCTACTAATCTATTATTAGTTCCAGTGCCACTATCTCTGAACTCATATAATCCTAATATATCAGAGCCGAGAGTTGAACCAACTATTGTTATTCCTTTTCTTACTTTCGCTCTTCCTATTGAATTATAATGTATATTAACAGAATCAGAAACTGCGGACAATGGCATTTGAGTTTCTGCCACAGCCCCATCTTTGATTAAACCATCTTGAAAATTGGTTATTTGTTGTATTTCTAATTCTTGCATATTTTATATTTTAGGATATAAATAAACAACGTCACCAGAATGTAATTTATTTATAAAGTTTTGTTTTTTAAGTTGTCAGGTGTTGAAGTCTGGGTCTTTTGCTGGATTCAACGCTCCACCTTTCTGTCTGCTTTTAATTTTTCATTTTAAGTAATCAACATACATATCATATTCAGGCTCATCTAAAACATCGTTGTCAGAATTATAAACTGGTAGTGTGTAATAATAATCTATGTAAATGTTATTACCCGCCAAGTCATCTGAGAAAGGAATGTTAAATAGCACATAAGGCGTACCATTTTCATATTCAACAGTATATGATATAGGAGTTCCAAATTCTATATTTTGCCACACCAATGTTCCAGAAGTATGTCCACCTGTTGCTATGTTTGTTACTCCTGACAATGTATTGGTTGCCTTGTCATTGGCTGTGTAATCAACAGTATCTATCGTCCCTGATATACTAGGAGCAGCTATATAAATAGCACCAGAATCTTCAAAGTCTCCACTATTAGTAAGCGTTATTGTAACGTCGGTATCAGAAACGTTTCCGTTTAATGTCGTATAAGGTTTGTTATAATAATTATTTCAAAACTCGTTTGTTGGTTGATAATATGTTATATAGCTATCTTTTCCAACTCTTATTTTAGAGATGTTTTTATTAGAATAAGGCTCTTTTAAGTCTGTTGGCAATGCCACCTTGAAAGTTCCTGGTATTACTTGCGAGAAAGCATAGTTTACTTTCTTTCTAAAAGGAAACTTGATTACTGTTGGGTCGTTTTCTACTTCTCTCCTGGCTTCTCATAAGCATTCGTTAAGGAATTCGTCTGTTATCTTGTCGTTGATAGTTTCACCTATTTGTTGTAATGCTCTTTTCTTTATAGAGTAAACAGAGTTATCAGCAAAGCCACTAGCAACAACAGCGTCTGAATAAGACGAATAAAGGGCTGTCGTTGAATTGTAGAACCTTACTTTATACATATCTGTTGAAGAGTCTGCTGTGCGCTGGATTATAGTTCAGTCGTTGCTTGGTAGAATATCGGTTGCCGATAGAGCTACATATGTTGCGCCGCTGTCAGTTGAACGTGAAACAACAACTTGGTTGTAAGGAATAAATGTTAATTTAGTCCCACGGCTATGTGAGAAAGTAGTTGCTGTTACTGTCAGTGTTGTTGTTGAAGCAACTGTTATTCGTCGCAACTCGGCTGTATCGTCACCCCAAGCCCCTATTAAAACATAATCGTTATTAGCAAAGCCACTTGTTGATATAACATCAAGTGTGGTCTGCCCTGCAGTTTCATCTGTTGAAAGATATGTTGACTGGTATTCAGATAAGTCTGGGTTTTTGACAAACACAGTTGCTCCTATGTTGATACCAAATTTAGTTTTTATTTGAGGTATGTTCATATTAGTTTATTAAGTTTATTAAGTTTTGTATTTCGTTTTCCATTATGTTTGGGTGTTATAAGTTTTTGTGTTCGCTATCGTATTAGTATTTATCGTTTTGATGTTCGCAAAAGCGTTGGTATTAAGTGTTTTCAAATTAGCTGGACCAGCTCCTGGAACTGTAACTTCAAATGTTTGAACGAAGCCGTTGTTATTGCTGTCAGAACGAATATTCAAGAAATGTTTTGTGTCAATAACACAACTGCTAAAATGCCCGCAAGGGTCTGAGAAATCAAAGTTTAATACACTTCCTACCGTGCTGACAGCCCAAGTGGAAGTCGAAACCTCTAACATTCTTGTATAAGCGTCACCGCTTCCTTCTCCTTTATATGATACATTAAAATGATTCGTATCTATTTTAATTAAAGAATTATATCTTTGATTAACGATGCCAGTTTGAAAAGTCAAAACGCTATTTGCCGTTGTAATGGCTCAAGTTGTTGTGTTAACAGCGAATACTTGAGATTGATTTTTAGTAGGTTTGCCAAATCCATCGTCTTCACCACCCAACCATACGGCTATGAAATGAGTTGAATCTACCGCGACAAGCGAACCATCTCTAAAGTTTTGTGTATCAAATTCTAACAACGCACCAGCGGTAGTTACAGCTCAAGTTGTTGTGTTAACAGCGAATACTTGAGATACTCCGTCTCCGTTCGTATCTTGTCAAATATTTACAAAATGAGTATCGTCTATTTTTAATAAAGTGCTATAAAAAGCTTGCCGGGTATCATATTCTAAAGATGACGCAGCTGTTGTGACTTCAAAAGTGGAAGTATTAACTGCTATTACTTGGGCGAAGCCATCATAATTTCCGTCTATAAAAGTTACTAAGAAGTGATTCGTATCTACTTTAATTATATCTCCATAGCTACCATCAATATTCCCATTAGCTCCGTTTCCCAAACTTTTTCTTGCCGACGAGGTAGTAACAGCCCAAGTGGAAGTGCTAATAGATAATACTTGAGCAGAGTTTTCATAATTAGATGAATAGTATTGGTACCAAGCAACGCAATGAGTAGCGTCCATATAAGCAACTTTTGTAGCATAACCAAAGTTTCCAGAAAAGTTTAATGAACTATTAGCTGTTGAAACTGCGTGGGTTGAACCATTAACTGTAAATACTTGAGCAAAAGAATTAGCCTTGCTCGCTCCGCCACATCAAGTGGCCAAAAAATGTGTTGAGTCCATTTGAATTAAGCCAGCTCATGCAAAGTTTTGTGTATCAAATTCTAAACTACTATTAGCTGTTTTTACATCTCAGTTAGCCATTTTTATTTCTTAATATATTTAATTTGTTCTATGCGACCTAAATGAATAGGGGTTACCCTTTCGTCAATTCAGACTTCAAATCCACAGTTGATTGCTCTTTCTGAAAATTCGCAGTCTTCTGACATTGTTCGTCTATCGTAATCTTTGCCGTTAATGTTAGTAAGTTCAAAGTCAATCGCTGTTTCTTCAAAAATGCCGTGTTTGTATACCTTTGACATTTCTTCTAAAACGTGTCGTTTAATGAGAATACATCCAGTTCCTAATCCATCTACTTGATGTAAATACCCCTTTTCTTTGAAATCTACAATACTATCGTAAAGTTTAATTGTTTTGTCTCCTACTTTATGTTCGTGTGAGTAGAAAGCACATAAATCGTGAATACCTTTTTCGTTTGGATTACGAGATAAAATTGTAGCTCCTACGATGTCCTTGTCGTCCTCTAAAAGTTTTTCTAATGTATCAGGTTCAATCGGATTATCGTCATCTATCATAAGTAAGTAATCAAATCCTTGAAGTAAAGTTTGTTGAGCCATATAGTTTCTGACCTTGACTATCTTTTGTCGTTCTACTGTTAAGAAAGCACAAGGGCAAGGTTTATGAAGTTGTAATAATGATTGAACCATTTGCGTTGGCATATAGCCAAATCCACAAGGAACTCCGATTAGTATTTTTTTATCTTTGTAATCCATAATGTTTTGTTTAGTTGTTAATTCTAGGCGACTGTCGTACTATGGTCACTTGAAGGGTTAAAGAATATCACATCTGCTGAAAGAGAAAATCCGACTACTCTGACTACTCCGTCTGCCCCAGTAGGAATTGACTCTGATAAAGCACCTAATGTTTCTCCAGCGTATAAAGCTTTTCCAACATTTCAGTTTCAAGCGTCAATTCTAACCATTGAGCCAGGTAAGGCAACTTTCATAGCTTGACCGTCTGTTTTTGCTTCTAAGGCAATTCCGAGTAAAGAACCACAAGTAGCTATCGCATCAGCGTCAGCTTCGAGCCATTTTCCACCAGTTCCAAAATAAACTAAATCTCCAACTGCTGATGAATAACCAGCGTTGAAAGAGTCAGTTGTTGGACCAGTAGCGTATCCGTCAGCGGTAGGTAAGGTTAAGTCAATTCTACAATTATCTGCGAGAGTAATTGTTCCTGTAAATGTTGGGCTTGCCGAATTGGCTTTGTTTCCAATTTGTGTTTGAATAGCGCTTGTTACGCCTTTGACATAAGCAAGTTCTGTAAGTGAAGGGTAAGTAGCAGTAGCAAGAGTCCCAAGAGTATTAGTCCCACTTCAGTAAGCTATTTCGTTTTCTGTTCCTGTTCCTTTTGGTATTGCTGTTCCCTCAACTGCTAAAACTCCAGCCGCACTTCTTGATATAGTTGTGTCTGAAGCGTGTCCTAATTCTATTGTAGTAAACTGTGGAGCTGTTAATGAAGTAAGTATAGCAGTTCCCCCTACTGTTGGCATATTAGTGCTTTCTATATCTGTAAATCAACCTTTGGTAACTCTTGTTGCGGTAGCACCGATGTTTGTTACGAATAAATCTTTTCAAAGTTTTGTTGAGCTTCCTAAGTCATCTGTATTGGTTGTATCAGAAATCAAAGAAGTGTTGATAGCCACGCTTGCGAGATTATCTAATGCTGTTGAAGCACCAGTTCCAGAAACTGTCGCTCAAACTAATTGACCTGGGTCATCGTCTCACATTAAATATCTATCTGCTCCTGGGTCTGCTGGAAAAACAGAATCTGACCCGCTTACTGCGTGTTGCGATGCGTGAGTTTGTGCTGCTATATCAGTTCCTACTTCTAAATCTAAATCTTGTTTTACTTCAGAATAAGAACGACCTTCCAAGCCATTTGCTGTAAATTTAGCATAGTCGTTATCGGCGGCGTCTTCATCGTCGACTGTTGCTATAGCGTTGTCTGTTATGACTTGAGAAGCTGCCGCTGTTGCCGTAGCTGCGTTTCCAGTTATGCTACCTGCTATTGCGTTAGTTACTTCTAAATCTGTAAATCAACCTTTAGTAACTCTAGTTCCAGTTGCTCCTATGTTAGTAACAAACAAGTCTTTCCAAAGAACTGTTGAACTTCCAAGACTATCTGTATTAGTTGTGTCTGAAATAAGAGATGTGTTAATTGCCACACTAGCCAAATTGCTTAATGCTGTATTAGCACCAGAATCGCTTGTTGCTTCATTTACTAAAACTCCGCCAACTTTTCTTAAAAATTGACCTGCTGGACTATTATCTAAATTATTAATTGCTGTTAACAACGCTGCCTCGCTTGTTGTTGATTTATCTGGGGCTGGACAAGTATTTGACATATCTATAAAATTATTTTAATTTCTGGACATATTTCGGCACATTTTTTCTCTAATCTAGACCTATATATATCCAAATCTTTTTTTTGATTTATTAATTTATTTGTTTCTGCGACCACTTTCTCGTGCTGTTCCAAGCACTTTTTATTTAATTCTTCTAAATGGTTGTTAGTATCATTTATAGTTTTTTCTAGTCCTTTCATATTATCTTCTAAATTAGACAGAACCAACGCTTGAAAATCTAATATGTTGTTTTGTAGTTCGTAAATTGCTTGGCTGTCAATTGCTATTGTTTCTGTTCTTTGTTCTACCTGCTCTATTTCGTATTGTAACTTTGTTACTCTTGCTTGTAAGGCATTGGCTTCTTCTAATTTAGACTCAAACTCTTTTTCTATACACTCTTTTCGTGCTTTCAATTCAACAATCTGAGCATTTAATTCCTGCCCCTTTTCCATAAGTTTTTGATGTAATGTTTGAGTTGAGTTATTCATCTAATCCTAATTTATATTTTTTTATTTTAAGAGCCAACATCTTCTCTCGAACATCTAATTCATCTTCTCTCATTTTATTTTGTGTTTCTCTTGATTTTAATTCTAACAATCTTGAATCAATTTCTCTCTCTTTTGATACAATCTCTGCCTCTCTTTCTTTCATTTCTATTTCTTGCTGGTTGAAATCGGCTATGTATTGCTGCTTTTGTTCTTCCAAGAAAGAAATTGCTTGTTCTCTTTTTGCTATATCAGCTTCTTTATTTGTTAATTTTCCAATCCTTTCAATTTGTTCCTTTTCAAGTCTCGCTATGTTTTTTTCTAACTCTTCTAAAATATCAGATTTTCTTTCTATTTCTTTTTCTATTATAGTTAGTATTTCTTCTTCCTTATTGCTTTTTAGTATTGTTTCTGCTGTCTTGCTTTGTATTGCTGACAAATCATCTTCTGCTTGTTTGTTTTTCTCTATTAACCTATTTCACTCTTCGTTTGTTTTGTTTCTTTCTTGTATTATATCATTTATATTCTTTTCTAAATCTTTTATCACCAACTCTAATTTTGTTTTATTATCTATTAACCCTTCTATTTCTATTTCCATTTCTTTTATATCAGAAGTCAGGTCGTGCTTAGTGTCTTCAAGCATTTCCAACTTGGAGAGCAGTTCTTTTTCTTGTGCTTCAAAAGATTCTTTTATATTATCTAACTCTGCTCTTTTATTTATAATATCATAAGCCATTTGAGAAGAGCTTTTCTCAAGTATCTTTATATTATCATTAAACTCATTAATCTGAGCTTCTTTTCTATTAGCCTCTTCGTTAAGAAACTGTAAATACTCTTCTGGATTTTGTTTTGTTTTTCTTGCTTCTGACATATTTATTTGATTAGTATTTTTGTTAATAAGTTAAGTAAGAAATAGATTATACCGCCAGTTATACCTCATACTCATTTAAGAGTATTTTGCGACCCTTTGCTTTCTCCCTTTGAAGTATTTATACAACTTTCTAAAACAGTAACACGCTTTGACAAGTCTGTAACTGTTCCTTGTAATTGCTGAGAAACCATATCGACACGGCTAAGAGCCATTTTGATTTCATTAACTGAAGCATTAAGTGCTTTGATTTCTGTAGCAATGCTTGATAGTTCTTCCTTGAAGTCGTCCCTGAACCCTTTAAATTGTTCTTGAAAGAACTTTATTACTGTTTGTAAATCGTTCTCTGGCATTATATCTGTTTATTAAGTTTATTAAATTTTTGTTATAAGTTTTCTATTGTCGCCGTGCTTGCATCTGAAGAACCTTTGCAATATGTGACCACACCAGTTGCGTCCACTATCTTTTGGCATATCCACCCTCCTGCTGTGTTCTGATGAAGTATGTAAGTTGTTGTGTCGTCGTCTAAGGCGGCGTATAAGCCATAGCCGTTTCAAGGATTATTTATTATCAAACCAGCTTCTAAAGATTGGAGTTCTGATATAATATCGTCTTGCTTTGATGAAGTTGCTACGCCATCTGTGTTTACTTCAATACCAGACGTTATTGATTCTAATTCGTCTGTATTATCTGCTATTTCTGTTAATTTTGTTAGTCCTGCTCCTCCTGTAGCACTCATATTTAATAATTACAAATTCTATAATTAACTCAACCTCCAACTTGGACAGCACCTCCTAAATTGATAATGAAGTTTTCATTAGCACCACACTTTATTGTTCCGTATTGTGCTTGGTTAGCATTATCAATAGTAATAGCCTGTTTAGCGTCTAAAGGCAATGGACCAGTAATACTTTTTGTCCCTGACTTGAAAGTAACTGTTACCGCAGTGGTTGGTAATATCAACATAAAGTCAACTGCTATATATGCTCCTGGGGCTGCTGTAGCGGTTGGGGCTGTTATAATTGTATTATCACCTGACGAGCTGATGTTTACAGCTACTGTTTTTTGTGCTTCTGTTAACATATTTTTTTATTTTAAGTTTTTTATTAAAGGGGTTAACTCCCTAAAGGTTGCCCGTTTTTACTAAAACGAGCAAAATTTTAGAGAACTAAGACTTGGTTGGATATACTGCGAAA
>JAQVSN010000182.1 GCA_028700515.1 Candidatus Omnitrophota bacterium
ATTCTTCAATACGGACTCATCAGTCGAAGCCCCTGTTTTGGTGCGTCTTCCGGGCGCAAGACGGAGTTTTTCAAAAAGCACCTTCTGGAGCTGTTTCGGCGAATTTATATTGAACTCTTCTCCCGCAAGCGCATAGACCCTGGATGTGACCTCATCAAGTTTCCTCTCCATATCCGACGAAAGGAGCTTGAGATAATGCGTGTTCAAAGCTACTCCGTCATCTTCCATAGAGACGAGCACATTGACCAAAGGCATCTCAACTTCATAAAAAAGGGAAGCCAGGTCTTTTTCTTCGAGCTCACGCTCGAGACGGACATGGATCCTTCGGATGAGATCCGCTTTTTGGCATCCTTCAGTAACTTCATATCCGGGCCTACAGGAAAGGTCCAAGAAAACCTGTCCGGTCTCGTCCACCGGATCGATCTTGCTCCGGTCTTCGAGTCCTGATCCGCCCATCTTTACCGCGATAGAAGATAGATCATGTTTTGTCACGGATGGGTCCACAAGATAATCCGCTATCATCACATCAAAAAAAGGACCTTCTATTCCCATTCCAGCGCCGCGAAGAACCCTGATCTCGTTCTTAATATCGTGTCCTATCTTCCTTATTCCCTCATCTTCAAGAATATCCTTCAACGTTTTTCCCGAGACGCCCCTATTCGGAAAGAACACCGCTTCGAATGATCCGATCGAAAAGGCTACCCCCCTTAAACCCGAGCTTCCCGGAATACCGACTGAACAGAAAACTGCCTCTTTTGAAAGCTTTATCCTATCGAGGGCCGCCTTAACATCCTCATCCGAACACAGGACCTTATGTTCCAAGATGCCTTCTTCCGTTCTCGGGGAGATCTCCCGGAGCAGCTTCATGAACTCAAATTCCCTAAAAAGTTTCGAAAGCCGGTCTATGTCAGGGGCTTTTGGCAATAGCCCTTCCACGTCAGTCTCGACCGGTACATGTCTGTCCAGGGTCACAAGCTCAAGACTCAACTCGGCGATCCCCCTGCCTGCCTCCAGCTTCTTCTTGAGAGTATCTGAACTTATTTTGTCCAGCTGTTCGTATAAGGATTTGAGGCTGCCGTATTCCTTTACAAGTTTTGAGGCAGTTACCTGTCCTATACCCTTTACTCCCGGTATATTGTCGCTCGTATCGCCCATCAACGCCATGAGATCAGGCATGGCTGAAGGATCGACCCCGAATTTCTCCCTGACCTCGATAGGCCCATACACCCGTTCTTCCGGCCCATGAAGGTTCAAAACCTTTACACGCCCATCTACGAGCTGCATGGCATCCTTGTCCGGAGTGACTATGGTCACGTCCATCCCTCTGTTTTTGGCGGTCTCGGCAAGAGTGGCTATAATGTCATCGGCTTCATATCCGGCAAGCTCGCATATGGGTATACCATAGGCTCTTATGACATCCTTTATCCTGGGTATCTGCTCAACCAGTTCTTCAGGCATGGGCTTACGGTGTATCTTATATTCGGCGAACTTTTCGTGGCGGACTGTGGGGCCTGGAAGGTCAAAGACCATGACCATTCGTCCGGAAACATGGTCTTTAATAAGCTTCCTAACAATGCTGATGAACCCATATATGGCGTTCGTTGGCATCCCTTTGGACGTCGTGAGTTCTCTAATAGCATAGAAAGCCCGGTAACACAGGGAAGTCCCGTCTATAAGGTAGATGTTTTTTTCTTCGGTTTTCATCTTAAGAGAAAGGGTAAACTGGTCGGGAAACGGTTAAAAGGTTGGCTTTCCTTAAACGATATAGGTTTTGGTGACAATTAAAAAATAGCAGGATCATCCTGAACGCGACTAACTGATATTTGGTCTTACCGGGGAGCTCCGAGATCCCTCTCTTGAATACTCTGGTTACATTTACAACTTGAGCATACCGCCTGAGGTCCTGCTAGTTTACCGGACTCGTTCGGTTTTCGGCGATTTTGAGATGAGTTGCAATGAGATCTGCAACAGAACCTTCAAGGTGGGATCCTGTAAGGCCGTGTACATTCTATTTACACAGGGCTGTTCTGTCAAGAAAAATCAAACGTTCATCTTCAGTCGGCCCTCGTCCCTTGACAGGGCCCTCTGGACAGTCCTATCCCCTGGCATCCTTAAGGTTTTCCCGCGCCGCCAGAAGCCGCTTCTCAAGATCCGCGGTCTGCCCCCCCTTGGAGCGGGTCTCATCAAGGAGCGAATCTATTTCAGAAATGGCCGCATCTATTTTCTCCAGTCTCGCCTTCCTTTCAACCTCCAGTTTCGAAACTAAAGAATTGACCGTAGCGGCCAGATCCTGAAGTTCATCCTTATCTCTCAGCTTAAGTTTTCCAGTGTAATCCCCGGACTGGATCTTTTTTATAAATCTCTGTATACGGTATATGGGGCCAGCTATTCTGTTGGACAGGACAAGCCCAATAAGTATGACCAGCGGCGAAATAAAAAGAAGCCTCAATAACAGCACGGTGTTAACCTTGCCGATTATTTCCAAAAGCAGCCCCTGCGGATACACCGCGGCAAGTTTTTCACCGAACATGACCCATGTCGTATAGTAAACTGTGTATCCAGTAAGAAGCGCCGCCGAGAAAAGCAGGAGTAAAATGAGGCTGATATATCTTATCTGGAAGCTCTTAAGTATCAA
>JAQVSN010000041.1 GCA_028700515.1 Candidatus Omnitrophota bacterium
CCGCGGTTATCGCCGCGCCGCATCTTCCGGCCACAATAAGCGCGGTAAGGACGGGCCCTAACTCTCTCGTTATAGAAAGAGAAACGAGTGAGGCGATGTACATCTCCGCCCCCACCTTCTGCATCTGGTAAGCGCTCTGAAGCGCCAGGACCACGCCTGTAAAAAGGCTTATAAGGAACACGATCGGAAAACTGGCCACTCCGATCTTATTCATCTGGTCCAGTATCTGCCACTTCCTGAAAGGAGGCGCCGCCATATAGAATAGCGTCTTAAAACTAAGTACTGTCAACCCTCCGGTGTAAAGAAAATACCTTCTCACCTGACCGAAGATCATCCTTAAAGCTTTTCTCGCGGCTCTTGCCGGCATATTTTTCCTGATCGTGATCATAATCTCCTCTAGAACTGTACCTTATGTTCTACCCCAATGAGGTCTCTGTCCTCATTGCGCTCAAGTTTAACGCTGTTGCCGCCGTCTACATAGTATTTTACACCCACACTGCCCTTATCCCTGACCCCCCCGGCCACCGGCACGCTTCCTCCGGACCCGTATTCTTTTATGGACGCGTTCACCGTGAAGTTATCCCATGTAGCCTCGAGCGAATTGTCTCCCCCCGGACTCGTTATCTCCCATCCTCCGAGAAAAGCCAGCCGGTCATC
Organism: Candidatus Omnitrophota bacterium; assembly: GCA_028700515.1. Classification (GTDB taxonomy): domain Bacteria; phylum Omnitrophota; class Gorgyraeia; order Tantalellales; family Tantalellaceae; genus JAQVSN01. The sequence goes on from JAQVSN010000041.1 coordinate 658, forward strand.
GGCCTCGAGCGTCATGTGCTCGAACTTATTGCCTCCCGGCCGGGAAAAATCCGCTTCCCCGCCGAGAATAAGGCATCCGCCTTCTTTAGATATCCGTGAGTCAACTATACTGAGCACCGGATATTTTCCGGCAAGCGCGGCGTAAAAAGACTTAAACTCGATCGCGCCAACTTTTCCGGCCCCGGCCAATATCCTTCCCTTTACCATAGGTTCCCGGAGCGGCCCCTCTATCGATACTTCAGCGTCAAGCGTGCCGGTCAATGGGAACTTCGAGTCATTCACGCCAAGCATTTCCGCGAATGAGGATATTTCGAAATTCTCAGCTTTTATCACTATGTCGGACCCGTGCGGTTCGGACAACTCTACACTGCCGCTTATATCGAATATCTCGCCGAGCTTGAGTTCTTTGATAAGGATCGTCTTTTCCTGTTTGACATAATTGATCCGGGCCTTTATGTCCCACCAGGACCGCCTGTCGATCATTACATTTTCCGCCCTGGCCAGGAAGTGCGGTGTCCTGGAGTTCTCATAAGACACCCACGCGTCACCGATCACCTCATGGCCCCGTACAATGAGCTTGTCCGCCCTTAAATAAACATTCGCTTTATTATCACCGTCCACCTCGGCCTTGATCTTGACGGCTCCCCCTTCTTTGCCGGGATGAACATCCAGTTCGGCCATTCTGGAAACGAGGTCCACGGCCCCGCTTACGGTCATATTTCCTTCAAAAAAGAGGTCACAGTACAACTTCCCATCCGGTCTCCTCTCGATAACGCCTTTGAATCCCGACTTTTTGGCATCCTTAAGAAAAACAGGTGCCACGTTACCGATAAGATATATACCTCCTCCCGAAGACGTGATCTCGACGAACCCCTGTATCACGGGGTTAGTCTTCCCGAAATACAATGTCACAGAGGGGGCCGGGTCCGCCAATCGATCACCAAGGCCGGCCTTCTTTGCTAAAGGCCTCCATACCCGGTAGGATATCTCTACCCGCCCTATCCTCGCTATCTCCCTGGAAGTTCCCGGTTTCAGGAATGACACGTTATCCAGTTGTATATTCCCGAAAACTCCTCCGCGTACTTCACCGATCCTGACATACGCGTCCGCTCCTACAAGTTCGGAAAGCCTTCCTTCGGCGACCTGCTTGATGAGGTCCGAATAAGCCCCCGAAACCGCCAGGAAAAAGGCCGCCCACAGAACAAACGCGAGTATCCTTTTTTCCCTCTTTACCCGTATAAAGTAACCCCTCATGGTCCGCCTAAACGTTACTTACTTCGTACTCCAGGTCTTCTTTTCCGGACTTCACCGTTACCTTAACGTCCGATCCGTCCTTTATCTTTCCCGAAAGTATCTCTTCGGCAAGCGGGTTCTCGAGGAACCGCTGTATGGTCCTTTTCAGGGGACGCGCCCCGAAAGCCTTGTCGAACCCCCGGCCTATTAGGAATTTTTTGGCCTTCTCGTCCAGCTTTATGGCGATATTCTTCTCCTTGAGCCTCTCCTGGACATCTTTGACCTCTATTTCGACTATGGTCTCCAGGTCCATCATGTTCAGGCTTCGGAACACTATCACATCATCGACCCTGTTGAGGAACTCAGGTTTGAACGTCTTTTTGACTTCCTCCAGCAATCTTTCTTTCATATCCTCATAGGTCTCATGCTCTTTCTGTCCCTTGAACCCGAGCGATCCGGTTTTCTTGAGAAGATTGGCCCCTATGTTAGATGTCATGATAAGTATCGTGTTCTTGAAGCTCACTTTCCTGCCGTAAGAGTCGGTCAGCCTTCCCTCGTCCAGGAGCTGGAGCAGAAGGTTGAAAACATCGGGGTGCGCCTTCTCTATCTCATCCAGCGATACCTCCGCGTAGGGTCTTCTTCTCACTTTCTCGGTAAGCTGTCCCCCTTCGTCATATCCCACATATCCCGGGGGCGCTCCTACCAGTCTCGAGACATTGAACTTCTCCATATACTCCGACATATCTATCTGGATGATGGCGTCTTCGTCTCCGAACATCACCTCGGCAAGCTTCCTTCCCAGAAGGGTCTTGCCCACTCCCGTGGGCCCCATGAAAATGAAAGTTCCTATCGGCCTGTTCGGGTCCTTTATCCCGGCCCGGGACCTCCTGACGGCATGCGCGATAGCCGATATCGCTTCATCCTGTCCAACGACCTTGGCTTTGAGGCTCTCCTCAAGTTTGAGATACTTTTCGGACTCTTTCTCTTCTACCTTTATGAGCGGTATCCCCGTCCAACCTGAAACTATATTGGCTATATCGTCCGCTGAAACAACGACCTCCTGCTGGTTCTGGCCGCTCTTCCAATTCTGCAGTTTCTCATCGAGTTCCTGCCTCTTTTTCCTCTCCATATCCCTGAAACGGGCGGCTTTTTCGAAATCCTGCGCTTTGACCGCTTCTTCTTTCTCCCTCTTGAACGACTCTATTTCTTTTTCGAACTCCTTGAGCTCGGGAGGAAGGACCATCGTAGAGAGTTTCGCTTTAGCGCCGGCCTCATCGATAAGGTCGATAGCCTTATCCGGCAAAAAACGCGAGCTTATGTACCTGTCGGAAAGCTTGGCGGCCGCCTCCAGAGCCTTGTCGGAGAACTTCACCTTGTGATGCGCTTCATATTTGTCCCGGAGACCTTTGAGTATGGCTATCGTATGCTCGACGCTCGGGGGCTCTACCGTGACCGGCTGGAACCTTCTTTCGAGCGCCGGGTCCTTCTCTATGTTCTTTCGATACTCATCCAGGGTCGTCGCCCCAATGCACTGTATCTCTCCCCTTTGCAATGAAGGCTTAAGGATATTGGACGCGTCGATCGCCCCTTCAGCTCCGCCGGCTCCCACCAATGTGTGTATCTCGTCTATGAACACTATGACGTCGGTGGACTCTTTTATTTCTTTCATAACAGCCTTAATACGTTCCTCGAACTGTCCGCGGTACTTCGTCCCGGCTATCATCATGGCAAGGTCCAGTATTATGAGCCTCCTGCCTTTGAGGACTTCGGGAACGTCGCCCGAATAGATCTTTTGGGCAAGACCTTCCACGATAGCCGTTTTCCCGACGCCGGCTTCTCCAATGAGGATCGGGTTATTCTTTTTTCGGCGGCTGAGTATCTGTATAACGCGCTGTATCTCCTTATCCCTCCCGATGACGGGGTCAAGTTCGTCCTCCCTCGCCATCTCTGTAAGATCCCTCCCGAAAGAGTCAAGAGCCGGGGTCCTGGTCTTCTTCTTCCGTTTGGCCTCGGCGTTCTGGGCATATCCCGGCACTGAAGACCCCAGAAGATTGAGAACCTCGTCACGGACGCTTTTGAGGTCCAGGCCCATGTTCATAAGCACCTGGCTGGCCACACCGTCGCCTTCCCTGATAAGCCCCAGAAGGAGATGCTCTGTCCCGATGTAGTTATGCCCCAGGCTTCGAGCTTCGTCCATGGCAAGTTCTATGACTTTTTTTGCCCGCGGCGTGAACGGGATATCTTCCGATATTACTTTTGAAAGTCCGGGCTGTACAAGTTTCTCAACTTCCTCGCGTATATTCTCCGAATCAAGGCCGAGACTCGTAAGCACCGCGGCCGCGACCCCTTCACCCTCTTTCACCAGTCCCAGCAATATATGTTCCGTGCCTATATAGTCGTGGTTAAAACGCTTCGCTTCTTCCTTGGCGAGAAGTATCACCTTTCTCGCCCTTTCGGTGAACCTATTGAACGCTGCCATCATAACCTCCGGATTTATTGATATTCGTGAGTTAAAAATTCAAGATCGAGTTTCGTCCTGTTATCTCCGCGGCGCCCCCGGCTACTCTCCCCCCAGCTTCTTCCTTATCAGGTCCGCGCGTTTCACGTCCCTCTCGTATCTTCCGAGTTCCTGTCCGCTCAGTTTTTGGAGATGAGCCGACTGTGAAAAAATAAGCACCTCGTTCACTTCAGCAGTGCTTATGCCCTTGATGAACCCCAGTTCTACGCCAAGCCTCACGGCCGAAAGAAGCTTTATCGCTTCTCCGGAAGTGATGATCCGGGCGCTCTTGAGGGTACCGAACGACCTGAATACCCTATCCTCAAACTCTTCTTTCTTCTTTTTTAGGAACTCTTCCCGGGTGGATTCCTCGCTGGCGATTATCTTCTGCACGATCCTCTCGAGATTATCCAGGATGTCCATCTCGGAACTTCCCAGGGCTACCTGGTTAGATATCTGGAAAAAATCCCCCAGAGCCTCTGTGCCTTCCCCGTAGAACCCCCGCATAGTAAGACCGAGTTTGGATATCGCCTCATAAAGGCTCTCCACCTGTGACGCCATGACCATGGCCGGCAAATGCAGCATCACGGAGGCCCTGAGACCCGTACCGGTGTTCGTCGGACATGATGTCAAATACCCGAACTTCCTGGAATAATCGAACGGCAAATGATGGCTTAATTCCGTATCGATCGCGTCAGCAAGGCTCCACGCCTCCATCACCGAAAATCCCGACCTCAGGACCTGCAGCCTTATATGGTCCTCCTCGTTCAGCATTAGGCTCACCACCTCATTCTCGTCCACGACAAGCCCTTTTGTCTGGACGTCCTGCATGTGTTCTTTGCTTATGAGGTGTCTTTCCAGAAGAAATTTCCGATCTACATCCGAAGTGTCGCGCATATCCAGAAAAAACGCGTTGGAAAAACGTTCCAACCTTTTCACTGCAAGGCTCACGGTCCTGCGGGTACCATCCCGCTGTTCGTCACTCGCGCGGTCATAGAACAACTGCCCCTCTATGTTACGCGCGAGACGCACACGCGACGACATGACCACATTGGCCTTAGAACCTTCTCCTTTAAGCCACTCGCTTTTTTTTGACACAAGAGCGTCGATACTCATCTTCACTCCGGTTTTACCTCCAGCTTGGTCTCAAGCTCCTTTATCCTGTCTCTAAGGAGGACCGCCTTTTCGAATTCTTCCTCCCTTATAAGCTTAGCGAGGTCGTTTTTGAGCCGCTTCAGGTCTTCCTGGTCCTTAAGAACGCTTTCCCCCTTGAACGGCATCTTCCCGATATGCCGGTCCGCCCCATGGATCTTTCGCAAAAGTTCTCCGAGGTTCTTCTCGAATGTCTCATAACATTTCCCGCAGCCAAGCCTCCCGGTCTTCTGGAAATCCTGATAGGTCATACCGCATCCCGCACATTTTACAAGCGGTATTGCCTCGGCCGAGTTCTCGATAGCGGGGCCAAAATCCATCAATCCCGACAAGAGGTCGGACAGACCGAAATGCGAATGCATCTCTTCGCTCTTGTCCTTCGCACATCTCTCGCAAAGATGGAGCTTCGTGACCTTGTCGTTCACGACCTCGGTCAAATGCACCGTAGCGTCATTCTTCCCGCACAGATCGCATTTCATTTGTCTCCCTTGTCCCCACTAGGTTGATGGGTTTATGCGTTAACTCGTCGTGCGTCGTGCGTTCCACGTTACAGCTCTCCGCTTTGGGCCTTTCCCACGCACTACGCATCACGCATTACGCACGACGAACTCTAAGCCCCTCGACAAACGAACAACGAAAGACGACTATCCCTTTACCCCGCTCAGTACTTCGCCCCCGTCCTCTTAGTGAGGGCGTGGAAGTCCTGCCTCAGCATCCTGGTCACCGGTCCGGGTTTCCCCGATCCTATCCTCTTCTTGTCGATCTTCACCACCGGGATTATCTCCGCCGCGGTACCCGTCAGGAAACATTCGTCAGCCTTGAAGAGTTCTCCCGGACGCATGGCCTTGCGCTCAACTTTTATTTTCCTCTTTTTCGCGATCTCTATCACGGCGTCCTGCGTTATCCCTTCCAGGGCCCCAAGCTCGCCTGGGGGGGTGATAAGCCTCCCGCCCTTCACCAGGAAGATGTTGTCGCCCGTACATTCCACTACATATCCCTCTACCGAGAGCATAAGCGCTTCTTCCGTGCCGGCCGAGGTCGCTTCTATCTTGGCAAGTATGTTGTTCAGGTAGTTGAGCGACTTGATCCTCGGATCGATGCAAAGCGGATGGTTACGCCGGGTCTTCGAGATGATTATGGGCATCCCATTCTCGTAGAGTTCCTCGGGATAAAGTTTTATCTTGTCCGTTATGATGAACACCGTGGCTTTCCTGCACTTACGCGGATCAAGCCCCAGATCTCCCGGTCCCCTTGTGGCCACTACGCGGATATAGGAGTCGTCAAGCTTATTGGCCTTAAGCGTCAGCAGGACCGCGTCGGACAATTCTTTCTTGGTCATGCCGATATCCAGCCTGATGGCGCTCGCGCTCGCGAAAAGCCTGTCCATATGCTCTTTTAATCGGAAGACGCGCCTTGAGTATGATCTTATTCCTTCAAATGCACCGTCCCCATATAGAAGCCCATGGTCAAATATCGACACTGTAGCCATTTCCCTGTTCATCAGTTTTCCATTAAAGAAGACCTTAAGCCCCATAACCGCTCCTTTTTGATATCATTTTTTAACGGCTTCTGTCTTTACGGACAGTCTGCCCGTAAAACTCCCGTCCGGCCCGGTCAAAAGTCCGTCCTTCATCATATATTCCGTATGGTAAAAATCCTTTCTCACGTCCTGGTGGGATATGACCACAACGCTCATGCCCCTTTTTTCGCTAAGGTCACTCATGAGCGAGTAGATGGTATCCGCCGATCCCGAATCAAGATTTCCGGCGGGCTCGTCGCAAAAAAGCACGTCAGGCGAATTTATGAGCGCCCTTGCTATTGCGGTCCGCTGGGCCTCACCTCCCGAGAGCTCTCCCGGTCTGTGCCTCCCGCGGGCCTCAAGACCTACGGCACCCAGAAGCCCTTCCGCCCTGGAGCGAAGCGCCCCTCCTGCCCACTCCCCTTTTATCAAAGCCGGCATCATGACATTCTCAAGAACGCTGAACTCCGGAAGCAGGTAATACATCTGGAACACGAACCCGAACGATCTGTTCCTGAGCTTTGACCGCGCCGCCCCTGAAAGCCTGTAGATATCGCGCCCCTTAAAAAGAACTTTTCCCGAAGTCGGCCTCTCCAGACCCCCCAGGGCATGAAGCAGAGTCGATTTGCCCGCGCCTGAAGGCCCATGCACGTATATCCTCTCTCCGGGTCGCACCTCGAGGCTTGCTCCCTTAAGGGCCCTTACGTCGGTCCTGCCCTGCCTGTATGTCTTTGTAATATCTTTAGCCGATAACATCATTCGTACCGTATCGCCTCTACCGGATCGAGCCTTGACGCCCGCCATGCCGGATATATCCCGGCGGCGAGTGTCAGCACGGCGCTTGCCGCCATGACCATAAGCACGTCCTCGGGACTCACCCTTACCGGTATCTCCGTGAAATAATAAATGTCGCTTGGGAACACTTCCCAACCGAACGAGGACTTGAGCCACGCCGCGAAATCGTTCACCCGGTTGGCCGCGTATATTCCTCCCGCTCCCCCCGCGGCAGCTCCCATTGCGCCGATGAACGCCCCTTGAAGAAAGAATATCAGGCTTACCCCCCTGGAATTCGCTCCGATAGCCTTAAGAATCCCTATGTCCCTCGTCTTCTCCATTACCATCATTATGAGCGAACTCGATATATTGAAACACGCGACCGTAACTATGAGCGTGAGTATGAGGAACATCATTTTTTTCTCAAGGGCCAGCGCCGCCACCAGATTTCTGTCCAGGTCCATCCAGCTCTTTACCGAAAAAGGGAAACCCATGATCCGCTGTATCCGGTCCTTTAGAGGGGTGACCGCTAGTTCGTCATCCACCCTTATGGCTACTCCGGTAGCGGCGCCCTCGGTATCGTACAACTCTGCCGCTGCCGCCAGGCTTATTACGGCCAGATTAGAGTCGTAATCATATCTTCCCGAATCGAAAACGCCTATTACTTCGAATTTCTTTTTCGTGAGGTCCGACGCGGTTTTTGCCACAACAAGCTCTACTTCGTCCCCGACCCTTATCCCCTGAGAGATCATCAGTTCACGGCCGAGTATCACTGTGTTCCCCTCAAGACTGGACACAGCCCCGCTTGTATAGGCCTCAAGATCGTTCACGGCCCCTTCCTTAAGGGCATCTACACCCTTCACAAGTACTCCCGTTACTTCGTCTCCGCTCTGGAGTATAGCCTGCCCTGTAACAAAAGCCGAAGCGCTCTTGATCCCTTCCATCGACTCAAGATAGGATATGAACTCGGGATAGTCTTTTATTCCTGTATCGTTCACCACAACTATATGGGCGTACGTCCCGATTATCTTTTCCTTCACCTCAAGATCGAACCCGTTCATGACCGACAATACGATGATGAGGGATGCGACCCCGAGCGCCACGCCACGCACCGATATCACGGCAGTCAGCGATATCATCCCTTCCTTGCGTTTCGCGAAAAGGTATCTTATGCTAAGAAGTAATGGCCACATGTTTTCCCCGTCAAAAGTCTAGCTGTATCGCCCGCCACTCACCATTCACTGCTCACTGCTCTCCGGCCTCATATGCGGGAATAGTATTACTTCCCGTATGCTTGAGGAGTCGGTAAGCAGCATAGCGAGCCTGTCTATACCTATCCCGAGCCCTCCGGCGGGCGGCATTCCGTACTCCAGGGCCCTAAGGAAATCTTCGTCGATCATCGCTTCGGGATCCGCCTTGACCTGGTCCTCGAACCTCTTTCTTTGTTCGACAGGGTCGTTAAGTTCGGAGTAGGCATTGGCTACTTCCATGCCGCCCATGTAAAGCTCGAACCTGTCCACTATCCCCGGAGTGTCCTTCTTCTCTTTGGCCAAGGGGCTGATCTCCTTGAAGAAATCCGTCACGAATACCGGGTGATTCTCGGCCACCGGCTCTATCATCTCTCCGACCAGGTTTATTATCTGGGTCTTGGAAACTTTTCCGGCCTCAAGCTCGATCCCCCTCGACTTAAGCTTATCCACCCAGGCGGCAAGAGGCTCGTCCACCCTGATCCCGAAATTCTTTTCCATAAGCTCGGCGAACGATACTTTTTTCCACACGCCCAGATCGATCTCTTTGCCCTGATAGACGAATTTTTCCGTTCCGAGCACCTTACGCGCGGCGGCGCGTACCATCTCCTCGGTCAGCGCCATCATGCCGGCGCAGTCCGAGTATGCTTCATAGACCTCTATCATCGTGAACTCGGGATTGTGCCTTGTTGATATCCCCTCGTTCCTGAAAGACCTGTTTATCTCGTATACCTTCTCAAATCCGCCCACCAGCAGTTTCTTTAAGTATATTTCCGGTGCTATGCGGAGATAAAGCGGCATATCAAGCGCTTCATGATGTGTTTTAAAAGGCTTTCCCGCCGCGCCCCCGGGGATCGGATGCATCATGGGGGTTTCCACCTCGAGGAAACCTTTGGCGTTGAGGGTCTCGCGTATGGTCTTTATGATCTCTATCCTTGACTTGAACTTTTCCCGGGACTCATCGTTTATTATAAGGTCCACATACCTCTGTCTGTACCTGGTCTCGACATCCTTGAGTCCATGCCATTTTTCGGGCAGCGGTAAAAGGGATTTGGAGAGTACGGTGTAGGCCGAGACCTGTATGGTCTCCTCCCCCGTCCTTGTCTTAAAAAGTTCCCCGTCCACTCCGATCATGTCGCCTATATCAAGCCCTTTCAATATGTCGAACTTTTCATCGCCCAAAGCGTCTTTGCGGGCATAGGCCTGTATCCTTCCCGAAAGGTCTTTGAGGTCCATAAAAACGCTCTTTCCGTGTTCACGCCTGGCCATTATCCTTCCGGCGGCCCTAACCTTCCTTCCTTCCGCAAAAGAGGCTTTAATATCCGAAGAGCTTTGGGTGTCCGGGAATTTATTTCCGAATGCATCTATCCCCGCGTCTCGAAGCTTTTTAAGATTAATATAGCGCTGTTCGATCAATTCGTTGGGTTCGTTCATGTTATCTATGCTCCAGTGTTTTTTTGTAAAAAAAGCCTCTATACGGTCCCATTATC
>JAQVSN010000001.1 GCA_028700515.1 Candidatus Omnitrophota bacterium
TCACAATGTCACCCGAATGAACGACAACTTTGATCCAGGCGGATAGCATGATGAAGGCCAAAAAATATACATGTTTATCGTTCCTTTTCGCTGTTCTATTGATGTTTTCAGTTGCAGCGGATTGCGAAGAGGAAAAAGGTTTTTTCGCGAAGATGAGGGATAGATTCAGGGATAAGGAAGATACTGCCATGGTAACTACACCCGGATCGGAGAGCGAAGCTTCTCCGGTGCCGCCTGTGAGCCCAAGCACGGGGGCAAAGGAGCCGTCGGCAGTGAAAACCGGACAGGTAACTTTACCGGAGACACCTTCGTCCGGGGCCGTTCCCAGCCCCTATGGTACGGAGCCGGATGTGAAGGACGCGGCAGAATCCTCCGCGTCCGGAGAAAAAAAGGTTACCGTCCGGAGTCCGATACTTGAAGATGAGATCGATGAAATATCCTTCGAGGAAGAGGACGATGTCGCAGATGATGATGGAACTTCCCCGGAAGAACGGCCGAAACCTTCCAAAAAACATATGGAAGAGATAATTAAGAGGCGGCTTAGGATATACTCGCAGCTGGTCTTTATGATCCCCGGGCTTGAGATAAAAAAGAACGAGTCAGGGGAAGACGAGTATTACTATTCGGAAGACGGTGAAATATCGTTAAGACTTAAAGACCTTGATGAAGCGACAATGAAAGACCTTTACAACAGGGTGAACAACGAGGCTTCAAGGTTGGACGCAGAGAGGCTGCATCTTCAGATGCTCCAGCAACAACAGCTTATGAGGACATTGCAGCAGCAGGTTCAGCAGCAGGCACAGCAGCAGGCGCAGCAACATCAGGCACAGCAGCAGGCCCAGCAGCAACAGCAGCAGCAGGCACAGCAACAGCAGACGCAGCAACAGTCGCGGCCTGTGCAGCCGCCGCCGGTCTTCACGCCTCCCCCTGAGCCTCCGAGGGTCCATATCCCTCCGCAACCGCCTCCGCAACCGTCCAGAAGACAATAGTCAAAAGGAGAGAAAGAAATGGGACAAGTAACTGTTTTGGTTGGCGCCCAGTGGGGTGACGAGGGAAAAGGTAAGGTCATAGATATACTTACCGAAGAAGTACAGTATGTTGTGCGCTATCAGGGGGGGAACAATGCCGGCCATACGGTGGTTATCGGGGACAAGAAATATGTCCTTCATCTTATTCCTTCCGGCATACTTCATATGGATAAAACGTGTGTGATCGGGCACGGTGTTGTCATAGATCCAAAGGCTCTCCTAGAAGAAATAGATCTGCTTGCTCCCCAGGATATAGAGGTCGAGGGAAGGCTTAAAATAAGCGACAGGGCCCACGTGATATTTCCTTATCATCGCAAGATAGACGAACTAAGGGAAGTAAGGAAAAAGGGGCGGATAGGAACCACGAAAAAAGGCATTGGGCCGTGTTACGCGGATAAAGTAGCGCGCATAGGTATTAGGATGGCGGATCTCTATGATGAAAAATATTTCAAGAACAGGCTTAAAAGCATCATTGAAGAGAAGAACACGGTGCTCAAGCATCTTTATGGCAGTGACGGTTTTTCTCCGGATGCGATCTTTGAGGAATACAGAGGTTACGCCCAAAGGCTTAAAGAATATGTGTGCGATACCAATTTTCTTCTGAGCGAAGCGCTCAAAAAGGGAGAATCCATACTTTTCGAAGGGGCCCAAGGTACGTTTCTTGATGTGGATTATGGGACATATCCTTATGTAACATCCTCAAGTTCTACCGCCGGAGGAGCTTGTACAGGCGGCGGTGTGGGACCGTCCAGGATAGACAGGGTCATAGGGGTAGTAAAGGCTTATACAACGCGCGTCGGAGAAGGTCCTTTTCCGACGGAATTCGGGCCGGAACTCATGGAAACTATCCGGAAAAAAGGTGGCGAGTTCGGCTCGACCACGGGAAGAGCCAGACGTTGTGGGTGGTTCGACAGTGTCCTGGTACGCAATTCGGTAGAGATAAATGGTATTGACCAGGTGGCCATAACGAAGATCGACGTTCTTGACGAATTGGATACGATCAAGATATGTACCGGCTACAACTACAAAGGAAAGCTGTACAGCAACATTCCCGGGATACCCTCTTTCCTTGACGGGTGTGAACCGGTCTATGAGGAACATCCCGGGTGGAAATGCGATACTTCCGGTATAACTTCCTATGAAGACCTTCCCGAGAATGCCAGGAAATATCTTGCCCGAATAAAGGGACTTATCGGCACGGATATCATATTGGTTTCGGTAGGAAAGAGTAGAAAACAGACCTTTATATACAAATCATGACCTCGCTGGTGGCCTGACGCCAATGGATAGGATCCCCGAACATATTGCCATTATAATGGACGGTAACGGCAGGTGGGCCAGGAAGAGGAATCTTCCGAGGGTCATGGGGCACCGCGAAGGCGTCAAAACAGCCGACTTGGTCATTGAGGCTTGTGCCCGGTTGGGTGTAAAAGCCCTTACTATGTATACCTTTTCCACGGAGAATTGGAAAAGACCCCAGGAAGAGATATCCGCTCTTATGGACCTCCTCGAGAAGAGCATATTTGAGAACTCCAGGAAATTGAACGAGAATAATATCAAGTTCAACGTCATAGGAAGACCCGAAAGATTCACTCCCTCCCTCCGGAAGGCTTTAGAGGACTTGATAATGGAGACTTCCTCGAATACGGGGATGACACTTTCCCTGGCCCTTAATTACGGAGGACGCCGGGAAATATTGGACGCGGCAAAGGCTTTCTCGGCGGAGATACTGAAGGGCAAGGATCCCGAGACGTTTGAGGAGGGCGACTTTGCGCGTTTTCTTTATACAAGGGATCTTCCCGAAGTCGACCTTATGATAAGGACTTCGGGAGAGATGAGGGTGAGCAATTTTCTTCTCTGGCAGATCGCGTACGCCGAGATATATGTGACCGATACGCTTTGGCCTGATTTCAGACAGCCCGAGCTCATGAAGGCTATTAAGGAATATTCCGCCCGGGAGAGGAGGTTCGGTGCGTAATTTCGTCCTGAGGACCATCAGCAGTATTTTTCTTGTGTCATTCGCGTTCGCGGTGGTGTATGTTTTCCCGTCGTGGATGTTTTGTCTTTTTGCTGCTATATTCGTGGCTTTCGGGCAGCTTGAATTTTTTGAGATGGTCGAAAAGAAGAATGTTTTTGTGTATAAGTATTTTGGGACCGTGGCTGGCGCGCTTATTCCGGTGGTGATATATGTAGGGAACAGTTTTCCGAGGATGACGAACCTTGAGCCGATACTGATAGTGGGCGCGAGCCTCTTTACTCTTACTTTGCAGTTCCTCAGGCGTGATAATGCCAAAGACCATCTCGTTTCCACGGCGCTAACTATGTTCTCGCTTATGTACATTGGATGGTTTTTCTCTTTTCTGGTGAAAATACGGCTTCTTGATAACGGTGCGAATCTCGCACTTTTCCTTATTCTCGTCACGAAGAGCGCGGATATGGGCGCTTACGCGGTCGGAAGCTTAATGGGCAGACACGAGCTTATTCCCAGAATAAGTCCAAATAAGACAAAAGAAGGCACTTTGGGCGGGGTACTCATCAGCGTTTTAACGGCCATGGTCCTCGGAAAGATCCTTACCCACTACCCGGCAGCGCATCTTGTTGTTCTGGGAGGCGCTGTCGCGGTCCTGGGGCAGATCGGAGATCTGGCGGAGAGCCTCATAAAACGTGACTGCGGAGTAAAAGATTCCGGGGTATATTTCGCGGGCATAGGAGGGATGCTCGATCTTGTTGACAGCCTCCTGTTCACGGCCCCGTTCTTCTACTTTTACGTAAGGTCGTTGTGACGATATGACGAACATGATCGATCGGTCCTATATATGAGAACAATAACACTGTTGGGTTCTACCGGGTCCGTCGGGAAGAATGTCCTGGACATCATTAGAAGGTATCCGGAACGTTTCCGGGCAGGGATACTATCCAGCAATGAGAATGTATCCGAATTGGTCCGCCAAGCCAAGGAATTCAGACCGAAAGCGGTGGTAATAGGTAAAAAAGAGCTTTATCGTGATCTTGAAAAAGAACTTCCTCCCGGGATAAAACCTATGGCCGGGGCGGAGGCTCTTGAGGAGGCGGCTTCGGAGGTTTCGGATATGGTGTTCTTAGCGAACTCCGGAACGGCAGCTTTGAAACCTCTTTTAGCATCAGTAAAAAAAGGCAGGACAATAGCTCTTGCCAGCAAGGAACCTATAGTCAGTGCCGGAAAGATGATAATGAGTGCCGCTGCGGAAAGCGGGAGCCGGATCATACCGGTCGACAGTGAGCACAGTGCCGTTATGCAATGCCTCACGGGAAGGGATATTTCGGAAGTCAGGACCGTGTATATCACAGGAAGCGGCGGATCTCTCAGGAACGTCCCCATTGAACGTTTTGACTCTATCACGGTCGAGGAAGTTCTTGCCCATCCTAAATGGGATATGGGGCGGAAGATCACTGTAGATTCAGCCACACTTATGAACAAGGGGCTCGAGGTTATTGAGGCCAGATGGCTTTTTGATGTGCCTCCGGAGAAGATAAAAGTTGTCATACATCCTGAAGCGATCGTGCATTCTCTGGTGGAGTTCATAGACGGTACGGTATCGGCTGCTATGTTCCGACCCGACATGAAGTTCCCGATATTGAGGGCCCTTGGCCACCCTGAAATAATCTCCAGCGATCTTGCCAGGGTAGATCCTCCCTCTCTCGGACGCATGACCTTTGAGGAGCCCGATAACGCGAAGTTCCCGGCGCTCGGATTGGCTTATGAAGTTCTATCCCAGGGAGGGTCGGTTCCCGCGGTACTTAACGGGGCGAATGAAGAGGCTGTAGGACTTTTTCTTAAAAGGAAGATATCGTTCACGAGTATAACCAGGCTGGTTATGAGGGCTGTGGAAGCCCACAAGAAAATAGACGACCCTGGTTTTGAGGAAATACAGGCCTGCCAGAAGTGGGCCCGCGAGGAGGTGCTTAGATCTTGCTTACATGGTTAATGGTGATAGTGGTTTTCAGCGTACTGGTCCTGGTTCACGAATTGGGACATCTTTTCGCGGCTCGGAGAGCGGGTATACGCGTTGAGGCTTTTTCCGTAGGTATGGGCAAACGGGTGGTCGGTCTTAAAATAGGTGATACCGATTACCGCCTTTCTCTGATACCCTTCGGGGGATATTGCAAGATGGCGGGGGAGGAACCCGGGGAGGCCAGCGGCGAGCGGGGTGAATTAGCTTCCAGTCCGCCGGGGCACAGGTTCTGGGTGATGGCGGCCGGGTCAATAACGAATTATCTCTTCGCGTTCCTGATATTCTGGGGTATTTTTATGATAGGGGTACCTACCCTTACGAATGAAGTAGGGACGGTGCTTAAAGGATATCCCGCCGAGAAGGCAGGCATCGTTCCGGGAGATACCATACTCGCCATCAACGGTGACAGGGTGGCATATTGGGATGATGTTGTAAAGGCGATAGCCAGAGGATCGTCAGCCGAAAGGTCACTTCATATGGAGGTAGAACGTTCCGGGGTGGTCATGCCTCTGGACGTGAAGCCCCAGATAAGTACGGTAAAGAACGTTTTCGGGCAAACTATTTCGAGGCCGCTGATAGGGATCTCCCCGGTTGAGAGGGCGACCTCGGTTCGTTATAGTTTTTTACGGGCCGGATATGAGGGTGGAAGAAAACTCCTGGAACTTACGGCTATGACCTACAAAGGGATATGGCTGATATTTACGGGCGGGATGCCTTTGAAGACCTCCGTTTCAGGGCCTATCGGTATCGCTCACATGATGAAGGACGCGGCGGCGCTCGGGGTTGTGCCGCTTCTCATTATTATGGCCCATGTAAGCATGGCACTGGCCGTATTTAACCTGCTTCCTTTTCCGATACTGGACGGGGGGCATATTATATTTCTTGGCATAGAGAAACTTCGCGGTAAGCCCTTAAGCGTAAGAACGCAGGAGCGAGTTACCAATGTGGCCCTGGCCATGCTTGTGGGATTCGCCCTCTTCGTGAGTTTTCAGGATGTGATGAAGTTCTGGGGGAAATAGTTTTATAGAAGGGTTAATGGGGTAAAGAGGTAAAGGGGTACCCCTTTACGATAAGCATGGATGTATTATGATCAAACGACGAAAGACACGCACCGTTAAGGTCGGTAAGGTGAAGATCGGATCGGGACATCCGGTAAGCGTTCAATCGATGGCCAAGACCGATACGGTGAATATCCGCGCCACAGCCGCCCAAATAAGGGAGCTTGAAGCCGCAGGATGCGAGATAGTACGAGTAGCCGTTAAAACGCCTGAAGCAGCGAGGGCCATAAAGGAAATAAAAAAAGAAATATCCATACCCATTGTCGCCGATATCCATTTTGACCCCGCTTTGGCTATAGAGTCGGTTGTTGCCGGGGCCGACAAGATACGGCTAAATCCCGGGAACATGAAAGATGCCGGAGGTATTAACGATGTTATCGCGGCCTGCAGGGATCGGGGACTTCCCATTAGGATAGGCGCCAACTCGGGATCACTTACAGAAATGGCCAGAGGAAAAGGAAGTCCCGCAAAGGCTATGGTGTCGGCTCTCATTAAATACATTGAACCGTTCAGGAGGAAGCGTTTCGGGGACATTGTGATATCTTTGAAGGCATCCGATGTTATGACCACGGTGGACGCATACCGTATCATGGCGCGTGAATGCGACTATCCTTTTCATGTCGGGGTGACGGCGACCGGACTTCCTGAGGACGGGATAGTAAGCTCGAGCATAGGTATCGGAGCGCTTCTTCTGGACGGTATAGGTGACACGATAAGGGTGTCGCTCACAGGCGATCCGATCCAGGAAATACCCGCAGCGAGAAGGATACTCTCATCCGCAGGGGTCAGAAGTTTTGGTCATAGGGTCATAGCCTGTCCGACCTGCGGCAGGTGCCGGGTCGATCTTGCCGAGATAACCGCTCATTTGAAAAAGGAACTTGAGAGCATTCAAAGGTCGGACGAAAGAGCACAGGGTTCGGGGTGCAGGGGGCTTTTGATCGCCGTGATGGGCTGCGAAGTGAACGGTCCGGGAGAGGCGAAGAGCGCTGATATGGGAGTAGCGTTCGGTAAGGACAAAGGCGCTATATTCTCGCATGGCAGGATAATTAAGACGGTCAAGTCGAAAGACGCCGTCAGAGAACTGGTAAAGATGGTAGTTAGTGAACAGTAAGCAGCGAACAGTGAATAGCGGGAGACAAGGGGTGATCCTTTAAGCTTGAAGTCATCAATGACACATTTACTGTTATTCCCGTATTCTTCCACTGTTTACTGAACGCAAGAGGAGTTATATGAGGCTATCGAAAACGCTGATACCAACATTAAAAGAGGATCCGCAGGAAGCTGAAGCAGTAAGCCACAAGCTGATGATGAGATCAGGGCTTATCAGGAGGCTGACTTCGGGAGCGTATATTTACCTTCCTTTGGGGCTAAAGGTGCTCGACAAGGCGAGAACAGTTGTCCGGGAAGAGATGAACAGGGCAGGGGCCGTTGAGATAATGATGCCGGCCATCCAGCCTGTTGAGCTTTGGAAAAAAACGGGGCGTTATAGCGTGATCGGGGACGTGATGATCAAATTCAAGGATCGTCATGGAAAAGAGGTCGCTCTTGGGCCTACGCATGAAGAGGTGGTTACCTCTCTTGTAGCCGGTGAGATCCGCTCGTATAAGGACCTTCCTCTCACCCTTTACCAGATACAGACCAAATTCCGAGATGAGGTAAGGCCGCGTTTCGGGATAGTAAGAAGTTGCGAGTTCATAATGAAGGATGCGTACTCGTTCGACGTGGACCCGGAGGCTATGGAGAAAAGTTACAAAGCTATGTACGATGCGTACTGCCGGATATTCTCAAGGTGCGGTATTGATTATATACCGGTTGAAGCTGACCCGGGCATGATGGGCGGAACACTTTCCCACGAATTCATGGTACCGGCAGAGATAGGGGAGGATAGGATCGTAGTGTGTTCTTCTTGCGGCTACGCCGCAAGCACTGAAGTGGCAAAGGTCATGGAGAAGAATTCAGCGTCAGCGGTCATGGGACAGGCTCTTCCGGAAGATGTCTCGACGCCCGGGATGACAAGAGTTGAGGATGTGAGCGCGTTTCTGGGTGTAAAGACCTCGGACCTGATAAAGACCCTGATCTACCTGGCGGACGGCCAAACGGTGGCGGTGCTGATCAGGGGGGATCATGAGGCCAATGAGACAAAGATAAAGAACCATCTTAAGGCCGTGAAATTTGAGCTCGCGGATGAAAGGACCATATTAGAAGTCACCGGATGTCCGGTCGGGTTCTCCGGACCGTTGAATATGGTTAAACCCATAAGGGTGGTAGCGGACCACTCTGTTATGAGGATGACAGGTGCGGTGACGGGCGCGAATAAAAAAGATACGCATTTAAAGAACGTGGAACCTATGAGGGATATAAAAGTCGATGAGTATATGGATGCCCGGGTGATAACCGGAGAGGATCCCTGCCCTAAGTGCGGGGGTAAGGTGGAGATGAAGTACTGCATAGAGATAGGACACACCTTCAAACTGGGTACCAAATACTCCTCTGTATTGGGGGCAAAATACCTCGACGCCGGCGGAAAGGAGCATCCCGCTATAATGGGATGTTACGGGATAGGGGTCAACCGCATACTGGCTTCACTTATTGAGCAGAGCCATGACAAGGATGGCATAATATGGCCGCTCAGCATAGCCCCTTACGAAGTCGTAGTAATCCCCGTCAACAAAGATGACCAGGGTGTTGCTGACGAGGCTGAAAAGATATATAAGCGGCTTCTTGATGCCGGAGTGGATGCCGCCATGGACGACAGGGAAAAGTCCCCCGGCGTAAAATTCAAGGACGCGGACCTTATCGGGTATCCGTTCCAGATAATAATCGGGAAGAAGAACTTGGACAACGGCAAGATAGAGCTGAAGGACAGGGCCCTTAAAATGCCGGTGCTTTCCGAAAAGGACGCCGCTTTTGAGGTCCTCCT
The DNA here is from genome assembly GCA_028700515.1 of Candidatus Omnitrophota bacterium. Lineage (GTDB taxonomy): Bacteria > Omnitrophota > Gorgyraeia > Tantalellales > Tantalellaceae > JAQVSN01. Next base: position 8,999 of record JAQVSN010000001.1, read on the forward strand.
GGGCCTCATTGAGAAGAAACGAAATCAGGTATCGGAATGAGCATAAATATAAGGGACAATGGGTCCGGCAAAAAAAGGAAAAAAATGAGATCCAGTGTATTAGCATCGTTATGGGTGTTCTGCCTTATTGTTGCCGGGGTTTTTTACGCCGGCGAGGCGGGGTCCGAAGAAGTCAAGGTCGACAGGGATGTCACGCTGAACAACACTGAAGCGGAATATTGGCAGAATGGAAAGCCGAGACACGTTAGATCATGGGATGAATTCGGTGTCGTCCGCGGGGAGACCTATTACCGGATCGACGGTTCCCTCGAAAAGGTAAAAAAGTATGATGCTTCCGGTAATTTGATCGAGGACGTTAATTACGGCAATAACGGGAGATTAAGGGAGACTTCCGATGGCTGGGCAGCTATAGTATTCCGATATGACGGTGGTAAACTGGCCACCGAAAGCTATTATGGTTCTGACGGAAAACTGAAAGAGAGGAAGACGTACGGCAGCGGAGGACAGCTTCTGGCCCGTCAATATGTGGGCGGCGGGAAAATGGATGAGGCTCAGGAAGCCGAAGAATTCAGCCCTGTCCCGGTTTATGGACATGGACAGACCGATAGCTATTACAGCGATCTTGGACAGCCTCAGGGGAGTGTATCGTATTTCCGGGAATAAGACCCTTTTTCAAGGTATCGCGATACTGCTGTGACAGCCGCGATAAGCAGCGGCGGAGGATAGTTTTTTCGTGATATTTAAATATTGCGACTTTTTCCACAACGGTTTTTCTTTCAAATAAAAGATTTTGATCTTTTTGACGCCCGCAACATCTTAATTTCATAACTCCTAACACGTCTTCTTTTGCTATCGCCCGTGTACCATTTAGAGCCAAAGCCTTGACAATACCCATAATTGTATAATACAATCAACGGGTTAGTGTTGTGCCAGACAAGTGGGCCTAATGCCCACTTTTTTTATGTATTAGCATGGCGGCTGGACAGCCATTGGAATGATCCTTTAGTTATGGCGTAAGGCGGTAAATCATGTCGGAATTGAATGTTCCCAAGGAGCTGACGGACCATATCAGGGAAGAGGCGGCAAAGAACGGGTATTGTGTAGTTAATGTGGCCCATAAGGGCGGCGGTCCTTTTCATGTGGAAATAGCGATCGATAAAGATGGAGGGATCACGCTGGACGAATGCGGGGCCTTCAACAGGAAATTGACCTCCTGGGTGGATGAGAATCAACTATTCCTTAAAGGCTATGTGGTGGATGTGTGTTCACCCGGACTCGATCGGGAGCTCAAGTCCAGGTCTGAATTTGAATGGGCCCGGGGAAAGAGGGTGATACTGGTCGTGCGCGAGCCTGTCGGCGGCCGTGGTGAATTGACAGGAACCCTCGTTTCCGGAGGGGCGACAGAGCCTGTAGTGGTGAGGGATGACGAGGACAGGGTATTTTCGGTAGAGATGTGCAATGTGCTTAAAGCGAGGCTCAAAGTTACGACCAGAAATAGAACGGAGATGAAATGAACGGAGAACTTTTATCCGCACTTGAACGGTTGGAAAGAGAAAAAGGCATAAGCAAGGAAGTGCTTTTTGGGGCGATAGAAAGCGCTCTTATAAGCGCCGCGCGAAAGGTAGTGGACGACCCGGACGTAGAGAAAGAGGATATCACCGTAAAGATAAACAAGGATACAGGTGAGATCAAGATATACAATGATGGCGTTGAGGTGAAGAGCGACAAATTCGGCAGGATAGCGGCCCAAACGGCGAAACAGGTCATCATACAGAAAATACGCGAAGCCGAGAGGGATGTTGTCCACGACAAGTATCTGGATAAGGTCGGTACCATAGTGAGCGGTGCGGTGCACCGTTTTGAAAAAGGCAACACGATCGTGGAGGCCGACGAGGCAGAAGCGGTGCTTCCTAAAACAGAGCAGATACCGAGAGAGCGGTTCAGACAGGGAGAAAGCATAAGGGCGCTGCTCCTTAAGGTAGAGAAAGGGGTTTCCGGACTTGAAATAATCCTTTCCCGGGCTGATTCCCTGTTCGTGAAAAAACTTTTTGAGCTGGAGGTACCGGAGATATCACAGGGCATAGTCGAAATAAAGGCGATAGCCAGAGAGCCTGGTGAGAGGACCAAGATAGCGGTGCATTCCAAAGAGGAAAAAGTTGATGCCGTCGGAGCTTGTGTGGGAATGAGAGGTTCCAGGGTGAGGGACATAGTGAGGGAATTGCACGGAGAGAGGATCGACATAGTCAGATGGAATTCCGACATAAGAGAATATCTGAAGGCGGCTGTAAGTCCGGCAAAGATAACCCGTATGGTCATAGACAGGGATAATCGTACTATACGGATGACACTTCCGGCGGATCAGTTGTCACTGGTGATAGGGAAAAAGGGCAGGAACATAAGACTCGCATCAAAACTTCTCGATTGGGAACTTATTGCCGAGTCAGCTGAAGAAAAGAAGGACCGCCTTATTGGGGAGATAGAGGATATCACGGAAAAATCCCGGGATATACTTATGGCAGCGGGTTATGACACGGCGGAAAAGGTCAAACTTGCCGGTATAGAAGCCCTGACAGCGCTTAACGGAATAGGTCCAAAGACCGCTGAAAAGATCATGTCGGCATGTGATGCCGCCCTTAAGGCTGTCGCTCACGGCCCACATGAAGATGGCACTCAGGAAGAATTGCCCGCCAGTCAGGAAGCCAAGGGGGATAACACGGTTCTCAGAGCGTTCTCATCCGAAGAGGAAGGAATTATCCCAGAGGTCATTCCGGAAGGCGAGGACGATAAAGATAAGAGCGAAGCGGCCGATAAAGGCAGCGGAGCTTAATCAACCAAAGGTGGAATATGACGATCAAAGTATCGGATCTTGCTAAAGAGCTTGAAGTGTCAGTAGATGAAATACTCGATCAGATGCGGAGGCTTTTTGTCGACGCTGAAGACGAGAGCAGCAAGGTCGATGAGAAGATAGCGGCGCTCATAAGGCACAAGTTCGGTGGAGCCAAACCCAAAAAGCCTGCGAAAAAACCGGCCGCTCCCAAGGCAGCCGCGAAACCTAAAAAAACATCCAAAAAAGAAGCGGTCAAGAGCGGGGAAAGTGCGAAAACTGACATTTCCTCCGAAAAGAAGCTTACCGTCGATGAAACCCCGGAAAAAAATCTGGAAAAGATAAAAGAAGCAAAGGACATCCTGGAGGGAGTGAAGACCGAAGAAATAAAACTCCCTGAGCCGGTAGACATCCCTAAACCATCGGACTCCCCCAAGGTCCAGGGCATAAGGATAATAAGGCATGCCGAACCTGAAGCCTTGAAATCGGAGCCAAAGATCAAAGAAGATATGCCCAAGCCCAAGCTGCTCAAACCCAAGGGGAAAAAAGGCGGGTTCAACAATGAGCGTTTTTCCCCGATAGAAGTGCTTGAGATAAAGGACGATGTTGAGGGAGAAGATGGCTTGATGGGAAAGCCTGGGGTGAAACGCCCGGGAGCATATAGAAAAGCGGGCAAAAAAACGTCTTTTTACAAGCCCAAGTCCCATGTGGATGCCGCGTCGGTTACCGAGGACAAACTGCCGGCGTCCAAAACTCCACAGAAGGTCGAAATGGAGGTCCCCGTTAGTGTTAGGTTCCTTTCGATGAAGATCAACAAAAAACCGAACGAGGTCCTCAGGTACGTCATCGGCAAGGGCCAACTTATTACGATCAATCAGGACATAGAAGAGGACCTTGCCCGGGACATACTGACTAATTTCGGATATGAATTAGAGATACCGAAAAGCATAAGCACTATGGAGAAGGAACTTTCCGAGGAACATCACGAGGCGGACAAGGTTCCTTTGGTACCTCGGGCCCCGATCGTAACATTTATGGGACATGTTGACCATGGAAAGACGTCACTTCTCGACTACATAAGGAACACCCTGGTAGCCAAAAAGGAAAAAGGCGGGATAACCCAGCACATCGGAGCCTATAAGGTCGAGACCTCCAAGGGATCGGTCACTTTTCTTGACACTCCCGGCCATGAAGCTTTTACCGCCATGCGCGCCAGAGGAGCCAATGCCACCGATGTAGTCGTTCTTGTCGTCGCTGCGGATGACGGAGTAATGCCGCAGACAAAAGAAGCGATCGACCACGCTCGGGCAGCCGGGGTCCCGATAGTCGTGGCTATCAACAAATGTGACCTTGCCAATGCCAGCCCGGACAGGGTGAAGAGGGAGCTCCAACAGGAGGATCTCGCGCCGGAGGACTGGGGAGGTAAGACAGTTATGGTTCCGGTATCTGCAAAGACAGGGGAGGGGATGGACCAGTTAGTAGAGATGCTGATGCTCGAGTCGGAACTGCTTGATCTGAAGGCGAATCCTTCGATAAGGGCCCGCGGTGTAGTTATTGAGAGCAAGAAAACATCAGGGCAGGGAGTGGTGGCTACTTTTTTGGTGAAGAACGGAACGCTGCATGTTAATGATATCGTTCTGGTCGGCCAGTATTACGGCAAAGTGAAAGCCATGATAAACGAGCATGGTGACAGGGTTCTGGCCGCTCCTCCGTCAACTCCCGTAGAGATACTCGGTCTTCAGGGAGTCCCGGAGGCCGGAGAAGAGTTCTTTGTGGTCAAGGACGAGAAGAAAGCTAAGACCTTATCCACGCTGAAACAAAAAGAGACCAGGAAAACCCGGATGGTATCCAGTCAACGTGTCACGCTTGAGGATCTTCATAACCGGATACTTCAGGGTGAGGCAAAAGAACTGCGGATAGTGCTCAAAGCTGATGTTCAGGGCTCGGTCGAGGCGCTCAGACATTCGCTTTTGGACCTTAGTACTAGCGAGGTAAAAGTGGATATCGTGCATTATGGGGCGGGGGACATAAATGAATCCGACATAATGCTGGCAATGGTCTCGAACGGAATAGTGCTGGGTTTCCATGTGAAAATAGACCCCAAAGCGGAAGAATTAGCCAGGAATGAGAAGATCGATGTACATCGTTACGACATAATATACGAGCTTATAGATATAATAAGAGCTGCTATGGAGGGGATGCTGGAGCCCGAGGAAAAGGAAGTTTTCCACTCGCGCCTCCAGGTCAGGGAGATCTTCCCGGCCAAAACAGGTAAAGTAGCCGGTTGCGTGGTCCTAAAAGGGACTACCAGCAGGAAAGACCGGGTTAGGATAAAACGCGGGGACGAGATCGTCCATGAAGGAGAGATAAATAATCTCAGAAGGTTCAAGGATGATGTCAAAGATGTAAAAGAAGGGATGGAGTGCGGACTTAACCTGAGGAGTTTTAACGATATCCGCAAGAACGATATCATCGAGACCTTTATCGTGGAAAAAGTGGCCAGAAGACTGAATAAATAGAAAAACAATAATCAAGGTCCAGATCAAGGCTGCAAAAAGGCGTAAACAACTTAAGTCTTTAATTTGGGCTGGATCTTAATCAAATCATGCGAAAACACGTACTTAGCGGAATGAGGCCTACCGGCAAACTTCACCTTGGTCATCTTGTGGGCGCTTTATCGAATTATGTGAAAATGCAGGATGAATACGACTGCTATTTCATGATAGCCGATTGGCATGCTCTTATGAGCGATTACGAGAATCCCGGTGATATCAAGCAGAATAGTATAGAGATAGTGAAAGATTGGGTGGCTTCAGGGATAGACCCCGGGCGCAGCGTCATATTCATCCAGAGCATGGTCCCGGAACACCTGGAGCTTGCCATGGTTTTCGGGCTTCTTACCCCCCTTGGACTTCTTGAAAGGTGTACGACCTACAAGGAGCAGATGAGGGAGTTGGAAGGAAGGATGCTCGCGACATACGGTTTTCTGGGATATCCCGTTCTTCAGGCGGCCGACATAGCCCTGTACAACGCTGACGCGGTGCCTGTTGGGATGGACCAATTGCCTCATTTGGAGCTCACCCGAGAGATAGTCCGCAAGTTCAACAGCCTATACGGTAAAGAGATATTCAAAGAGCCGGAGGCCATCCTCACAAAGGTAGCAAAGCTCGTAGGTCTGGATAACCGTAAAATGTCTAAAAGTTACGGGAACTTCATATCACTCTCTGATCCGGAAAAGGTGGTCAGACAGAAGGTCTTCAGCATGTATACCGATCCTAACAGGGTAAGGGCTGATATCCCAGGTAATGTTGATGGCAACCCCGTCTTTATATATCACGACATTTTTAACCCCAACAAGGAAGAAGTCGAAGATCTTAAATCACGCTATCGCGAGGGTAAGGTCGGTGATGTCGAAGTCAAAGAGAAACTGGCCTCGGCGCTCAACGCACATCTCGGACCGATAAGGGCGAAAAGGGAGAACATTACCGACGAAATGGCTCTAGGGATAGTCCGAGATGGGGCGGTAAGGGCCTCAAGGGCCGCTAAAAAGACCATGTCTAAAGTGAAAAAGTGTTTGCATCAGATAATCGAGTGAAGTCATCGGTCGCGGGCCGTCAGTCGTCAGGGTGATCGAAACGCCGGCCGCTGAAGACCCAAGATCGACGACTGACGACTAAAATGACATACAAAGTCAAACTGCAGATATTCGACGGGCCTCTTGATCTCCTTCTTTTCCTGATAAAGAAAGAGAAAATAGATATTTACGACATACCGATAGCTAAGGTGACAGGCCAGTACCTGGAATATATGGAGCTCATGCAGCTCCTTGACCTGGATATAGCCGGCGAATTCATCGTGATGGCCGCTACGCTCATGCATATTAAAAGCAAGATGCTCCTTCCTCCTGAGGAGAAGGCCGAGGATGATCCGGAGGAAGAGGATCCGCGGGAAGAACTCGTGCGAAAACTCCTGGAATATAAAAAGTATAAGGACGCGGCCGCGAGGCTTAAGGAACTAAAGGAGAACGCTAAGGAACTTTTTGTCAGAAAGGGAGAGGGGCCCAGAGGTAAAATATTCACGGAGGATGGGACAGAGTATTTCGAGGCGAGCCTCTTTGATCTTATCTCATCTTTCCGGAAAGTCCTTAATGAGGTGCCCAAAGAGGCGTTCCACCAGGTGGTAAAGAACGAGTTCACTGTAAGCGATAAGATACACGCCATCTACCACATGCTCGCGGATACTCCACGGATATATTTTTCGAGACTGTTCAGAGAGGCACGCAGTAAAAGTGAGGTCATAGTGACATTTCTGGCTGTACTTGAACTTATGAAGGCCAGAGAGATCCTTGCCGTCCAGCAGGAATCGTTCGGGGAGATAGAGATGATCCGAAACCCGGAACTTGTTAAAGCCCCGGTGTAGGGGGCTTGTTCTTTGCCTGGACCTTACAACCCGACCTTCGACAAAATGGAAAACATATCAAAAATCAAGACCATAATAGAGGCTCTTCTCATTGTTTCCGAGGATGGGCTTAACAGGGAAGACATCCAGCGCGCAATAGAAAGCGCGGACCATAAGGACATAGATGAAGCGCTCGATTCTCTCAAGAGAGAATATGCCTCTCCCGAACGGGGTTTTTCGATCGCGGAGATAGCGGGCAGATGCCGGATAGTATCAAAACCGGAATACATGCCGTGGATAAGTAACCTTTACCAGAAAGATCCGGCAAAACTTACCGGGCCGTCCCTTGAGACGCTGGCCATAATAGCCTACAAACAGCCTGTGACGAGGGCTGAAATAGAGAGCGTACGGGGTGTGAACATCGGGGGAATGCTCAAGACAATCCTTGATAAAGAGCTTATACAGATAAAAGGGAGGAGAGAGGCCCCAGGCCGTCCGCTTGTTTATGGAACCACGGAAAAATTCCTCGAGCTGTTCGGTCTTAATTCGCTTGATGACCTTCCGGCCTTAAGAGAGTTTTCCGAAGAAGATCTGGATTTTGGAAAGCCGACGCTGGTGCCGGTCGATCCGGACCTGAACAAAGAGGACCCGGTCCGTCAGGAGGGGGCTTTTAATGATCGATCGGACGAGGGGGAGGAGAAAGAAGAATACGAAAATATCCCGGAAGAAGGGGAATCCGGGCTTATAGGCCTCAAGGGAGTTCCGGTGGATGATGAGAACGGGAATGCAGAAAATGTCAATGAAGGGACGGAAGGCGATGAACCCAAAGAAACTCAAGGATCTTAGAAGATCGATCGACGCTATAGACTCCGGGATAATAGAGCTTATAAACAAAAGAGGAGTTTTGAGTACAAAGATCGGCAGCATCAAGAAAGATCACGGAGAATCCATATACAGCCCTGACAGGGAAAGCCACGTGTACAGCTCAGTGGTCAGCCGGAATCCCGGCCCCGTCCAGGCAGAGTCCCTTAAGGCGGTTTACAGGGAAATAATGTCCGCGTGTCTTTCTCTGGAAAAGACGCTCAAAGTAGGATATTTGGGGCCGGAATGCACTTTTACCCATCAGGCGGCGATGAAGAAATTCGGTTCAAGCGTCGATTACGTTCCGTGTGACAGCATATCAGATGTCTTCGGCGAGGTTGCAAAGGGCAATACGGACTATGGAGTGGTCCCTATAGAGAACTCGATAGAAGGAGCCGTGAACCATACTCTCGACATGTTCATGGATTCACCTCTCCTCATCTGCTCGGAGATAATGTTCCCGATAAGGCACAGTATCCAGAGCACTAAAGGAAAGCTTTCGGTCATCAAAAAGATCTATTCCAAACCCGAAGTATTCGGACAATGCCGGAGGTGGATCGAGAAGAACCTGCCGTCGGCCAGACTTTTGGAGGCTTCATCCACCGCCAGGGCCGCGGAGATAGCCGCCGACAGCCCTGATTCGGCGTGCATAGCCAGCTCGCTGGCCGCGGAGAGATATGGTCTTAAGATCGTCGCTGCGTCCATAGAGGACAGCGCCAGGAACGTTACGAGGTTCCTGGTCATCGGTGACCGGATGAGCAAGATATCAGGCAGGGACAAGACTGCGATAATGTTCTCCGTTAAGGACCGTCCGGGAGTCCTCCACGATATGTTGGGGGCCTTCAAGAAACAGGGTATTAACCTTACGAAGATAGAGTCGAGGCCGTCAAAACAGAGGCTTTGGAAATATTATTTTTTTGTGGATATGGACGGCCATTACGAAAGTCCGCATATTAAAAACGCGTTAAAAGAGCTGGAGAAAAAATGTCATTTCGTGAAACTTCTGGGATCTTTCCCAAAGGCAAGCTGATGAGGAAGAGTACGAAGAGGAATAGTAACTGGAAAAAAAGACTTGGGGAGATAAAACCTTACAAGCCCGGGAAACCCATTGAAGAGGTCAGGCGCGAGATCGGCCTCAAGAAGGTCATAAAATTGGCCTCGAACGAGAATCCTTTTTTTCCCCCCAAGGGAGTGGTGGAGGCCATAAGACGAGCTGCTTCTGATGTTAACAGGTATCCGGACGGAGGGAGCTTTTATCTGAAGAAAGCTCTTTCAGGAAAGCTCAAGATAGCTCCGGGGAACATAGTTCTCGGTAACGGATCAGATGAGCTTATAGTCCTGGCCATAAGGGCTTTCGTTCATCCGGGAGAAGAGGTGGTAGTTGCGAAGCCGACGTTCCTTATCTATCATATCGCCTCGATGGTCGAAGGCGCGGTGGTTAGAGCAGTTCCGCTTAAGGATATGAAGTACGACATGGAGGCTATGAGGAAGGCCATAACTCCCAGGACGAAAATGGTCTTCGTCGCTAATCCGGATAATCCAACCGGGACTTATGTCAATAAACCAGATCTGGAAAGGTTCATAAGATCCCTCCCCCGACATGTTGTGCTTTTCCTTGATGAGGCATACTACGAGTTCGCGAGGGGGGGAGATTATCCCGAGACCCTTATGAACGCATTGCGGAAAGACAAAGATATAATAGTCGCCAGGACTTTTTCAAAAGCATATAGCCTGGCAGGTCTCCGCATAGGTTATGCCGTATCGCGGGAAGAGATAGCCGACGTTCTTAATAAGGTGCGTGAACCGTTCAACATTAACTCTATAGCCCAGGCCGCTGCCCTGGCCGCACTTGAGGACAGGACGGGACACGTAAAAAAAGCGGTTGACCTGGCAACCAAAGGCAAAAAAGAACTTTATGAGGTGTTCAACGACTTGGGGCTTGAGTATGTTCCCAGCAGGTCCAATTTTGTCCTTGTAAATGTAGAAAGGAATTCGACCAGGGTTTTCGAATATCTTTTGACAAAAGGTGTAATAGTCCGAGACATGTCCGGGTGGGGTCTCCCGGGTTTCATAAGGGTCAATGTAGGGCTTCCCCGGGAGAATAAGGTTTTCATCAGGGAGTTCAGGAAGGCGATGAAAGAGATAGCCAAAAGTTAAAGGATATGTTGTCCCCTATCGACGGCCGTCCGTTGACAGGATCTTTCAATAAGGAGATCAAATGATAATAGTACTTAAGCCCGGGGCTACAAAACAGGAAATAGACCATATAATCGAGAAAGTCGTAAAACTTGGTCTCAAACCATGGCTTTCACAGGGGGTTGAACGGTCCATAATAGGAGTTATAGGGAAAGAAGATACCCTCAGGAATGTTCCTCTTGAAGGCATTAGCTGCGTCGAAAAGGTGATACCCATACTTAAGCCGTACAAGCTCGCTTCGCTAGATTTCAAAAGTGAGCCGAGCGAGATAACCCTGGGCAAGGGGGTCAAGATCGGAGGCAAAAAACTTGTTGTCATGGCCGGCCCGTGTTCCGTAGAGAACAGGGAAATGCTGTTCAATGTTGCCGAGAAAGTTAAAAAGGCCGGAGCGACGGTATTAAGGGGAGGTGCTTTTAAACCCAGGACAAGCCCTTATGCGTTCCAGGGACTCGGTGAGGAGGGGCTGAAATATCTTGCGGAGGCAAGAGAAAGAACGGGGTTATTGGTCGTGACCGAGATCATGGACGTGAGGAACATCGATCTTATTTTGAAGTACGCCGATATCCTGCAGGTCGGGGCGAGGAACATGCAAAACTTCGATCTTCTCAAGGAACTCGGCAAGATCCGCAAACCAGTGCTCCTTAAAAGGGGTATTGCCAATACGATCAAGGAATTCCTAATGAGCGCTGAGTACATCCTTTCGGGAGGCAATGAGTCGGTTGTCCTGTGTGAACGCGGAATACGGACGTTCGAGGATTACACAAGGTTCACTCTCGATATTAATGCCGTACCGGCTATAAAGGGGCTAAGTCATTTACCTATTGTGGTCGATCCGTCCCACGCGACCGGGAGGTGGGCGATGGTGAACCCCACGTCTCGCGCTGCTGTAGCGGTGGGGGCGGACGGGATCATAGTTGAAGTCCATCCCGATCCCGAAGACGCGTTCTCGGACGGCGATCAATCCCTGGTGCCGGAAAAATTCGAAGAACTTGTGAAAGATTGCCGTAAAGTAGCGGAAGCGGTAGGCAGGAGTATTTAGTTCACGGCGGTACCCGGATTGATCGTTCGCTGTGCTTCATTCACCGAACAACGGGATCGAGAGACAGATGGTTGACGGGGTATTATGAAGTTCAAAAAAATAGTTATCATAGGGACCGGGCTTATCGGAGGGTCGATAGGAAGGGCCCTGATAAAAAAGAAACTGGCCGAAGAGGTGGTGGGGGTCTGTCGAAGGCCATCGACCCTCAAAAGAGCTCTCAGGGAAAAGGCTTTTACTTCCGGATATGTCAATTCATATGGTCGGGCACTCCGGGGAGTGGACATAGTTTTTATATGTACCCCCGTTGATACCATAAAGAAGGTCATTTCAGACATCGCTCCTCATCTTAAGGGTACTCGAGCCCTGGTCACGGATGTCGGGAGTACCAAGACAGGTATATCGGATATTGCTGGCAGGTACAGGAGTTATTTTTCATTCGTGGGAGGACATCCGCTTGCCGGGTCGGAGAAGACCGGGGTGGAATACGCTTCGGAGCATCTTTTTGAGAACACTATGTGTATCTTGACCCCTTCAGGTCCGTCGGCAAGGGAAAAGGTCATAGTTCTTGAAAAACTTTGGCGGGCAATGGGGGCCAGGGTGGAGGTCATGTCACCCGCAAAACACGACAAACTCCTTTCCTTCACGAGCCATCTTCCCCATGTGGCCGCGTACGCGCTTGCCGGATCACAACGAAAAAAAAACTATCCGTATATGGCCGGCGGGTTCAGGGATACAACGCGGATAGCTTCTTCCGACCCATTACTTTGGTCCGAGATATTGATCGCTAACAGAAAATTTGTCCTCGCCGCTTTGTCCAGATTCAGAAAAATCCTATTCGATATCGAGAATGATATAAGGAAAAAGAAAAAGGCGCCGCTTTACGGGCGCTTAAGAAAATGCAAGGAGATGAGAGATGGCGCTTTTGGGACAGATCGACGCCGTCGCTATTGACGGTCCTGCCGGGAGCGGAAAGAGCACTGTAAGCCGCCTTGTCGCCGATAAACTTGGTTACGTGTACATCGATACAGGGGCAATGTACCGGGCTCTTACGCTCAAGGTGATGAGGAAGAACATTTGTCTGGGGGATGAAGCGGCAATAGTCGACCTTTCCGGAAATGTCGACATACAGCTGATCCCCGCGCGTTCCGGCGGACCTATACGTGTTATTCTTGATGGGGAGGATGTTACTGAAGAGATACGCGCCATGGGAGTCACCGTTAACATCAAGCATGTTTGTAAACTTGCCGGTGTCAGGGAGAATATGGTCCGTATGCAGAGGGAGATGGCCAGCCGGATGGGTGGTACCGTCATGGAAGGGCGCGATGTCGGAACAGTGGTCCTTAAGGGAGCCAGATCCAAGTTCTATCTTGACGCTTCTTTCGACGAGCGGGTAGAAAGGCGTTTGGCGGAGCTCAGGGCGAAGGGGCAGCCGATCACGCGTGCTGAGGTGGCTGACGACCTCAAACAGCGGGACCACACGGATAAGACCAGGGAAGTGGGGCCCCTGAAAAAAGCCGATGACGCGGAGCTGCTTGACACAACCGACCTTACGATCGATCAGGTAGTGGACATGATAGTATTAAAGGTGAAAGGCAAATGATCCGGTGAAACGTAAAAGTTCGGTTATATTCGAGATATCCAAGAGACTTTTGTTCTTGTATGTGAGAATTCTGTTCAAGGTGAAGATGTACGGCAGGGAAAAGGTCCCATCCCCTCCGTTCATCGTAACTTCCAACCACGCAAGTCTTATAGATCCTCCTCTTGTGGGCATGGCATGCGGTTGGAATTTTGTGAATTTCATGGCCAAACAGGAGTTGTTCGATATGCCTCTGGTGGGTGCTTGGTGCCGTATGGTAGGATGCATACCCGTCAAGCGCGGAGAGAACAGCGTAAGAAGTTTGAAAGAAGCCGTTAAGAGGCTTCATGAAGGATATGCGGTCGGTATATTCCCGGAAGGCACGCGTTCCGCTGACGGTGAGCTTCAGTCGGCTAAAAGAGGAATAGGGTTCCTGGTGGCAAAAGCGGCGGTACCGGTCGTTCCCGTTTATGTGAGCGGTACCAGTGAGGCATTTCCCAAGGGAAAACCAATAAAAAAAGGGACCCGGATAGAAGTTCATGTTGGGAACCCAATATCGCCTGAAGAGATAGCCGCTGTACCGGGAGGCATCAAGGATTACGATTCAATAGCCGGCATGGTAATGGACAGGATAGCTCTGATAAAAGAGGAAGTAGAGGCCTTTGGAAAAACGCAAAGCGGTCAGTCTTGAGATGACGGCCCAAAGGGCTGAAAACTATTGCAACTTACGAATAAAAGGGGTAAAATATGACCTCAAAAATCTATATCAAAGGAGTTGATTCATTAATGGACATTGACATGGAAAAACCGGATTACAGCGAAGAGCTGGCGCAACTTTACGCCGATAGTGTGTCTGACGTGAAAGAAGGTCAGATACTCAAAGGGACAGTGGTCCAGATAGGCGAAAAAGAGGTGGTAGTCGATATCGGGTACAAGTCCGAAGGAGTTATCCCGAAGTCGGAGATATCTGATTGGGACGAGCTGAAGGTGGGTGACAAACTTGACGTTATACTGGAATCAAAAGAGAACGATACCGGTATGGTGGTGGTGTCACACGAGAAAGCCAAACGTTACAAGGGTTGGCAGAACGTCCTCGACAACCATAATGAAGGGGACCTCATCGAAGGAAAGGTTTCCAGAAAGGTCCGGGGCGGATTTATGGTCGACATAGGCATGGAGGCTTTTCTTCCGGCGAGTCTTTCCTACATGCAGGACCTCGGAGGCGCGGACAGCATGGTCGGACATAAGCTCCAATTCAAGATCGTAAAGATAAATATCCCAAGAAAGAACATCGTTCTTTCCCGCAAGGAACTTATTGAGGAAAAGAGGCGGGAGGAAAAGAAGGCTATACTGGAAACGCTCAACAAGGGTGATCTCGTAAAGGGTATCGTGCGTAACATCACGGACTTCGGCGCGTTTATAGATATCGGCGGCGGGATAACCGGTCTTTTGCATATAACTGACATGAGTTGGGGGCGCATAGGCCATCCCAGCGAGGTGCTTAAGATCGGCGACGAGGTCGATGTGAAGGTGCTCGATTTTGACAAGAAGAGCATCAAAGTGTCTCTCGGCCTTAAGCAGAACCAGCCGAATCCCTGGCATACCGTGGGAGAGAGATATCCGGAGAACAGCGTAGCTAAAGGCACTGTGGTGAACATAATGCCGTACGGCGTTTTCGTGGAACTTGAAAAAGGCATAGAAGGGCTTATCCACATATCGGAGTTCTCATGGACCAAGAAGTATAACCATCCTAACGAACGATTTAAGGTGGGCGATACTTTGGAAGCCATGGTCCTTAAGGTGGATGTGGATAACCAGAAATTATCTCTCGGGCTAAAACAGCTTGAGAGCGACCCCTGGGACGGCGTACAGGAAAGGTACAGCGCTGGAGATAAGGTTAAAGGTAAAATAAACGCGGTGACCGATTACGGCGCTTTCGTGGAGATAGAGAGCGGCGTAGAAGGTCTTGTTCACGTTTCAGATCTCTCCTGGACAAAAAGGGTCAACCACCCTAAAGAAGTGATGAAAAAGGGCGACGAAATAGAGGCCATGGTCCTTAATGTTGACGAGCAGAACAGGCGTATAGCACTGGGAGTTAAACAGCTTTCCCAGGATCCGTGGGATGATATAAGCAAGCGCTACGAGTCCGGGACCCTTTGTGACGGAAAGGTTACCAATATTACCAATTTCGGTATCTTTGTCGAGCTTGAGAGGGATCTGGAGGGGCTGCTCCATGTTTCGGAAGTGGAACTTACCCCGGAACAGAGGATGGAAGAAGTCTACAAGGTCGGCGACGCCATAAAGGTGAAGGTCATCCACATAGATGGCATACAGAAAAAGATAGCTCTTAGTCAGAAGGGTGTAGAAAAGACCGAGAAACCTGCTGCATAAGACCAGTCTGACCGGAAAAAATAAAAAAGGAGCCCGGGAATACCGGGCTCCTTTTTTATTATCCGCTTTCATCGCGGTCAACGGTCGAAGAAGGGGTTCTTGCCTGTTCCGGAAAGAGGCACTCCTATCGCCAGAAAAGCATCCGATCCCAGAAGGCCCAGTTCTATGGCTGCCTTACCTATGGAGAACATAAGGCGATTATCGGCCCTGAAATCAGCGGCCAGAGCTGATGCCGAACCCAAGGCTATCCCCAGATCCATGGAGTTATAAGCACAGACGCCGCCCGACGCTTCAAGGGAAGAGCATGTCGGGTGCCCGCAAAAACCACAGTCAAGACCGATCGCATTTTTACGTGAGGCGATCATGACGATCTGTTCGGCATCCTTAAGGTTGCCTGCGTCCCGTTCGAAGCTCTTGCGGCCGTCACGACGGGCTATCTCAAGCATTTTGGCGATGACCTTTTCTTTGTCCTCAGGTTCCAGAAGGGCAATTATGAGGTTATCCCGTCCTCTGGTCTTTGGCGCCGTTCTGGCGGCCAGACACATAAATTCAGCCACATCTTTAAGCGCCGAGCATTGTATGCTTTTGTACGTCTTTGTCATGGATCTCTCCTTTCTGTAGAGGGTCTTTCGGTAGATTATAGCAGATATGTTCCGGTTTTTGAACAATAGGGCTGTTCGTTGACACCCTCTTGGGGCTTGTGTTAGAATGACCGCACCATGAAACCTTTAGACGAACAGCTTAAGTTGATAAAAAGGGGCGCCGAAGAGGTGATCAGTGAGGCTGAGTTAAAAGCCAAACTATCCCAGGGGAGGCCTCTTATCGTAAAAGCCGGTTTTGATCCGTCCGCTCCGGATATCCATTTAGGGCACACCGTGCTTATACGGAAGATGAGACATTTCCAGGACCTGGGGCATGAGGTACATTTCCTTATAGGGGATTTCACCGGCAGGATAGGGGATCCTTCAGGACGTTCTAAAACGCGTAAACAGCTTTCGGGAGAAGAGGTCAAGGAGAACGCGAAGACATACAAAAAACAGATATTCAAGATACTTGACAAGGACAAGACCAAAATCGATTTTAATTCAGATTGGTGTGACGGACTTGGTACAGAGGGGATATTCGACCTGGCCGCCAGATATACCGTAGCCCGGATGTTGGAACGCGACGATTTTCTGAAGAGGTACAAGGGCCAGGAGCCGATAAGCATACTGGAGTTCCTTTACCCGCTTATACAAGGGTATGATTCCGTGGTAATGAAAGCGGATGTAGAACTGGGAGGTACGGATCAGAAGTTCAACCTGCTTGTAGGAAGGGACCTCCAGCGCAGCTATTATGACCAGTCAGGCCCTCAAGGCAAAGGAAACCCTATGCCCCAGGAACCGCAGGTGGTGATCACCATGCCCCTTCTTGTGGGGCTTGACGGTGTAGATAAAATGTCAAAATCCCTGAACAATTACGTGGGGATCAACGAAGATCCAGGGGATATGTTCGGGAAAATAATGTCTGTTTCCGATGACCTTATGTGGAAATACTATGAACTTCTTACGAACATGGATCACGAGGCGATAAAGAAGGCGGTGACCGAGGGCAGGGAACACCCGCGCGAAGCAAAAGCATCGCTTGCCGAAGATATCGTGTCGCAGTATCACGGGGACAAGGCAGCGAAAGATGCCAGAGCGTCTTTTGACGCGGTTTTTGCTAAAGGAGAATTACCGGAAGATATGGAGGAATTCGTTATAAATGGGCCCGGTGTGGGAATAGTCGACCTTATAAAGTTCGTCGGGTTCGCCGCTTCCGGCAGTGAGGCGAGGCGCTTGGTCCAGCAGGGGGCGGTTTCCATTGACGGGGAGAGGGTAAATGATCCATCATACATGATCGAGATCGGCTCCGAAAGCCATGTACTTAAAGCGGGGAAAAGAAAATTCTGCCGATTTAAAAGTGACTAGGCGGGTCACCGGAGCAGGCAAAAAAGAAGCACAAAAAATATTTTAAAAAAGTGCTTGACAGTTTAAGGTGTTTGTGTAAAATATCACTTACCTCCGCAAGGGGGAACAAGTAACAGCAGTTCATTAAAAGATAGATAGGCTTGACATAGGAGATAGGGGCTGGTATACTAATACCGGATAGATCTCTAGGATAATAGTCGATCGTATCAGAGTGTTGCTAAAAACAAAAGCATCATTCAGGTGATGTTTTTGTCTTTATATACTGCTCTTTGACATTAAATAACCGAAAGCGTGTGAGTACCCAAGATTAAACTGGAGAGTTTGATCCTGGCTCAGAACGAACGCTGGCGGCGTGGATTAGGCATGCAAGTCGAACGATCCCTTTAGCAATAGGGGGATAGTGGCAAACGGGTGAGTAACGCGTGGGTAATCTTCCTTAAGGCTCGGGATAACCTGACGAAAGTCGGACTAATACCGGCTAAGACCACGGCCCCTCGGGGCTGAGGTTAAAGATGGGGACTCTGAAAATGGGCCTGTCACCTTAAGATGAGCCTGCGACCTATCAGCTAGTTGGTGAGGTAACGGCCCACCAAGGCTATGACGGGTAGCTGGTCTGAGAGGATGGTCAGCCACACTGGGACTGAGACACTGCCCAGACTCCTACGGGAGGCTGCAGTCGAGGATCTTTTGCAATGTCCGAAAGGGTGACAATGCGACGCCGCGTGTGGGATGAAGGCCTTCGGGTTGTAAACCACTGTCAGCCCGGATGAAGGCGGGAGGGCTAATAACCTTTCCGATTGACGGTACGGGCGGAGGAAGCCACGGCTAACTCTGTGCCAGCAGCCGCGGTAATACAGAGGTGGCAAGCGTTGTTCGGATTTACTGGGTGTAAAGGTCATGTAGGCGTTCCGTTAAGTCGAGTGTGAAATCCTATGGCTCAACCATAGAACTGCGCTCGATACTGGCGGAATTGAGTACGGGAGAGGTAAGCGGAATTCCAGAAGTAAGGGTGAAATCTGTAGATATCTGGAGGAACACCATTAGCGAAGGCGGCTTACTGGTCCGATACTGACGCTCAAATGAGAAAGCTAGGGGAGCAAACAGGATTAGATACCCTGGTAGTCCTAGCCGTAAACGATGTGCACTAGGTGCTGGTTCGCAAGGATCGGTGTCGTAGCTAACGCGTTAAGTGCACCACCTGGGGACTACGGTCGCAAGGCTAAAACTCAAAGGAATTGACGGGGACCCGCACAAGCGGAGGAGCATGTGGTTTAATTCGATGCTACGCGAGGAACCTTACCTGGGTTTGACATGTAAGTAGTAGGAACCTGAAAGGGCAACGACCCGTATAAATCGGGAGCTTACACAGGTGCTGCATGGCTGTCGTCAGCTCGTGTCGTGAGATGTTGGGTTAAGTCCCGCAACGAGCGCAACCATCGTCCTTTGTTGCTAACCCGCAAGGGAGCACTCTAAGGAGACTGCCAGTTTTTTAACTGGAGGAAGGAGGAGATGACGTCAAGTCAGTATGGCCCTTACGCCCAGGGCTACACACGTGCTACAATGGTCGTTACAAAGGGTTGCCAAACCGCGAGGTGGAGCTAATCCCAAAAAGACGGCCCCAGTCCAGATCGGAGGCTGCAATCCGCCTCCGTGAAGTTGGATTCGCTAGTAACCGCAGATCAGCCATGCTGCGGTGAATACGTTCCCGGGTCTTGTACACACCGCCTGTCAAGTCACCCGAGTCGAGTGCACCCGAAGCCGTTTGTCTAACCGCAAGGAGGACGACGTCGAAGGTGTGTTTGGTGAGGAGGACTAAGTCATAACAAGGTAGTCGTACCGGAAGGTGCGTCTGGATCACCTCCTTTCAAGGAGCACTTCCCATCCGCTCACGAGTGGTGGGACATGAAGAACAAGAC
This sequence comes from Candidatus Omnitrophota bacterium, assembly GCA_028700515.1. Lineage (GTDB taxonomy): Bacteria > Omnitrophota > Gorgyraeia > Tantalellales > Tantalellaceae > JAQVSN01. The sequence continues at coordinate 28,149 of JAQVSN010000001.1, forward strand.
AAAAAAGAAACTCACACGCTTTCGGTTATTTAATTTTTTGCGGAATTTAAACTGGAGCTTAGCTTCGGGTCGGTTCTATTTTAGAAAGCCATGACCGGATATTGGCCTGGGCCCGTAGCTCAGTTGGCTAGAGCGCCGTGCTGATAACGCGGAGGTCTCTGGTTCGATCCCAGATGGGCCCACCATTTTTTTTGGCTATGCCAAAAAACAGACCGCTAACATTGTTGCTGTTTTATGTTAGTGTTCTGGACTTTCAAAACTGATAGTCTGGTATGGGCACGGGGATGTAGCTCAGTTGGTAGAGCATCTGCTTTGCAAGCAGGGGGTCAGGGGTTCGAATCCCCTCATCTCCACCATGGCAGATTAAAACGATTTTTACCGCCACAAGCGGTTCCGCTCTTTGACAGACGTTGGTGGAGGCATCAAAATACCGAGAACCAGTGTTTGCTTTATGCAAACTACTGAAATGATGAAAATCCGTTCAACGCCCCCGTAAGGGAAGCGATGGACGGAATGGCCAAAGATTTTATATTTTTGGTCAAGCTACAAAGGGCTTTCGGTGGATGACTTGGCACAGATAGGCGATGAAGGACGCGGTAAGCAGCGATATGCCTCGGGGAGCCGCAAACAGGCTTTGATCCGGGGATTTCCGAATGGGGCAACCTGGCCGGAGTAATATCCGGTTATCCCGAAAGGGAGGCGATACCGGCTGAACTGAACCATCTAAGTAGGCCGAGGAAAATAAACCAAGCGGTATTCCCTCAGTAGCGGCGAGCGAAGCGGGAAAAGCCTAAATCCTGTAGACGTGATAACCTGCATGTGTTGTCTATAGGATGTCGTGGGAACGATCCGGAGCGTTGTGCAGAATGCTCGGCTTAAACTGTCGTATAGCAGAACGATCTGGAAAGGTCGACCAAAGAGGGTGATAGTCCCGTAAGTGAAATACGACAGGGCGGCTGGGAACGTTTCCCAAGTACCACGGGACACGTGGAACCCTGTGGGAATCTGCCTAGACCACTAGGCAAGGCTAAATACTAATCTGTGACCGATAGTGAACAAGTAATGTGAATGAAAGTTGAAAAGAACCCCGGTAAGGGGAGTGAAATAGGACCTGAAACCGAATGCCTACAAGCGGTCGGAGCCCTATGCCCTGATTTAGTCAGGGAATGGGTGACGGCGTGCCTTTTGAATAATGATCCGGCGAGTTACTATGTCCGGCAAGGTTAACCCGTTCAACGGGGGAGCCGAAGCGAAAGCGAGTCCGAATAGGGCGAATAAGTCGGATTTAGTAGACCCGAAACCAAGTGATCTACCCATGACCAGGATGAATCACGGGTAAAACCGTGAGGAGGTCCGAACCATTCTGCGTTGAAAAGCGGTTGGATGAGTTGTGGGTCGGAGCGAAAGACTAATCAAACTTGGTGATAGCTGGTTCTCCCCGAAATAGCTTTAGGGCTAGCCGTATGGTAGATGGCAGCGGGGGTAGAGTACTGAATGGGCTAGGGGGCTTACCAGCTTACTGAACCCAATCAAACTCCGAATACCGTTGTACCATGCCATATGAGTCAGAGTGTGGGGGATAAGCTCCATGCTCAAAAGGGAAACAGCCCAGACCACCAGCTAAGGTCCCAAAATATAGGTTAAGTGGTAAAGGAAGTGAAGTCTCTTTGACAACCAGGATGTTGGCTTAGAAGCAGCCATCATTTAAAGAAAGCGTAAGAGCTCACTGGTCAATTGAGATTTCGCGCCGAAAATGATCGGGGCTAAAACCTATTACCGAAGCTGTGGAATAAAGTTTTCTTCGGAAAGCTTAATTGGTAGGGGAGCGTTCTGTTGTAGGTCGAAGGGTGACCGTAAGGACACCTGGACGAACCAGAAGTGATTATGCCGGAACGAGTAGCGAAAAGATCCGCGAGAAACGGATCCGCCGTAAGTCTAAGGTTTCCTGAGGAAGGTTAATCCTCTCAGGGTTAGTCGGTCCTAAGCCGAGGCCGAAAGGCGTAGGTGATGGATATCCGGTTTAATATTCCGGAACCACCTGTCAGACGTTATTAATGCAGTGTGACGCAGGAAGCTAGCTCAGCGCGCGGTTGGATGTGCGCGTCTAAGTCGGCAGCCCCGCAAGGGGCGAGAGGCGAATGGGAGCCTGATCTACGGAGAAGGCGAACTGAGTAAGGCTACGCTGCCTAGAAAAACCACTTGCATGAGCCTGATGGGTGACCGTACCGCAAGCCGACACAGGTAGACAGGTAGAATATACCAAGGCGCTCGAAATAGCCGTCTTTAAGGAACTCGGCAAAATAGCCCCGTAACTTCGGAAGAAGGGGTGCTCCGGTAGCGTAAACCCGTCAAAAGCGGGGAAGCGTGATGGAGTTACAATAAAGAGGCTGCTGCGACTGTTTAGCAAAAACACATCTCTCTGCAAACTCGTAAGAGGACGTATAGGGAGTGACACCTGCCCGGTGCTGGAAGGTCAATAACTTCGGTGATCCCCGTAAGGGGTGAGCTGCGGTTTGAAGCCCCAGTAAACGGCGGCCGTAACTATAACGGTCCTAAGGTAGCGAAATTCCTTGTCGGGTAAGTTCCGACCCGCACGAATGGTGTAACGATAGCAGCGCTGTCTCAAAGACGGTTTCGGTGAAACTGAAGTATCGGTGAAGATGCCGGTTACCCGCCATAGGACGAAAAGACCCCGGAACCTTTACTGTACGTTGGTATTGGATTTTGACCCGATATGTGTAGGATAGGTGGGAGACTGCGAAGTGGGAGCGCTAGCTTTCATGGAGTCAACGGTGAAATACCACCCTTATTGTGTTAGGATTCTAACCTGATCGTCTGAAGCGACGACAGGGAAAGTGCCAGCCGGGCAGTTTGACTGGGGCGGTTTCCTCCTGAAGAGTAACGGAGGAGTTCAAAGGTTCCCTCAGCGCGGTCGGCAATCGCGCTTCGAGTGCAAAGGCATAAGGGAGCTTAACTGTGAGACAAACTAGTCGAACAGGTACGAAAGTAGGACTTAGTGATCCGGCGGTTCTGTGTGGAAGGGCCGTCGCTCAACGGATAAAAGGTACTCCGGGGATAACAGGCTTATCTCGCCCAAGAGTTCATATCGACGGCGAGGTTTGGCACCTCGATGTCGGCTCATCACATCCTGGGGCTGGAGAAGGTCCCAAGGGTCCGGCTGTTCGCCGGTTAAAGTGGTACGTGAGCTGGGTTCAGAACGTCGCAAGACAGTTCGGTCTCTATCTATGGTGGGCGTAGGATATTTGAGGAGATCAATCCCTAGTACGAGAGGACCGGGATTGTCGGACCTCCGGTGTTCCTGTTGTCGCGCCAGCGGCATTAGCAGGGTAGCTGTGTCCGGAAAGGATAAGTGCTGAAAGCATCTAAGCGCCAAGCCCCCTCCAAGAATGGATATCCCCATTAGGCACCTCGAAGACTACGAGGTTGATAGGCTCCAAGTGTACGGACTGTGAGGTCTTTAGCTTAGGAGTACTAATTTGCCAATTGGCTTGACCATCTAATTCACGGTAACCTCCACCAACGTTTGTATTTTTGCGGGGGATTACGGAGATTCGGTTTATATTCTATCTCCGTAGTCTCTCGCAGAGAATCTCTGTAATCCCTTTTGGGAGTGTCCATACAGAGGGGGAAACACCCGTTCCCATTCCGAATACGGCAGTTAAGCCCCTCGTGGTCAATGGTACTGTGCTGGCAACGGCACGGGAGAGTAGATCGATGCTCCCTTTAATTTAAGAGCCCATGCTTAAGCGTGGGCTCTTTTGTTTTAAACGCTTCTTATCTTTATCATTGCCCCCGGCCGGGAGCTTATAAGCGACCATTAATTTCGTTCACAGCGAGAAGAGCTTATTCCCATTGTCAATTCATCTCTGCACTGGTATACTCTTTTTATCAGAAAAGGAAGAGTGCTATGGAACTCATGATAGCTCAGGATCATTTAACGATCGCTGCCTTTGTGCTCAATGTCGTCGGTGTTCTGCTGGTGGTCTTTAACAGCCCCCTGTACCTTATTATGAGCCCTTCCAAACGCGCCTATCTTTCCGGGCTTGAACCGGACGATCCTCTGATCAAGGCCGCGTTTCGGAGAGACCTTCGCTCCCTACTGGGGTTAGCTATTTTTCTCGCGGGCATATTTCTCCATTTTATGTCCGGTTCCGCGCAGGAGCCGCTGTACTTTCGGATCGTTTTCATTTCGAATTAGTTTTCAGTTCCCTGTATGATCGTAATGTTCGAGGATGACAAGGAGGAAAAAATGAAGAAAGTGATCGCGTTCACAGTTGCTATCCTTTTTATTGCCATGGCGTTCATGGCCGTTCCCGTCTATGCCGAGGATACCATGATCGACAAAGTGAGTGACTGGTGGGCTACAAGAGGGAAGGATGAAAATGAAAAGAAAATGCTCTTGACCCAGAGAAGAGCCCAGAGGGAATCCGCTAAAGCAAAGAAGGCCATGGAAAAACAGGCCAAGGAAATGGAAAAACAAGCTGATAAAATGAAAAATGACCTCAAAAAATCCTTCGGGAAATAGACCTAGGAGTTTTCTGAAAAAGCGGCCCCGGAAAGGGCCGCTTTTTCATTAGTGGACATTTCTAATTGTTGCCCACCAGACAGCGGGGGCTGTATAATGAACATGATCTCACTTGATATCTCCCAAAAGGGGGCAGGATGGCACGAACCGGAAAATACGCGATAATATGTTTTTCGGGTACTGGTAATACGCAGTTCGTCTCCGATGAACTGCGTAAGCGGCTTGAAGACGAGGGGTATTTCTGTAATATCTATCACGCTGACAGGATATGGGCGTCCTGCGGGAGAGGCCCGGGTTTCCGGGGGGACAGGAATCTCGCCGCCTATCGTATGAGGGACCTGACCTCCGACGCTGATTCGGTGATCCTCTCGTTCCCAACATACGCGTCAGATGTCCCCGATCCGATAAAGAGCCTCATTGACCTCATGCCTGCAGGGAACGGAAAGAGCGTATCCGTTGTTTCCACGATCGGTCTTATCGGGGGAGACGCCTGCCTGATCCCGATAAGGACCCTTGAGAGAAGAGGTTATAGACCCGTTTATGCCGGATACGTTAGAATGCCGAACAATTTAAAGGTTCCGCCCCTGGATATTTTCAGGATCAGGAATGGTAAGGACCTTGACCGTTTTTATGACTCCGCGGGAGAGAAGATAGACAAGATATCCCGGATACTCATGGAGGGAAAACCGAGTTTCGAAGGCGCGGGATTAGGGAGCGTTCTTATCGGTCTGGTTCAAAGGTCCTCGAACAAACTGATGGCCGAACTTTTCCGTAGAGGACTGGAGGCCTCGGACACATGCGTCGGGTGCGGTCTTTGTGTCTCTACCTGTCCTGCCGGGAATATAACCCGGACGGGGAAGAAGCCAGTTTTTGGCAAGAGGTGCTGTCATTGCCTCAGGTGCTACAATTTTTGCCCCGTTGAGGCTATCCAATTCACAAAGAGGACGAAGGATGCGGCCAAGTATCCGCGATACAGAGGGTTCGCCGATTGGAAACCGCCGAGACTTTACTCAGCGGCGAGGACAGATTGACCGGATGCGGCGGATCTTCTAACGGGCGTGAAAATGGTCAGTACTTGTCCGGGAGGATGAGATGGATAACGAGAACGCTGACATCGTGAGGGACGCCATTACCAGGTGTCGTCAGGTGATGGAGGATGGATGGGACGAAGAGAACTATCGTTATATTGAGACGAATATCCGGAAGATACTTTACGGTCTTCAGGAAAAGGTAAAGGTTCCTTCTGGAAATGACATTGATAAGACCCTCTCGGTCATAAAAGAGAGATTTGGTCCAGGGCAGGTGGCTTTAGAAAGTTGTATAGGGTATCTTTATCACATGGAGAAAGAATGGGTGTCGGGAAGACGGGAACCTTTTATGAAGCCTGATAACTCCAAAAAATGGGAGGACCTGTTTGAAGGGTAGGCAGAATGGGTGGGGAGGGAAGGGTCGATGAGTTTTATGCAGAAGCCGGTAACTTAAAAGAAAAAGAAAGGGGAAAAGAATGGTACTTTTAGCCAAGATCATAGGTATAGTGGTCCTTACTGCAGGGGTGGTCGTATTCATGACGCCGGTGTCTATGAAAAAGGTCCTGGACCTTGTGCTTGTGGGTAACAGAGTTTATGCCGTGGCCGCTGTGCGTGTCACTGTGGGGATCCTCCTTCTGGCGTCGGCCAGAGAATGTTCGATCCCGTGGTTGGTAGCTGTAATAGGGATGATCCCTCTTTTGGCGGGTGCCGTTATGCTGTATCTGGGAGCGGAAAAGGTGAAGAGCTTTATCGGCATCATAAAAGAGAAACCGGAGGGGTTGATCCGGAGAGTGGTGCTTGTGCCGATAATGATAGGTGTTCTCCTTCTGATAGGGGCCTGAACGGTCGTAGAGGCTGATAGACGGACCAAAAGGGGCGGGTTTCCCGCCCCTTTTCTATTCGACATATATGGTATACTATAATTGTGGTGGTAGTCCGGTATTGGAGGATAAAATATGTGTATGTCGATACGTTCAAAGAAGGGGATGACCCTTGTTGAAGTCGTTGTTTCTATGGTAATAGTGACCATAGCGGTGGTGTCCCTTTTTGCGGCCGTTACTCAGAGCTCAGTCCTATCAAAACGATCAGGGATGGGCTATACGCTGACGAATATAGCTCTTCGCCGTATCGAGGTCTTGAAAAGGCTTGACAGCGATATGCTGCCTTTTGCGGAGGAGAGCGGCATCCAGGTATCCTCGGATGGTAACGTTTCTTCGACGGGAGAGTATTTTCGAACTACGGAGATAACCCAGAATTATAACGCGAACCCCTATCTGACTAAAGCCAAGGTGACCGCCAGAAAGGTAAAACTTGGCACGGATGGAACGATCACGACCCCTCTCGCCTATCAGGGAGATCCCGTTGTAATTGAGACGATAATCGCAGATATTTAGTACGGAAAGATTTGGAGGGACATGTTCAGAAGGGTGAAAGGACATAAAGGTTTTACAATGGTAGAAGTGCTTTTTGTGGCGGCGCTCTTTGCCGTTGTGGTGACTGCTGTAGTGGCGGCATGGTCTTTTGCTGCAGGGGCATGGACGGCAGAGAACACCAGAATGGCATTAAGAGCGGATGTCATGAACGCGCTTGAGACAATGAAGCATGACCTTAGGCTCTCCAGCCTCAACTACATGGTTTATTTCCCTGATGCGGGTACTCCAAAGAGCGCGGTAAGTATGCCGGTCGCTACGCTTGACAGCAATGGGCTCCTCCCCCTCGACTCGGAGGGGAATATCGATTGGGATGATACGGTGATCTACCATCTTTATACAAGCGGAGGAGAAGCCTCTCTTCTCAGGACGGTGCTCTATAACAGGGACAATAGTCTCACTCGTGAGGAGAGATACGAGGAACTGGAAGATGTGGTGTCGGCCGGTACCGGATCGGGTGTCTTTTCGACCGACACTTTGGCCAGAAAAGTAGAGGCATTTGAAATATCAGATCTTTCTTCGGTGATAGAGTTTTACGAGGATTCCGCGACTCCCGTAAAAGTCGGAAAAGTGACTTTTGGAATGGCACAGATGACGCCAGGGGACCATACAATAGCTTTTGAGATAACCGGTAAGAACGACTCTTCTCTTGGGTACGACATCGGAATAGACCAGATAATGATAGAACCTTCCGGGAGCCGCAGGGAGGCCGAGTACTACGCGTCGTCCGATGCTCCTTCGGGCGCCCTTACTGAAGTGGGGGGGACTGCCGTGCGTGTTTACGGGACAGAGTGGGAAAATAACAATTACCTTGAGTTCAACGCTACCGGGTCCGGGGACTACGTTGCTTTTACCGACGGATACGACCTTTGGAGGGAATCTTCTTTTAAAAACTCTTCGCTCAATAACGTGAAGAGCGTAGGGGAGGAAGCCAGGATGTCCCTTGATATCCAGGAAAATGATTCCGATGCCGGTGTGTTCGCCTGGGACGCGAATGCACAGGTCGGTGACACGGTCACAGGAGGCCGCGATGGAGCGTTCCCGGGGACTGGCACGACCCCGGTCGTCATCAGGGATGTGGTGAAGTCCTCGAACCTGGATGCCTCCGGGGACATGATAAGGGTATCTTTTAAATCCTCATCGACGAATAACCTTTTAGTGACGAGGGCGTACATTACTAAAAGGCAGGGGACATCGCCGCATGGAGAAGTCAATCAGACACCCGGAAGCCTTACAGTGGAGGAATATCATCGGCATCAACAACTTTTTTTTAAGGATTTTTCCGGAAATATTACGGAAAGCTTTTTTGTACCTGCCGGAGGAGAGGTTTGGTCACTGTGGACGGCGTTCCCGCTGCGTAATACCAGTGATTACCTTATATCCATGGAGATCCGCGATGCTGCGAACGTTAACTGCAAGTATTGGGAGGGGCCCTCCGGAAGTGTACACTCATACTACGCGGTAGGATCGGAATATTCCACCATAGGAGGCCTGCCGTCCTGGAGCAGTTATACCTACAGTGATTCTTCAAGCAGCTTTATAGTTTCAAAGATAGATTCCAGGCTGGATTCCGGAACGGTGGAATCCAGTATATTCGATACCGGTGTTACGACCCCGTCATATAGCGCGCTTAAATGGTCCGAGTATGTTCCCGCCGGATCGGACGTCAAAATAAAGGCACGTTCCTCATCCAGCGCGACAATGTCCGGGGCCACCCTGTGGACATCAATATCGGCGGCCAGTTCGACCCCGGCTTCCCTTTCGATCGGCTCCGGGAGGTATGTACAGTTCTTAGCGGAACTTGAGTCTGTCCCGTTCTGGAAATCCGGGGCGAGCACCCTGTCGTACCCGAATTATGTAAGCCAACAGGTCTCAGGAGCGGCGGACAGCTTTCCCTATAACAGCGGGGTGCCTTACGTTACAGGTATATACTCGACCTGGGTGGACGATGTTGAGATAACCTGGGACCCGGGGGAGAGGCTTGTGAATATTACCGGGTACATTGCCAGGAAAAACGATCATGGACAGGCGAAGGTGTTGCTTGACGGTTCGAGTCTTGTGCATGTGCTCAAAGTGAGGTTAAAGACGTCCGAAGAGAGAGGCGGAAGAGAAATATCGGAGGAGAATTACATAGAAGTATATCCGAGAAATACCGGTAAGTAAGGGGATCGTCATGAGAGCTCAAAAAGCGGTAGAGGTCTACATAAAAAGCAATAATGGCGGGGTGATGCCGTTCGTTCTGGCCATTGTGGCCCTCATGGTCTTCAGCACTGCGTCTATTATCACGGTTATACAGCGGGATACGCTGCTTATCCAGAAGACCAGGATCCATGAACAGGCCCGGGCTATGGCCGAGGCGGGGCTTAACGACGCTTTTGGAAGGATAAAGGCCAACGGCTATGCCGCAGGGGCGGTGAATTTTACCGGGTCCATGGACACCGGGTCCTATAGCGTGGCCTTTTCAACCATTTCCGGGAGGACCCTGGTGACCTCGACGGGGTCGGCCGCGGGAACCAATGTCCAGCTTTCGGCTGAGATACTGGATAAAACGCCCACGGCGCTCAACTATTTTTCGGGAGCGGGGAACAATATCCTTATCAAGATACACACGAACGTGGACGGGGTGATAGAAGGAGACATACACGCGAACAACGATGTGAACCTGTATTGCCAGCCTCACGCTACTCTTACCATAGACGGTGATGTTTCCGCCACTGGTATTGTGCAGGAGGGGACAAAACATTACGACGCTGACAATAAGGATGAGAACCTCTTTATAAACGGCGTGGATGATGACGCGGCCACCATTTATGAAGCTGCCGACAGGATAACATTTCCTGAATTGGACCTACCCAAATATAAGCAGGACGCTATAGACTCGGGTGATTACTATTCCAGCGATCACATATTCCTGTTCAGCACGCTTTCCCCGGGGAACGGGGTCGTTTATGTGGAGGGTGACGCTATCATAATGGGTAGCTGTGTGCTTAACGGGGGCCTGATAGCGGATTCAATAACAATAATCGGGACGCTTGATCAGAATCAGGATACCTCGTGTGATATTATAGCCGCTAAGAACGGCGACGTGATCATGCTGGGAGCGCTTAATGTCGAACGGGCTATAGTCTACGCTTCAAAGGATATTTATACACTGCAGGGGTGGGGTCCGAGTGTCAAGATAAACGGGATAATGCTTGCGCGCAGGGATATCTCAATGTGGAATTTTCGTACGGAAATAGACTATCATCACATATATATGGTACCTGAGCACATGACCGAGGAATCCAGCGGATTTGAGGTGGTTAGCTACAATAATTGACATTTTTCGGGTCATCCGGGGATCCTGTAGGTGCCAAAACATTCTTAATTTACGATTATCTGCGTTCAGCCCGCCCTTTACGCTAATTATTTCTTGACCCTCCTGCCTTCGAAATTGGTATAATAGCCTCCTACGGAATGTTTTTCTAAGGGGGGTCTATGGACATAGTACTTTTATTGATACTTTTCGCCCTTATAGGTCTTACATATTATTTTGATCGTAAGGCCCAGCCTGTTCTTGGGAGCATAAGCTTTATTTTTCTTATTGTCTATACGCTGACCACAGCGGGTATTTTAAGCACTTATTCCGGAAGGTGATCTGCCTGAAAAGAGGCCCCAGGATCAATATGATAGGGAGGGAAGAATGAACGCGGTCATATATTATTTTACCGGAACCGGGAATTCCCTGAAGATCGCCCGGGACCTTTCCAGGGAACTTGACCAGGCCGAAGTAATATCGATCCCTGACGTGATGGACGCTGATGAGGTAAATCCACGCGCTTCAGTTATCGGGCTGGTATATCCTGTCTACATGTTCGGTATGCCTGTCATAGTTTCCAGATTCATCGAAAAACTTGTCGTTAGGAACGATCCCTATGTTTTTGCCGTGGCAAACTATGCGGGCGTAGCCGGAGGAGCTATATCACAGACGCAAAGAGAACTTGGCAAAAGAGGCATAAGGCTTCGAGCGGCTTTTGGGATCAAAATGCCCAGCTCCTATACTCCATTTGGAGGGGCCCTTCCGGAAGGTAAGATAAAGGCTCTTTTCGAGAAAGAGGCGGTCCGGGTTAAGGAGATCGCCCGGGTGGTCAGCGCGGGCGGGACCTTCTCCCCGGAGAAACCTTTTTTTCTGACGGATCTGGCAGGCCGGGCGCTATTCAGTCTTCTTCGGTCCAGGGTGAATACCATGGACAGGGAATTCATGGTAGATGATTCCTGCTCTTCCTGCTCGCTTTGCGAGAAAATATGTCCTGCGTCAAATATAAAAATAGAAGAAGGCCGGCCCGTATGGATGTCAAAATGCATACAGTGCTATGCCTGTCTCCAGTGGTGTCCCAATGAGGCCATACAGGCCGTAAAGGGGACCCGCGGGAGAAAACGATACAGAAATCCCGAGGTTAA
>JAQVSN010000183.1 GCA_028700515.1 Candidatus Omnitrophota bacterium
CCGTTCTTCCTCGTACAGATCCACCCCATAGAACTTACAGCAGAAGGCGCCGCACACGTCCCTCATCTCGTCACAGCATCCGTCAAAATATAGCCTGCCTTGTTCCGGATCAAACCTGAGTTTTGTCTTGTTTTTTGTCATTATCCCGCCGATCTGTCTTAGAATAGCGCATAGATAGCCGATAAAAGCTATTATAACAGAAGTAAATTTGTTTTTGAAGGAGAGTCAACCCGGAGAAGAATAAGATGTCAGGAAGAATATGACATTAGAACTTTAATGACCCTGTTCTGTTCCTGCCGACTTAGTGTAGGGTAGATAGGCAGCGAGATCGCTGTACTGTAGGCATTATCTGAGTTCCTGAACCCGGTCCTCATTTCAAGATACCGATGCAAGGGCTTGTATACAGGCCGGGCCAAAAGCACACCGCGTTCCTTTGCCTGGCGGAGCAGTTTCTCGATGCCTTCGGAAAACCTTACAACATACCTGTAGTAAACATGGTCGAACTCGCCTTTCGGCAGGACGTATCCTGAAGCGGCGAGCGCCTTATCGTAGACTTTCGCGAGCTTTTTTCTTTTCTTTATCATGGTCGGGAGTTTCTTGAGCTGTACCATGCCGACAGCGGCGAGAATATCGCTCATCTTGTAGTTGTATCTCTGTTCATAATCTTCCTTGTTGTCATATTCCCGAAGATCCCTCACCGAATCCAAAAACCTTTTGTCGTTCGAGAGGACGGCCCCGCCTTCCCCCGCTGCCATCATCTTGTTAGCGTAAAAAGACGCTATAGCGCACCTGCCAAAACTCCCGGCTCGTTTCCTGCCGTAAAAAACCCCTATGGAATGGGCCAGGTCTTCGATAATAGGCACTCCGGTCCCGGCTATACTTTCCATGTCGGCGGGAGCTCCGAACATATGAGGTACGATCACGGCTTTTGAGTCTCTGGTCTTCACATCGTTCACCCCGCCTGACGATATATTGAAGCTTTCCATTTCGATATCGGCAAGTACCGGCCTTGCCCCGGTCTGACACACCGCGTTCAAGGGAGCCGTACACACATACGACGGCAGGATGACCTCGTCTTTCTTCCCTATACCCATGGCAAGAAGCCCAAGGTGCAATGCGGCCGTACCCGATGAGACCGCTACGGCGTCCCTGACCCCTACGAATTTGGAGAGCGCTTTTTCAAATTCACGAACCCTCGGTCCCTGTGACACATGACCGCTCATCACCACTTTGGCGGCCGCGGAGGCTTCTTCCTTACCCAATGTAGGGCGTGAATGGGGGATAATGTTCTTTCTCATCTAGTCCATACTTTCATATTCATAATATTGTCGATCGTCAGGCGTGAGTCGTCAGAAGAGCGGGATGTGCGGCTTAAAGAACCGACAACTGCCCCCTGACGACTGACGACCCACGACTGACGACTTAAGTCTATTTATACGTCCAGTAAGTACCTCACCGGCGCGTACCCTTCCGCATACTTAACCTTCGCCTGAAAACCCCTGTAACTCGCTACGGCTTTGAGACTTTCTACTATGTCGAGACCGGTAGGATACTGTCTTTCCACCTGAGACTTATGGAAACTTATAAGTCTCACCTTATCCTCAAGAACATCGGTTATGTCCGCGAACACCCTGGGATAATACTCTTTAGCTGTGAAATCCTCATAAAAAAGCACTTTACTGGAATAACGCGATGCGACAAGGGTGCTTTCCGCCAAATACCTGTGGTCCTGGTGAAAATCCTTATCAAAATTAACAAGTATCATATCCGGGGAACTTTCTTTGATGGCCGATTCCACGGTATTAATAAGCTCCCTTCCCATCTTCAGTTCCGTATCCTTGAACCCTCCCCAAAATATTTTTTTAACACCTATAAAATCCGCGGCTGCTTCCTGCTCTTTTTTTCGCACACTCGAACCGCCGGACATCTCTCCTCCGGTAGCCACGAAGAAAAAAATACTGTTCTCCTTATTCTTGGCCATCTTCAGCAAAAGCCCGCCCGCGCCGTACTCTATGTCGTCGGGATGCGACCCGATCGCAAGAACTTTCATTCTTCCCTCCCCGATCTTATGATACTCATGCTTTTTTGTCCTTCAGAAAAAATAAGGTCCACTACCGCCATGTTAGGCTCGAATCCTCTGAAGACCTGCCTGTATTCCGGATGCCTGAACCGCTGGTATTCCAGTTTTATGCCCGGTCTCGCGAAAACCCGCTCATCAAGATATTCCTCTCCGCCTGGACCGGAAACATAAGTATCTGCTCCGAGTTTAACACAGATATCCACCAACCGTTCCGTGGAAACCGTGCTGATCCCCAGGGTAGAACTTTTTACTATTCTTTTTGAGATGCCAAGGCTCACCAAAAAGTATTCTATCAGTTCGGTGCTTATATCGACAAGCATCTCGCTCTTTTTCATGATAATTTCACTGATAGCGGGAAAGTACTCCCTGAAGGAAGGAGCTCTGGAATAGCTCATCTCGAGGCTTTTAAGGTGTTTTTCTCTCCATCCTTTAGAGTCATCCACCATGACCTCGCTTATCCTCTGTCCAAACTCATATCTTACCGGAACAGTAAGCCATTGCCAGGAATCCGCGTTACGGATCTT
>JAQVSN010000042.1 GCA_028700515.1 Candidatus Omnitrophota bacterium
GCCAAGGCACATGAGGAAGAAGATAAGAAGAAGAAAGAAGAGGTGGAGGCCAGGAACCAGCTTGACAGCCTGATATACACGGTAGAAAAGGCGGTCAAGGACTATGGGGCCAAAGTGTCGGAAGACGAAAAGAAAAAAGTGGATACCGCCCTTGAAAAGGCCAAAAAGGCGCTTTCTTCCAATGATACGAATGAAATGAAGTCGGCTGCCGAAGAGCTGCAGAAGGCGAGTTATAAACTGTCGGAAGAGATGTACAAGAGCGCCCAGGGAGCTCAGCAGGGCGCGGAAGCCGGACAGGGAGCCGCCGGGCCCGGACAGGAACAGCAGCAGGGAGGCGGCGCCAAAGAAGACGTTATGGACGCCGATTATAAAGTTGACGACGAGAAAGGAAAATAGCCATCAGCCCTCGGCTGTCAGCTATCAGTCGCTGACAGCCGAGGGCTGACAGCTGACAGCTAAAATGAGCGATTACTACAGCCTCCTGGGAGTGAAGCGTGACGCTTCTCCCGAGGAGATAAAAAAAGCATACAGACAGCTTGCCGTTAAATACCATCCCGATAAAAATCCGGGGAATAAAGAAGCCGAAGAGAAATTCAAGGATATCTCGCACGCTTACGAGATCCTTTCGGATGCCCAGAAACGTGAAAAATACGACCGGTTCGGGGAAGATGCCTTCAGGTATGGTTCGGGCGGGGGAGGAGCTGGTTTTCACGACCCGTTCGACATATTCCAGGAAGTTTTCAGCGGTGCTTTCGGCGGGATGTTCGATGAGATGTTCGGGGGAGCCTCACGTTCATCCGGAGGCGCCAGAAGGGGAAGGGATCTCGAATATTCGGTCGTTCTGGGGTTTCAGGAGGCCGCCGACGGGGTCGATAAAGAGATCAGCGTCCGGCGTTATGAGAAGTGCCAGGAATGTTCCGGGACGGGGGCCAAGCCCGGAAGCGAGGCAGTTATATGCCAGACATGCGGCGGCAGAGGGCAGGTTAGGCAGTCGGCCGGGTTCTTCAGCATAGCCAGAGTATGTGAGAAATGCCATGGGGCGGGAAGAGTGGTAAAAGACAAGTGCCGGTCCTGTTCGGGCCAGGGGCGGATAGAAGCTGTCCGCAAGATAAAGGTGAACATCCCCGCCGGCATAGATACCGGAATGAGATTAAGGCTTGAAGGCCAGGGCGAAGCAGGGGTGTCGCGAGGTCCGGCAGGAGACCTTTATGTTGCGGTCACCGTCAAAGACCACGAACTTTTCAGGAGAAAAGGTTTCGATGTACATTGCGACCTTACGGTCCCGTTCACCCGCCTTGTATTCGGCGGGGAGATAGAGGTGGAAAGCGTTTATGGAAAAACCGCTATTCAAGTACCTGCCGGAACTCAAAGCGGAGAGGTCTTCAGTCTAAAGGGAAGAGGGATAAAAAGAGTGGACGCGAGGGGAAGCGGCGATATGTATGTAAGGGTCCAGGTGGCCGTTCCCAGGAAGATCACCGAGGACCAGAGAAGGATACTCAAGGAATTCGAACGGAGCCTCGTAGAGAAAGAGAGCTCTTTAGGAGAAGAGATCGCCGGCAAGGTCAAGAAGCTATTCAAGCAGCCGACAGCCGGAACGAACAAGAGAGAGGCCGGGGAGCTGGGGAAGAGGGCGGGACATAGATAGGTTAAGGTTGAGGGTAAGGTTGAGATCGAGGGAGGAAGCTCTTAACCTTAATCTTAACCTTAACCTGGAAAATCATATTAACTTAAGGAGTAAAAATGCCTACATATGAATATAAGTGCCAAAAATGTTTTAACCAGTTCGAACTAGTGCAGGGAATAAACGAGAAGCCGGCGGATAAGTGTCCAAAATGCGGCGGAGAGGTGAAACGTATGATAGGTTCTGTGGCAGGTCTCATATTCAAGGGGAAGGGATTCTATCAGACGGATTACAAAGGCGGATCGTCGTGTAAAAAAGGCAACGATAAGGACAGCGGGAAAGGCCCTGCCGCGTCGTCTTGCGGCGGAGGATGTTCCTGCTGCGGATAATATGAAGCAGATCATCGGGAGAGAAGACCCTCTTTATGTTTGGATCCCAGCCATGATATGGGCTTCTATTGTCTTCTTTTTCAGCGTTCTTCCTGTTCATGAAGGCCTTTTTTTCAGGATCAACTATTTTGATAAGGCCATGCACTTCTTCGAGTTCGCCGTTCTGGCTTTTATACTATCAAGGACGTTCCGGAGAGTCGGGGTAGAGCCCCGGGCAGCTGTTGCATTTACGTTGATATTGACTTTACTATATGGTATTTTATTGGAACTGGTCCAAGACCTTATTCCCGGACGGACACCCAGTTTTGGGGATGTGTTGGCTAATTTATCAGGTGCGGCGGCAGGCTTATATTTATGGAAAGCGGTTTTATGGCGGAAGTAAGACCTTTTAAGGGGCTATTCTACGACAGGTCCAAGATAGGGGGGGACTACTCTTCGGTAGTGGCTCCTCCCTATGATGTTATTTCAGACAGGATGAGAGACGCTCTTTACGCAAGGAACCAGTACAACGTTATAAGACTTATACTTGGAAAAGCGTCCGAGGGGGATAACGAGAAGGATAATACGTACACAAGGGCCGCCGCTACGATCAATAAGTGGATGGATGACGGGGTTCTTGTGAGGGACAAGAATGAAAATTTCTACGTTTACCTCCAGGAATATCCGTACAGAGGAAAGAAGTTCAGCAGGTTGGGGTTCATCGGCCTGATGAAGATCGAGGATTCCGAGCGGAATAAAATATATCCTCATGAGAAGACGCTTGCCAAGCCTAAGGCTGACAGGATGAACCTTATCAGCAAGGTGGGAGCTAACCTGAGCCCTATCTTTTCCCTTTTCAGCACTCCGGGCAAAGGCTCTGCCCGAGGACTTTTGGAAAAGACCATCACCGGTAAAGAACCCGTTATTGATGTGTCGGAGAACGGCGAAAGGGAAAGGCTTTGGAAGATCGACGATCCCGGGGCTTTAGACAGTATTGTGGATATGATGAAGGAAGCCCGGGTTTTTATAGCGGACGGGCACCACAGGTACGAAGTCGCCAGGCAGTATCGCGATATGATGAGGCGGGAATCCGGATATGACGGAAGCGCCGATCATGTAATGATGTATTTTGCCGATATGTCCGACGTCGAGAATCTTACGGTGATGGCCACTCACAGGGTCGTTAAAAAAATGCCTTTTCGCGGAGATGAGGACGCGAAAAGGCTGCTTTCGGGGCATTTCAGTTCCAGAGTATGTTCTTCGGTAGAGTCTCTTATCGAATGCCTTGATGCGGTTGAGGAGAACGAACAGGTGTTCGGTTATTTTGGAGGAAATGAATACCTTCTTTTCAGCGCCGGGGACGTACGAGCTCTGACGTCAGCTATGCCTGAAGCGAGGAGGATGGAATGGAAGACCCTGGATGTAAGCATCCTGCACTCCGCTGTTTTTAAAACGTTCCTTTCCGTGGACGACGGTGAGGGGAACATTACCTACGTGAGAGATGCCGGCAAAGCTGCTCATCTCGTCTCTGACGGGAGCCATGAGGCGGCCTTCTTTTTGAGAGCGACGCGCGTTTCTCAGATAAAAGCGGTGGCCGAACTGGGGGAGATGATGCCCCAGAAGTCCACTTATTTCTACCCCAAGCTCCTTTCAGGGCTTGTGATCAATAAGTTCCGTTAAAATATCATTCCCGGAAAAGCAAAGGGGTGAAGATGGCATTTTTTTCTAGACCCAAAGACAGGTCGTTGGGGAAGCCTAAAAAGAAGGAGATCCCGGGGGGGCTTTGGGCCAAGTGCCCGGGTTGCGGGGACCTGCTGTATAATAAGACGCTGAAGGACAATTTGGAAGTATGTCCGAAATGTGATCATCACTATACCGTGGGGGCATATGAGCGCATAGAGCAGCTGGCCGACCCCGGTACGTTCAGAGAATTCTACAAGGACCTCGAGAGCAGGGATCCTCTGAAATTCAAAGGGCCGAGTGATTACCCGACCAAGATCAGGAAGGACCAGGCAGCTACCGGCCTGAAAGAGGCGGCGGTCGCTGGAGAGATCCTTATGGGAGGAAAGAGGACCTCTCTTTGCGTTACCGATTCCAGGTTCATAATGGGTTCGATGGGATCTGTGGTAGGGGAAAAGGTAACTCGTTCCATAGAGTACGCGACCAATGAAAAACTGCCCCTTGTCATAGTTTCGGGTTCGGGCGGGGGAGCCAGGATGTATGAAGGCATGATGTCGCTTATGCAGATGGCGAAGACGAGCGCGGCGCTTGACCGGTTCAATAAGAAGGGCGGTCTTTTTATTTCGGTGCTGACGAACCCCACCATGGCCGGCATAATGGCGAGTTTTGCATCTCTCGGGGACATAATTCTGGCTGAGCCGAGGGCACTGATAGGCTTTACGGGCCCCAGAGTCATAGAACAGACCATCAAACAGGAATTGCCTGAAGGGTTCCAGAGGTCGGAATTTCTTCTTAAACACGGCCTCATAGACATGATCGTTCACAGGACCGCACTTAAGGAAACGCTTATTAAGCTTATCGAGTACACTTCGAAAGGATAATGATTGACATTTGCTGTGATATATTGTAAAAAAAGATAAAATTTTTATAATGCAGAAGGCGGTCAATATATGGCACAGGTAAGTCTCAGGAACGTTAGTAAGGTATTCCAAGGCGGCGTGATGGCCGTCAATGACGTGACTTTTGGAGTGGAGAACAAGGAGTTCGTTGTTCTGGTCGGTCCTTCCGGATGCGGGAAATCGACCACTTTGAGGCTTATAGCGGGGCTCGAAACAGCTTCAGGGGGGGATATATACATAGGTAACAGAAGGGTTAACGACACTCCTCCCAAGGACAGGGACATTGCTATGGTGTTCCAGAATTACGCCCTTTACCCGCATATGACCGTCTATGAGAACATGGCTTTCGGTCTAAAACTGAAGAAGTATCCCAAAGATGAGATCGATTCAAGGGTTAAAGAGGCAGCCGGGATATTGGGTCTTGAAAAGCTTCTCAATCGCAGGCCGAAAGAGCTTTCGGGCGGACAGAGGCAAAGAGTAGCGGTAGGAAGGTCCATAGTTCGCAAACCAATGGTGTTTCTTTTCGACGAGCCGCTTTCGAACCTTGACGCTAAATTAAGGGTCCAGATGAGGACAGAACTTCACAGGCTCCACATCAGGCTCCAGTCGACCATGATATATGTTACCCACGACCAGACCGAGGCCATGACCCTGGGTGACCGGATAGTGGTAATGAAGGACGGCGTTATCCAGCAGATAGACACACCCACGAAGGTTTACAACTCGCCCATAAATAAGTTCGTAGCCAGCTTCATAGGCAACCCTCCGATGAACTTCCTCGAGGGGAAGATCATCAAAAAAGAGAAAAAGCTTTATTTTGACGAGGGGAACTTCAAGGTGAGGCTTGTAGAAGGAATGTACGACGTAATGGAAGGATATGTGGAAAAACGCCTGATAATGGGTGTGCGCAGTGAAGATATTTATGACAAGCTTTTTGTCTCGGAAGCGCCACCCGAGAACATAGTCACAATGACGTGCGAGGTTGTCGAACATATGGGGTCGGAGGTATACATTCATCTTAATAGCGGTAAACACCTCACCGTGGCGAGAATAAAAGGTGATGCCAACCCCCAGATAAATCAGGATATGGATGTGGTATTTGATATGAGCCGAGTCCATTTCTTTGATAAGACGACTGAAAAAACGATCGTCTAGGTCAAAAATAATGACCCCTTTCGCGAAAAGGAACCTTATCGCGTTCTTCTCTTTCGTCCTCTTTGCGGGATTGCTTTACGGCATTACCGTAGGCGTTCCGCTATTCAAAAGCCATATACAGCATCTCGAGTTCTTCTCTATCTCACTCCTGATAATCACTAGCCTTTCTATAACTTTCTTTTGGGCAACATTGGGCGTGCCCGGAGGGATGGCCTCATTTCTCGTGGCGCTTGTGTTCCTGCATAGGTCCCTAAAGGCCCTGGACCCTTATTACTATACCGTCCTGATACTTGCTTTTTTTCTCAATAGTTTCGCGGGTTATCGTGTTTTCAGGAAGGTTACCTCTTTGAAACAGGACCATACGGTGTCCAGCGAGAAGATAGAGGAAGATACCAACCTGATACGGAACCACGCTGTCAACAGGCAGGCGGAAATAAACGCGATGGAAGAGAAAATAAACAGTCTTCTTAATCTCAAAGGCATAGCTGACAGTTTGAGTATCGCGCTTTCGGAAGAGGAGGTCCTTAAGATAGCGGCAGAGAAGACCTATGGACTGTTCAAGGGGAATACCAGGGTCCTCCTTTACGCTGTGGACGAGATGAAGAGCGAATTGACATTGTCGTGCACAATTAAATCCGAGGATCGTAAACCCCCCGTAATGAAAAAGGGGGGCATATTCGAGAGGTGGGCAGTGAAGAACATGAAGAGCCTCCTCGTGAAAGACGTTAAAGAGGATTTCAGGTTTTCGCTTGAGGGAGAAGAGATGTCGGATGACTGTAAGGCCCTCATAATGAAACCGCTCATAACGGAAAGCCGTGTTTTCGGGATACTCAGGGTCGACGATGTCAGGGAAGGGGTATTCGCCCAGCACGAGCTGAGGCTTCTCGATATTGTAGGCGAACTTACCGCTGTAGCCCTCCAGAACGCCAAGCTCTATAAACGCACTGAGGAACTGGCCATAAGGGATAGTCTTACCGGTCTTTATGTGCATCGTTATTTCATGGAGAGGATGGATGCCGAGGTAAAGCGGGCAATGAGAAGCGGAAGCTCTTTAGCCCTGATAATGTTGGATATTGACGATTTCAAGAGATTTAATGATGACCACGGACACATGGCGGGTGATGTGGTATTGAGGATAATGGGACAAAAACTCATTTCGAGGGTTTCTGCAGGTGATGTGGTAGGGAGATATGGCGGGGAAGAGTTCTCTTTTCTCGCCTTGAACTCCTCAAGAGAGGATGCTATCAAGCTGGCGGAGGCCATACGAGAGGACATTATGTCGAGCGCGGTCACGCTTCGCCGTGAAAAACATTCGGTTACGGTTTCCATCGGGATAGCGATGTTCCCGGAGGACGCGAAACTCAGGGAAGAACTGATATGGGAAGCCGATAAGCGTCTTTACAAGGCTAAATCCGAGGGGAAGAACAGGGTATGCGCAAAATAAAGCGGATAGGCATATATGCGGCAAATCTGGCCCTCCTGGCGGTGAGCTGGGCCTTCTACAAATTCCCGCACGGGGATGAATATCTGGTACTGTTCATGGTCTCTCTGGTATTCATGGTCGCTCCATATGTAATGGCCCCAAGGTCAATGGCGTGGCTTCTTGGCATGAACGGCGGGTTCCTCGTGTATTACCGCGTTGTCGGCGCGCTGAATACCATAGACGTGGCCGTTTTTCTTGCCCTTTTTGCCGCGTCGGGGTCGGTGAATTACCTGGTAAGGAACCTTGGAAGGACCTTCAGCAACTATTACAGATCACGCAGGCAGTGTATGGAGAAAGAGTATAACGAGGTCGTGGCCGGCCTCGAAGCCATAGACAGGCGCGGACGGATGGTGGAGACCGAACTTAACCGCATTACAA
Organism: Candidatus Omnitrophota bacterium; assembly: GCA_028700515.1. Taxonomy (GTDB): domain Bacteria; phylum Omnitrophota; class Gorgyraeia; order Tantalellales; family Tantalellaceae; genus JAQVSN01. The sequence continues at coordinate 7,585 of JAQVSN010000042.1, forward strand.
GGCTGTATGAGGTGACCAAGCAGCTTTCGCCGGTCCTTAAGCTCGACGAACTCATGGACGCTCTTTTTGAGTTCCTCGAGGAGAACTTTATTTTTGAAACGGCGCATCTTCTTACTTTCGCCAAGGAAAAGTTCGTCAAGGGCGTTTCGAAGAGCGTAAACGAAAAAGGACGGGCTGTTGCCGCGCATTCTATCGACTATGAGTCAGTGGTCGACCACGTCAGGGAAAGGGAATATAAATCGTTCTTCATGGGGATGGATGAGGATGGAGAGATAATGGACTCGATGAATGTCGGGACCGATACATTTATGGTATTTCCCCTGTTTGTGGCGGACAGGATATCCGCGATATTGGCCATCGAGGGCGCTCCGCGCGCGAGTTACGGCAGGTTCAAACTGCTTATGCCCCAAATAGCGCTTGAGTTCCGTAAGGTTGAGCTGTATGAGCAGGTACAGGAGCTGTCGATAGCGGACGGGTTGACCAAGGTTTATCTGAGAAGGTACCTCATGACGAGACTGGAAGAGGAAGTGGACAGGGCGAGAAGGCTGGGGCTTACTTTCTCGGTAGCAATGATAGATGTCGACCATTTTAAGAACTGTAACGACCGTTATGGACACCTTGTAGGCGACGCGGTACTCAAAAAAATAGCGGAGAGGCTCAAAATATCGGTCCGCGAGGTCGATATGATCGCCAGATATGGCGGGGAGGAGTTCTGCATAGTCCTTCCTGAGACCACGAAGGACCTCGCGCTTGCCGTAGCCGAACGCATACGCAGTACGGTCGAAAAGAAAGAAGTGAGGGCATTCGACGAAAGCGTCAAAGTAACGGTAAGTGTAGGGGTTGCGACCTTTCCGGCCGACGCGGACCAGGTCAATGCCCTGATCGACAGGGCGGATAACGCCCTTTACCGGGCAAAACGCATGGGAAGGAACATGGTGTGCGCGGCTTCATGACGCTCTCTTTTTCATGGTCGTCTTGCGCCTGTAAGTCCACTGTGATATACTGTCCTCTAAATCAAATTCCACGATCCTGAATGACAGAGAAAAACCCGAAAAAGATGGAGATCATGGCAAAGCGTGTTAAAAAGGCACTTTCCGTTATTATGGCCCTGGGAGTGTTCCTTTCCTCTTTCCCCTCCGGAGCCCATGCCGATATATGGCCTTTTGGCAACGCTGTTTACGGGACCCCTCAGGATGAAGAGATAGCCAAAAGGGTATTGAAAGTCGACCAGATACTTGATAAAGCCAGGGAAAAGAGGTTCCAGGGAAGGTTCAAAGAAGCCAAAGCCCTGGCCGAAAGCGCTATCCGGGTCGACAAAGATTCGAAATTAGCGCAGTCTTTTCTTGAGTACCTTCCTATCGAAGAGGCAAGGTGGAATAATGAGACTGACAGGCTTAAACGGGTAAAACAGGAAGAAAGACAGAGAAAGATAGACGAGAAAAAGCGTGCCAGGGACGCGAAACAGGCCGAACGTATGGCGGCGCAAAGCGCGAAGAAAGAAGCTGAAAAAATTTCCGCGGCGGCGGCTCCCGGAATGAAGCCGATGCCTTCCGCAGGTGTCGCGACAGCTCCTGAGGCCGCTTTAGGTGAGCCCGGTATGGCGCCTCAGGAAGAAGCCGCGCTGCCGGAAGAAGTGCCACCTGAACCCGCCTGGAGAGCCGAGGAGATCGAAAAAGAAGCCAAAGAAGCGGCTGCTGGAATGCCGGCAGGAGAAACTTCGGAGGTAGATCTTCCCGTGGCTGGAGGAGAGGGCTTCAAAGTTACGAAGGGACAGCCTATTATCGTCAATGGAGACAAAGTCGAGTATTACGAGGAAGGAAAGATCCTTGCCGAAGGCCATGTCACAATAACTTACGGCGATGTCAAACTCAGCTGCGATAAGATCGAAGTGGATACAAAATCACGTACGGCACTTTGCGAAGGTAAGGTTTGGATAGAAAGTCCCGATGGGGTCGTGACCGGAGACCGGGTAGTCTATGATTTTGAGAACATGAAAGGATTAGCTGAAGGCATCGACCTCAAGGCATACCCATGGTTCGCGCAGGCCAAGGAGACCGAAAGGGTCAGTGAGAACCACTACAGGCTCAGGGAAGGCTGCATTTCCACCTGTGACCATGATTCTCCCCATTACCGCTTAACCGCCAAAGAGATAGAGGTCTATCCCGGGGATAAACTGATAGCCCGGAACGTGACGATGTACATAGGTAAGATCCCCGTCATGTTCATACCTTATTACTACCAACCCAGCATAGAGACCAAGGCGAAGGCGCAGTTCATTCCGGGCATGAGCAAGGACTGGGGATATTTTCTGCTTTCGGCATGGAGGGTGCATCTCAAGGGTAACACCAAGGCTGATCTGCTTTTGGATTACAGGACCCGAAAAGGTTTCGCCGAAGGCGCTAACCTCTACTACCACATGGAGGACTTCGGTCTAAACGGTCTTGGCGAGGGTACCTTGAGAGCGTATTTTGTCGAAGAGAATGACTGGGGAACTTTGCAGAAAAAGGCTTACCGCGACGATGATACCAAGCCTAAACTTAGGAAGAGGATACAATGGAGGCATAGGATCGATTTTGATCCGGGCACGGTAGGACTTCTTGAATTCAACAAGCAGAGTGATAAGTATTTCATAGAGGATTATTTCTACAACGAATACGAGGAACAGAACAACACTCTGCCCAGCTACTTATCCCTCATATCCGCGAAAGAGAACTATATATTCAGCTTCGAAACGAGCAAACGGTTCAACAGTTTCGACGACATGGTCCAGA
>JAQVSN010000002.1 GCA_028700515.1 Candidatus Omnitrophota bacterium
CCGCTTCCACCACGGTCGTTATGCCGCCACGGGCATTGAATTCACCGCGTACTTTCATTGATCTGGGCTTGCAGCTCCTCACTAAATCTACCAATATCCGGTTAACCGCGTGTTCGTGGAATATCCCTGTGTCTCTGTAGGCCAAAAGGTATTCCTTGAAGGACTTAAGCTCTATACAGTTTTTTGCGGGCGAATATTCAACAAAAAGGTGCGCGAAATCCGGAAGCCCCGTCTTGGGGCAAACACAGGTGAACTCGGAAGTATCTATCTTGATCGTATACTTCTTGTCAGGATACTTATTCTTCCATACTTCTACAGCGGGAAGCCGCATCTTCCTTACGTTCTCCTGTCTCCCGTCGTATCCTTGCCCCATGTACCTCGCTCCCTGAGCCTTATTCCCTGAGCATTTCTTACTCATTCCGATCCCTTTATTTTTAGCGCCAACAACTACTAGCGACCAGCGACTATCTGATCCCCATATATCTGTGTATCTGACCAAGCACCAGGATATTCCTTCCAAGGCGCTTCTCAAGATATTTAGTGAAATACATCATCATTTCCTCATCCGGAGGCACTATCGAAATACCCGCTGGGGTTACAGGCTGAAGGACCAGTTCAGGCGACCCTGTCAGGGAACACACGATATCGGCCACGGCCTTTATGTCATCGATCGGGGTCCTGTCGGTGACCACAGCCTTTATCAGCAATTCTTTCCGCGAGGCTATATCGGCGAAGGCCTTATGTTCCTTCCACCAGCCTTTCTCGGTCCCGCATGATGACGGCAGTTTTATGTCCATAGCCACGATATCCACCATATCGATCACCTTTTCGAGTCCCTCGGGAAGGGTCCCGTTTGTCTCGATATAAACATTGTGTCTCCTGTTAGCTCTGTACATGGGGAGGAACTCGGAAAGAAAATCGGCATATAGAAGCGGCTCACCCCCGGTGACGGCAAGTTCATTGTAGTCATCCCCGAATTCAAGCATCTTCCCCAGGAGCGCGTCCCGTGTAAAACTCTTATAACTTTCCGGCGTTGTATCACAATACGCGCATTTCAGATTACATCCGAAGAACCTGACAAAAAGCTGCCTTGACCCGGAGAACGGGCCTTCCCCCTGATAGGACATGAATATTTCGGATATTTTGGCTTCTGTCATCTTCGTTTATCGTTTTTCGTTATTCGTTTTTCGCAAGTAACGGATCGGGAACGAGGGCATCGGCAAAGCCTTTCGCTCTCAATACGCATGATTCACACCTGCCGCATGGCGTCTTTCCCTCGTCGTAACAAGACCAGGTAAGTTCGAACGGTACGCCGAGCTCAACCCCCTTTTTAACGATATCTCCTTTAGAAAAGTTAAGTATAGGTGTCTCGATCCTGATCGACGCCCCTTCGGTCCCGGACCTGGTGCCGGCCTCCACTGTCTTCCGAAAACCCGCGAAAAAAACATCACGACAGTCAGGATAGTTCGAATAGTCCACCTGATGCGCCCCTATATATACCGCCTCGGCTCCGGAAGCTTCCGCCAGGGAAACTCCGTAACTTAAGAAAATTATGTTCCTGGCAGGAACGTAAGTGGACGGGATCTTTGCCCCTTCACTCTCTTCGGCTGTTGGTATGGCAATATCCGGGTCTGTCAGGGAGCTCCCCCTCCAGGGAAGCTCCACATCAACCACTGTGTATGGTACTTTCGCCGCCCCGGCGACAAGGATGGCCCTGTCCACTTCTTTCGAAGCCTTCTGTCCGTAGTCAAAAATAAGGGCTTCCACATCATGGTCTTTCCTGGCCATGAAAAGAGTAACGGCCGAATCCATCCCTCCCGATAAAAGCACTATCGCTTTCTTCATTATCCGTCACCTTTTTCAGAACTGTTTACTTTCCACTGCCGGCTGTTCACTGTCTACTGCCCACTATTCGGAGTACGTAGCGCTCGCGCCTTCCGTCTCCCAAACGGTAACTCTAACTATCTTGACTGGTATCCGGATCTTCATCTTACTATAAATGTATTTCGCGATGTTCTCGGAAGTGGGGTTGACCGTATCGAACGGAACGACATTGTTCAAATATTTATGGTCCAGCAAAAAAAGTATTTCTCCCAGTTCTCTCTTAAGGTCCGTGAAATCCATTACCATGCCAAGCTCATCCAGATCACTCGACGCTGCCGTGAGCTCTACGGACCAATTATGTCCATGCAGCTCCTCGCACTTTCCCTTATATCCCCTGAGATTATGCGCGCTCGAGAACCTGGATCTGACTGTTATTGTGTACATGATGTTCCAGGTAAAGATACAGGTTGACAACGCCAAGATAGTAACTCAACCTCAACCTTTACCTTTTCCTCTTTCATTTTTTACTCAAAATACCTCTTAGTGGCTTCATCCCACGTCCCCTGGGATTTCATTATCAATTCGCACACTTCCCTGACCGCGCCCCGGCCGCCGCTCTTTTCGGTTATAAGGTGGCAAATATTTTTAACCTCCCGCATGGCGTTCGGAGGACATATCGCCAGGCCTACCCTCGACAGGACCGGGATATCTATAAGGTCGTCCCCTACGAAACATATCTGCTCATCTTTCACGGCGAACCTTTTTCTGATAAGATGAAGCGCCTCTATCTTGTAATGAAAATCGTGGTATACCTTGTCCACTTTAAGTTCCCTGGCCCTTTTCGCTACCACCTTCGAAGCCTTAGCGGTAAGGATCACAATTTTGATACCTGTCTTTTTAAGGATGAACATCCCGAGTCCGTCATTGACATCAAAATTCTTGATCTCATCTCCGTAGTTGCCGTAGATGATCCTGCCGTCCGTGAGCACCCCGTCAACATCCAGGACCAGAAGCTTGATCTTTTTCACGCGTTCAATGATGTCTTTAGTGTATTTTTCGGTCATCGAGATCCTTTCCTGGTTCAAGGGTCCGGGGTCAAGATATATCAAGAGCTTGTCTGCCTGTTTCACGCTAACGAGAGCTGACCATCCCCCAGTCTTGAGCCTTGCCCCTCATTCTACGCCCAGCGCCTCGCTCCCTGCATCCTGCATCTTACGGCCTGCATCCGACATCTGATATCAGAAATCTGATGTCGGATATCTCTCATCCGGATCCGCTATCCCACGTTCCTGAATCCTTTCCCCACTTATACCAATCCCGCCTTAAGAATATCCTGTACATCCAGAAGGCCTACAGGCTTTCCTTTTCCATCCACAACCGGTATCTCATCTATCCGTTTTTCCCTTAAAATATCAAAAGCCTCCGCGGCCAGTCTGTCGGCTTTTATCGTAACAGGCCTCCGGGTCATCACATCCCCCACTTTGGCGTTGAGGATGTCGGTACCCTCCTCTATGTGTCGTCTAAGGTCCCCATCGGTAAATATCCCTACAAGTTTTCCCGAGGAATTTACCACACTGGCGCTGCCGGCGCGTTTTTCGGTTATCCGCAGAAGCACATCTTTTACTTTTGTGTTATATTTCACGACTGCTGTGTAGGAAGACCTCCTCATGATATCTCCGACCTTCAGAAGCAATCTTTTCCCGAGGGCCCCTCCGGGATGATAGAGGGCAAAATCCTTTGGCTGGAACTTTTTCATTTCAAGAAGCGCTATAGCGAGCGCGTCCCCTATGGCAAGCATGACCGTCGTCGAGGTCGTGGGCGCCAGATTGAGAGGGCAGGCCTCTTTGTCCACCGAGCTGTCGATCACGAAATCACTGTTCGTGGCGAGCGTTGACTTAAGGTTCCCCGTAACAGCGATGAGCCTGGCCCCTATCTTTTTGATTATCGGTATCAGGCGTATTACTTCTTCAGTCTCCCCGCTATTCGAAAAAGCTATTATCACATCTTCCCTGGTAACCCTCCCGAGGTCGCCGTGCAGGGCCTCAGCAGGATGCAGGTACAGGGAGGGGGTTCCCGTAGATGACATAGTTGCGGAGACCTTTTGGGCTATAAAACCGGGCTTACCCATACCGGTAACTATAACGCGCCCTTTTGTCCTTGATATGAACTCTACGGCCCCTTTGAACTCAGGCCCGACCTTTTTAATAAGCTTTGTTATTGCTTTTGCCTCGTTCGCCAGGACATTCTTCGCTCTCGATATGATCATTTCATCCTCTTGCCGGTATTTTTCATCTATCCACATTCGTAAGGCCCGGATCCGACATGAACCACGAACCATTGACCATGATCTACCTGACCGCTTTCTCTATCTTCTTTATATCTTCCAGGTACTTCGCGAGGTCCGAAAGCTTGAGCATGTTCGGGCCATCGCTCAAAGCCTTATTCGGATTCTCGTGGACCTCTACAAAAAGGGCATCACACCCGATCGCCGCAGCGGCCTTGGACAACGGAAGGACGTATCTTGAGTCTCCTCCGCTGGCCTTACCGAGACCGCCGGGCATCTGCACCGAATGTGTGGCGTCATAGACCACCGGATACCCCGTTTCAGCCATTATGACCAATCCCCTGAAATCATTCACCAGCATATTGTACCCAAAGGTCGATCCTCTTTCCGTGAGGAGTATCTGTCTGTTGCCGGTGGATTCGATCTTGGAAACAACATTGTTCATCTCCTGCGGAGACATGAATTGCCCCTTCTTGACATTGACCGGCTTCCCGGTACCGGCTGCGGCCAAAAGAACATCTGTCTGCCGGCAAAGAAAAGCCGGCACCTGTATCACATCCAGCACCTCGGCGGCGCGGCCGGCATCTTCGGCGGTATGGACATCGCTCAATACCGGTACTCCCGTTCTTTTTTTAATATCGAACAATATCTCAAGCCCCTTGTCGATGCCGGGCCCCCTGAACGACCCTACCGAACTCCTGTTAGCTTTATCATAGCTGGCCTTAAAAATGAACGGAAAGCCCGCCGCCGCGGCGATATCCTTGATACGCTTCGCGTGCAAAAGAGCGCTTTTCGCCGACTCTATCACACACGGCCCGGCTATAAGGACTATGGGTTTTCCCCGCCCGATATTTATCTTTCCAACCTGAACGTATTTTGGCTTCATGTCCCCCCTGTGATACTCTCAACTATTCCCTTAAGATATTCGCTTTTAAAACGCGCTATGCGCTTTGCTCCGCACTTGCCTGTTCCATAAGGGCTTTGACCCTCTCCAGATCCTCCGGTGTATCTACCCCTATCGTCTCATAGCGCGTCTCTACCGTCTTTATCCTGTACCCATGTTCAAGCGCCCGGAGCTGTTCAAGGCACTCTTCCGATTCCAACGTTGATTTTGGAAGGTTCTTGAAGGTAAAAAGAAATTCCTTGGTATACGCGTACATGCCTATGTGTTTGAAATACCTCTGGCTTATATCCCCCATTATTTCCGGGTCAGCCTGGGCTTCCGTCATTTTCCCTCTGACGTAAGGTATGGGGCTTCTGGAAAAATAAAGCGCGTATCCTTTTCTGTCGACCACGACCTTCACCACATTAGGATTCATAATGTCTTCCGGGCGGTGAATACGCTTAATTAGGGTTCCCATCTGGATATTCTTTTCGTACCTGAAAACCTCCGCAAGCTCATCGAGCATCATATGATGTACCAACGGCTCGTCCGCCTGGACGTTTATCACCACATCCGCTGCAACATCCACCATCACCTCGGCGATCCGATCGGTTCCGGAAGGCTGTTCGGGGGAGGTCATAACTGCCCTGCCGCCGAAGGACTCGACCACCTTCTGGACTTTTTCTTTATCCACCGCGACTATTACCTCATCTACCGAGCGGGCCTTTTTCGCTCGCTCCCACACATGCTGGATCATCGGCTTTCCGCATAGTTCTGCGAGCACTTTCCCCTTAAATCGGGTTGATTGCCATCTTGCCGGTATTACAGCTATTATTCTCATATCGTCTTTCCGTTTGAGAAAAATCCCGAGCCGCCCTCTCTCAACCTCAACCTTAACCTTTCCCTTTCTCTTTCCCTTTCCCTACAACTCTCTCTTTAAGACCTGCCAGTATCTCCTCTTTAGATACTACCGCCACACCGACCTTGCCTACAACAATGCCCGCGGCACAATTAGCTATGTGGGCCGCTTCTATGGGTGAGGCTCCGCTGACAAGGGCCAGGGTGTAAACTGATATAACGGTATCCCCCGCGCCCGAGACATCAAATACTTCACGCGCGACCGTAGGTATCTTACAGGGTTTTTCCCCTTTTTCGAACACGGCCATGCCGTTCTCACCAAGCGTAATAAGGGCTACCCTCAGATCCAGGTCCTTTAGAAGTTTCTCTCCGGCTCTCTTCAGGGTGGCGTCATCCTTTATCGTAAACCCTGCCATCCTTGAAGCCTCGTGATTATTGGGAGTTATGACAGTTGCTCCCCTGTAATAAGAAAAATGACTCTCCTTCGGATCAACAGAAACTATCTTGCGGTATTTTTTTGCCAGGGGCATAACGATCTTAAGGAGCCCCGGAGTTATAACTCCCTTGCCGTAATCCTCTATTATTACCCCGTCAACCTCGCGCACAGCGGTTTTGATATATGCTCTCATCTTCTCAAGTACGGGGCCGGCTATAGGTTCCGTATTCTCTCTGTCGATCCTCACGACCTGTTGGTGGTGCGCGATGACCCGCGTCTTAAGGATCGTAGGACGCTGGCTGTCAGTAATAACTCCGCCGAAAGATATATTCCTTTCCCTGAGGAGGTCTTTGAGGACCCCTGCTTTTTCATCCTGGCCAACAACCCCCGCGAGGTCGACCACAGCTCCGAATTTAGCCAGATTATTGGCGACATTACACGCCCCCCCGGGCATAAACCCTTCATTCCTGACCCACACTACAGGTACGGGGGCTTCGGGGGATATTCTGGAGACGTCACCCCAAACGAACTGGTCCAGAAGCAGGTCCCCCACAACAAGAAGCCTCTTATTCTCGAATTTTTTCACTATTTTTTCAAGTGCCGAGAACTTAAGATCAATTACCTTATCACCGTTCATTTATCCCCCAAGGCGTATTATATATAATATAGGCATACTCCAACTGACCGGGTATTTTAGCATGTAGTTCGGATGAGGGTCAAGAGGGATGGGAATTATCAGCGGACAAGTTGTCAGTCATAAGTCGTCGGTCTTCAGTCGACAGGGAACGTGGGAGGGCTATCACAAACGGTGAAAGATATTATTCGAATAATGAGCTTGCGAGCTCATACGCTCATGCGCTAAAGTTGCCGTTAATACACGGGGCTGAAGACCGGCCGCTCACGACTGACGACTATATATGCTTCCCCACCATCGCCGCCAGGCTGGCCTTTGGAACAGCACCGACCACCTTTTCCAGCACCTTGCCCTCTTTGAAAAGAAAAAGACTTGGGATGCTTATAATACCAAAGTCCGAGGCAGTCGCCGGGGCTTCCTCGACATTCACCTTGCAAACCTTGAGCTTGCCCTCATATTCCCTGGCTATCTCCGCCACAACCGGAGCTATCATCCTGCACGGACCGCACCACTCGGCCCAAAAATCTACAAGGACCGGAATACCCGACTTGATCACCTCATCGTTGAAGTTATTATCGTTAACGTTTATCTCCATCTTCCTCCCTTCGGTTCATTGATGGTTCATAGTTCGTGGATCACCCATAAAAGTCGTCAGTGGCCAGTCGTCAGGATCGCATCAAACTAACCATTATTGCATTGTCGTGTTGTTGGGTTATTGCGTTAAACCCTTTTGCCCTTTAACCGCCCTTCCCCCTGACGACCGACGACCCACGACTGACGACTAAGATCGTTGACCGTTGACAGTATCATCCCTTCCCCAATATACTCTCCGCCGCTTCCACCACGTCGTCTACCGTCACAGCCTTGAGGCACTTAAAACCACGGGTACAATTATGCGCAAGACATACCTCGCAGCCTGTCTCCTTATGAAGATAAACATCCCGCGGACCCAATGGACCCCACCTTTTAGGAGAAAGGCCCGCATCTTTTCTTCCGAAAACAGAGATGACCGGGGTCCCCACGGCCGAAGATATATGCACCGGTCCGGAATCGTTAGAAATAAATATTTTCGAGCGTGATATAACCTCCGCGAGAGCTCCTACGCTCAATTTTCCCGTCAGGTCGAACACCTTCTGCTTCATGGCTGAAGTAACACACCCCGACAATTCGGAGGTCTCCTTCCCCCCGACCACAAGAATATCAGCACCATATTTTGAGGCAAGAATGTCAGCGGCCTCGGCAAACCTCTCGACTGGCCATCTCTTGGAGGGGCAGCTCGCCCCCGGATGTATGGTGATGAGTTTATTACCTATCCCCAGTCTTCCCTGCATGTAATCGACGAACATTTTATCATGGTCGCCTATGACCATATAAGGTTTCCTGTCATAGGTCATCACTTTAAACCCGGACCTGACGAGAAGCTCGAAATTATAATCCGCCTCATGTCTGGCCCCTTGATGCTTGAGATGCCTGACCCTATACGTCAGGAGCCAGCTCATCTTCCTGTCGTAGCCTATCCTGCGCGGTATCCCGGCCAGAAAAAACGCCAAATGAGTCCTGTTCGATGGATGCAGGGCTACTGCCGTGTCAAAGCGGTACTTCCTGAGGGAAAAGGCGAATTTAAGGCTCCCTAAAATACTTTTTTCGCTGCCAGCCTTATCGTAGAGGATGATCTCGTTAAGATCAGGATTATTCTCGACTATATCCCTGTTCTCGGGCCTTACCATGAACGCTATGAACGCCCCGGGGTACAACTTCCTCATATGCCGGATCACCGGTGTGGACAGGACTACATCACCGAGCCTGTCCAGTCTGGCCAGAAGGATCCTTTCGGGATGCGCATTTGGCCTTGAGGCGGTCTTAAAAAGTTCTGTCATGCTATATAGTATAACTTTTTGGCCGGCATGTGTCGAGATTATCGTTACATATGTTCACTGGATCCCTGGTTCCCAAAAAAATAGAGGCACAGACAAAGAGTACACCCTTTACCTATACCTCTATCTTTTCCTTAAACCCGGTATTCCCGAGTCAAACGCTATTAGAACCTGCCGTAATCGCGTCTGGGACGGTCATCTCTTCCGCCGCGGCCGCCGCGGTCAAACCCGCCGCCTCTCGGACGGTCGCCCCTGGGCCTGTCCTCCCTGGGACGAGCTTCGTTCACGCTGATGTTCCTGCCGCCAATGCTGGACGAATTCAGTGCGTCCATAGCGGCTTTAGCGTCCTGCTCGGTGGCCATCTCAACGAACCCAAATCCCTTGCCGGCGATTATGGTCACGCTTTCGACAGTACCATGAGCGGAAAAAGCTGTCCTCAGCTCATCCTCCGTGGTCGAATAGTTCAGATTACCTACAAAAAGCCTTTTTTCCATCATTCCTCTCCTTTTTTCTTCATCTCTAACGCCGCCTCCGACGTTATCTCCTCTATCAGTTCCTTCACCGGAACTATTTTCTTTATTTTCGCCACATATGAGCTTGCGAAAACCACAGCGTTGTCGATATCCCCTTCCACAGCGTCTATAAGGGCCTTAGCGATACAGAACGGCGCCGTTTCGGGGTTGCATGTCCTCAAGCACCTGTAATTGCAGCTTATCGGATGCGTGGCCCCCTTAAGCATTTCATCAATGAATTTGGTCCTGATCACCCTGGCCGGAAGCCCTACGGGGCTTTGTATAAAAACCAGGGAATTCTCGTCAGCCTCTACAAAGAGCTTTTTATACGCGGGATCCGCTGAACACTCATTAGTCGCTATAAAACGAGTGCCTATCTGTACACCACTCGCTCCCATCTTAAGAAATCTTGCCATGTCCTTGCCGTCAAATATCCCTCCGGCGGCAATGACCGGAATAGTGACCCCATAACGCTTCTCGTATTCTCTTACGGTCGACAGCACTTCTCTGACCGAATTTTCAAGCAAAGTAAGTTCGCCTCCGACAAGACTGGAGAGGGAATGTCCTCCGATATGCCCTCCTGAAAGCGGTCCTTCTACAACTATCGCGTCCGGGAGCCTGTTATAGCGTCTCTTCCATCCTTTCAAAAGTACTTCGGCGCCTCTGGCAGATGATATCATCGGTATAAGTTTAGACGGGTATCCCTCTGTATATTCAGGAAGGCTGAGCGGTAGTCCTGCCCCAGAAATTATATAATCCGCATTCGCTTCGGCCGCGCCCCTGGCAATATCTTCAAAATCAGTAAGGGCTACCATTACGTTGACACCTACCACACCTTTGGTAAGGCTTCGGGCGGTCTTTATCTCTTCCTTGAGCTTTGCCCTCGTACTCCCCGCTACATCAGCCCTGTTCTCCGCCGTATCCATGGGGAGCCCTACGCTGGCTATCGTACCGGCCGCGCCGCATTCGGCTACTGCGGCAGCCAAAGTCGAAGTCGAGACCCTTACACCCATACCTCCCTGGATAATGGGCACTTCTATTCTAAGATCCCCGATTATTAATGGTCGCAACATGCTTTTCATGAACCCTTTGCTTTATGCCGGACAGGACCTTCCTGATATCCCGTAGAAGGAAAAACACAGACCTTTCTGCGTCTATCAAAGGTTCATGAACGTTATAAGGATTAACTCCCGGGCGGGGTTAAATTACAGCTCACGAAGATCTGAAAGAAAGCGGTTCAAGATCCTGACGAGCCACATTATACCCTTTCCCAATAAAGAAATCCATCAAAAAGAGCAAATGAAAAACCGGGTATATCCCCGTGTGCGATATTAATCCCCGCTGTCAGAGTCATAATCAAGCGTGGGCGCGTCCGTGCCGATCGTGTCAGTTGTGTTCTCGGATGCCACCATTGGCGCGTCCGTAGAAACCGCTTCCTCCCCCACACTTGCCCAGGCAACATGGCCAAAGGCTGCTACTGCCACGAGAACAACAACAAACGATCTCTTCATATATATCCTCCTAAAGATCTTACGGCCTACAGACATTTCCCTGTCAGTGTGTAATATTATACCCTACCCCGGAGGCCGGGGCAAGAAAAGCTTACTGCCCTTTGTGAGACTATGAACGACACCCCTCATACGTTTTCTTGTATACTTCAAGATCTCTCTCCGAAAAACACACATAAACTATCTCTTCGAACCAGGGAAGATGTCTTATCCCTTCATCTATGGCTATGATCGCGGCTTCCTTCACCGGATATCCGTAGACACCCGTACTGATAGCAGGAAAAGCTATCGTTTTAAGACCTGCCTTATGGGCAAGGGCAAAAGAATTAACGTAACAATCCCTGAGGAGATCCGCCTCGCCTCTTTCGCCGCCTTTCCATACCGGTCCGGGAGTGTGAATGATCTTTTTAGCGGTGAGCCTTCCGGCACCGGTCATAACAGCCTGTCCGGTCGGACAACGGCCTATCACGCGACATTCCTCCATAACAGAGGGCCCAGCGGCCCGATGTATCGCGCCGTCCACGCCTCCTCCGCCGGCAAGGCGGGTGTTGGCGGCGTTAATAATAACGTCAACGGCCTCTTTTGTTATATCACCCTGCTTGATAGTTATTTTACCCATTAAAGCCCCCGTCCCCTGTGTCCGGAGCAAAAGGTTAAGGTTAAGGGTGAGGTTGAGTGGTATTAACCTTGATCTCAAACTTAGCCTTATAGGAGGAGTGCGATCGCCGGATGCGGCGCACATGTCGCCGATCACACATTAGATCCCAAAAGCTCTTTAGCCGCACGGAATACCTCATTAACTGAGATCTGTGATATGCACCCTTCGTCCGGCCCGGTCGAGCAGAGCGCTCTGCCGCACGGCCGGCATGGTACGGACGGCTTTACAACCCTTGACTTCACGGACAAAGGGCCATATCGACGCTCGTCCGTAGGACCGAATATGGCCACCGTGGGCGTATTAACGGCGCTTGCCACATGAAGGGGAGCGCTGTCGTTCGTGACCACAAGGTCAGAACGTCTCATGAGCTCAGCGAGAGCTCCAATGGTCGTTCTGCCGCAAAGGTCAATAAAGGAGGTCGTCATCTGTCCTTTCACTTCATCGACGACCGAACGGTCAGAGTCTGTTCCCACGATCAGCACCCTGCAGGCAAGTTCTCCAACGATCATATCGGCAAGTCTGGCGAATTTTTTAGCGTCCCATCGTTTGAGATGGCTCTTCGCTCCGGGGTTAAGCAAAACACACCTGACCCATTCTTCCCCAAGTACCGCCGAGACGAACTTCCGGTCCTCCGCTCCGGAAGGCATAAAGAACCTGGAGTTACGGAACGGTCTTTCCATTAAAGTTGATAATTTTTCCAGATGTTCATCTCTTTTATGTCGAACCGCTCCCCAGTGTCCAAAGGACATCCTACTTGATATTTTGGCCCCGGAAAAATAAGGAATGAGTGAATTCTTGAGATCTACTACAATGTCGAATTTTTCCCGGCGTATCTCCATGGCCTGCCGGACCCGGGCAGTGATCGAAGCCTTTTTAATATGGGTCCTGACATCCTTTACCGCCGGGTGCTGTGTGAATATATCCATACCCGCCGGTCCGGTAATTACAGTTATCTCCGCGCCCGGAAATTCGTCATACAGCTTTTCAAGAACAGGGGTAGTAAGTATTATGTCCCCAAGATTGCTGAGAGTGATAAGAAGTATCTTATGTATGTTCGTTTTGTTTATGATCATGTTAGTCTTTAGTCGTTAGTGGCCAGCCGTCAGGGACTTGCATCTTGTATCCTGCATCCTGCGACCGAGCACGCAATGTGCGAGGGAGTGCCGAGGCCTCCGGACGAGGCCATCCTGCATCTTGCATCCTGCATCTTGCATCCTGTATCTTGCATCTTGTATCCTTCATGCTGCTACTGCGCGAGCATCCTCTCCGCTTCAGCGAACACACGCTCCGGGGTTATCGACCTCATGCATTCGTGGCCGAGAGAACACTCCTTTTCATAACACGGTATTGGGCACTTTATATCACTTTGTATGATCGACGCTACATTGCGGCCTCTGGGCCCGGTAAGCGCATGCGATGTCGGTCCGAAAAGAGCCACAAGGGGGGTTCCCACAGCGGAAGCCAAATGCATCGGCCCTGAATCAGCGCTTACAACAAGGCTCGACAGTTTGAACAGTGCCGCGAGTTCCCCCAGATCGGTCCTCCCGGCCACTGTGTAACAACGCATCTGCCCGGTCTCTGCAATTATGCTTTGAGCGGTCTTGAGATCCTTTGCGGCGCCCGGAAGAACGATCTCTATGTCGCTGAACCTTTCGAGAAGCATTCCGGCAAGGCGTATAAAATATTCGGGTGGCCATCTTTTCGGCCCCCAATTCCCCCCGGTATTGAACACTACCAGTCTTCCTCCTCCTCTTGCCATCCTGTGAAGAAGCGCCGAGGCCTTCTCCTCATATTCCTCATTGACGAAGTATTCGTATGTACCATCGGCAAAATGTATCCCCAGTGCGCCTCCAAGCGCCAGTAACTGGTCGGCTCTATGTACTATCCCCGAAGGTGGCTCGACTTCGGTGGTCAGGTTAGACCTTTTACCGGAAAATCCTATCCTTCTCGGGATGCCGGCAAGCGCGGCTATAGAAGCCTTAGAGGACGATGGTTTAAGGAGAATACAGGTATCGTACTTCTCCCCGGCTATAAGCCTGGTAAAAGCCATTTTTTCACCGATACTGCAAAGCCCATTGTCGTCCGAAAGGATATGTATATCGCTTATCCACGGGTTATTCGCAAGGAGGTCCGCGTAACGCGGCACGACAGCGCAGGAAATATAGGCCTCCGGGAATGACCACCTCAAAGCCTTTAGGAGCGGGAATGAGAAGAGTATATCTCCCAGCCAGTTAAGCTCGAATATGAGTATCTTTTCAGGTTGTTTTTCGGTCACGTCTTCGTCCCCGTCCCGGGCCTATTATGCACCTAACCCTTACGCCGGGATCTTTGTCTCAAATAAGCTTCCGAGACCGCCTTTTCATATACTTCCACTGTCCCGGACACACATTTTTCTATATTAAAATCCTTTAAAGCCCTTTCCCTTCCTGCGGAAGCTATCCTCTCCCTTAAAACCGGGTCTTCAAGCAGCCTTTTTACCGCTTTTGCCAGCGCTCCCGGGTCGCAGGCAGGCACCAAAAGGCCATCGATTCCGTCCGTTATTATCTCGGATAGTCCTCCTATGTCGCTGGCCACACAAGGCCTCCCCGCCGCCATTGCCTCGACGAGCGAAAGGCCGAACCCCTCGTCAACGGAAGGCATACAGTAAACATCAAAAATGGAAAGGTAGTCCACTATTGCCGCTTTGCCGGGATCGATGAATATCCGGTCGGCCGCGGGAAGCCTCGCGGCCAGTTTTTTCAAAGTGCCCTCATCCGGTCCATTTCCGACGATGAGCAGTTGAGCGTCCACACCTTTTTTTATAAGGATATCGAACGCGTCAATAAGATATCGATGCCCCTTGACCGGAGATATCCTGCCTACCGTTCCTATAACGGGCCGTCTGTCATCCAACCCGATATCGTTCCTTAGGTCCCTGGCACTCAACCCGGGGGTTTTACTGGAGTATTTATCCGTTTCTATCCCGTTGTATATCCTATGGACATTTCCCGCTGCCACTCCGAGGTCCTTTGTCAAATGTTCCGCCACGCTCGAACTTATGGCGACTGTCCGCCTGCCCCAGCAGGGAAAGACCCGCCGCGAAAGTCTCTTATGTTTGAAAGATCCGTGGCAGGTAGCGACGTGAGGAACGCCCGTAAAGAGATCAAGGAGCGACCCTATTACATTCGTCACGCGTGTTTGGGAGTGGACGATATCTATCCCTTCGGCCTCAATAAGTTTTTTTAGCGGTAAGAGCGCTTTCCAGGTCTTAAGGCCAAATTCAAATTTTGTCCTGATATCCATCACAACCGAATTTATGCCGTTGCTGGCGAGCTTCTCCTCAAGACTCCCGCCCCCGGAAACGACAACTACCTCATGTCCGAGTTTTTTAAGGTACCTGGAAAGGTTAACGATATACATCGATATCCCCCCCATGTCCAAATGGCTTGTAAGCAATAGTATTTTCATAACATGTTCGCGGATCGTCAGTCGTCAGATCCCGCATATTAACGGCGGTCTTTACTTTCTTCCCTTGTTTTCCTCTGCTTTGACAGCAGGCCCGAAAGGCCGATGACACTTTGACGCTATTCTGGAACTTCGGCCAAGAACAAGCTCATAAGTTAATGAGCTTCGGCGGAGCCCCGTCCCCTGGCGCTTGCCCCATTTTTCAGTTCAATCAATTCGATAAGCGCCTCAAAGACGTCCTTTGGCCGGATGTTCACCATACACCGCATGTGCTTGGAACATACCGGACGATAGCACGGGGAGCACCTGGCCTTTTTAGCGAATATGCGGGAAAGGTCCGAAGGGACGACATGTCTGGCCGGGTCCGTAGGACCGAATAACCCCACGAACGGCGTTCCCACTGCGGAGGCAATATGCATAGGTGCGCTGTCCCCGGTAACAAGGGCATCACATTTTTTTATAAGCCCGATAAGTTCGGGGAGGGCCGTCCTTCCCACAGCGTTCATGGGTTTAGCAGTAGACATCCTCATGAAATCCAAGGCAAGACGATCTTCCCCGGAGGCGCCTATAAGCACGACCCTGATGCCTTTCCTCCTCGCCAGGAGATCAGCTAATTCCAGCATGGGCTGGATACCCCAGTTCTTGCTTTTCCATCTGGCACTTGCCGCCAAAGAGAACGCTACCGTCTTCTGTCCGGGCTGGAGCCAATTATCCTTAAAAAACCTGTCAACCCAGGCCAACCCTTCTTCCGAAGGCCATAATTCGAGCCGTTTTTCCATCCTGTTTATCCCCGCGAGCTTCAGCACACAATGCTGGTGCGAGATCGGATCTATAGCTTTCTTAGGGGGAAGCGCTTTCCTGTTAATAAGTGCGCTCCACTTTCCATTAGCAAATCCGTATTTATCCGGGATGAACCCCAGAAAAGCCAGGAGATGGCTTTTTTTATTATTCTGGAGGTCCACAGAGATGTCAAAGTCCTCGGAACGCAGGCGCCCGGCCAATCGCAGAAAACCACGCCCCCTGTCCCTCCCGTTCAGGTCGCATGAAATGATCTCATCAATGTATGGACATCCTGCCAGAACGCCCCTGAACTTAACATCCACAAGAAGCTTGAGCTTGTGATCCGGATATTTCTCCTTTAGCGCGCGCAGGGAAGGCACGCTTAAAATAATGTCTCCTAGAGAACTTATCTTGAACACGAGAATGCTTTTCGAAGCAATGGCCTCTCGGTACACGTTAAGTTCCATCTCCAAGACCTTATTCAGCGAAAACCTCTCTTCGACTTTCTTGCGCGCGTCTGTTGATATCCTGAAGGCGAGTTCCCTGTCCCTCGCTATCCGGAGCATCTTTTCGGCTATGTCCTGAGCGTCCTCGGGGTCAGAAAGGAGTCCCGTGACCCCATCTTCTATGTTCTCGGCCACTCCACCTACTCTTGTCGCCACCACCGGTACTCCCCTCGCCTGGGCTTCTATGACCGTGCGGCCGAACGCTTCCTGCTGACTGTTCGCCGATACGAAGATATCAAGACCTCCGAGCACATCCGCCGTATCCCTGTCGCTGTCGGATATCTTCACGATTTTATCCAGCTGAAGGCGGTTTATCGTCATTTCAAGCTTCTTGATATATTCAGGATTGGCACTCGCCAGGTCACCCATCATAACAGCCTCTATGTTGGGGATCTTACGATAGACATATGAGAGGGCCTTGAGAAAATCCAGATGTCCTTTAAGAGGCGTATAACGGCATATCATCCCTATGCGGAGAGGTTTACCTGACCTGTCGGAGCGGGGGATATACGAAAACTTTTCGAGGTCCACCCCCCGGGGAACAATGGCAAGTTTTCCCGGAGGCACACCGAAAGTGTCCTTCATATGTCTGGCCATCATCTCGCTGGCAACTATAACGATCTTCCCCCATCCCATAACGTAGCTTATTAGGTGGGCCTTATAGTGTCCGTGGGCCGTAGTGATAAAAGTGCGTCCGGTGCTCCTGGCGGCAAAATATCCGGCTATCGCGGGAACACGGCTCCTGGCGTGCACCACGTCTATCTTTTCATTTTCGATGATGATCTTGAGCTTCTTATAGCAGGAATATATCGCGGATGGATCCTTCCTGCCTATGGGAAGCTCATAATGGCGCGCGCCGCATGCCGTAAGGTCCCGGACAAGCTTCCCCCCCTTGGATACAACGATGGACTTGTGACCGTTAGCCTCAAGATAACGGGTCATCTCTATAGTGCTTTTTTCAACCCCTCCAACGTTAAGGGAGGGAAGCAATTGGAGTACATTCATTGTTTTTAAACAGGATTCAGAACAGCCTATACAATTTCTCGCGTATGCACTTTGCGTCATCGGGAACAGCGAAAGAGACCTTATCGCCTATGACACGAACTGCTTCTTCAGCTATCCTATGCGTTTCCACCTTCTTTAGAAAACCTTTTTTGGCCAGTGAATCGACGAAACCATCATATTTTGTGATACCTTTGACTCGTTTCTCAGGCATAAAAACAAGGACCGGTTTACCGGAAGAGACCGCTTCGGATACCATGGATATGCTTTCCCCTGAAACAATAACAACATCGCTTGCGGTCAGTATCTTCTCCACCGTATGGGGATCCGCGTCATTTTTCCCGATAACGACCCCCAAAGAGCGCGGATGGGACGAAACAGCTTCTGCTACACCGGCGTCCGCTTCGTCCAAAGTCCGCCGGGATGTGGTCACCCGGAAACATCCTTTCAGCGCTTCGGCGGCTTTCGCCGCCTCAAGAGCGGCCTGACGGGCCCGGTCTTTCCCCAATGTGAAAAAACTGTTCTCCCCTCCAAGTAAAAGCCCGACACACGGTCCTTTTTTGGATAAAAGCGCTTCTCCCGAGAATATGGCCAATGCCTCGGGATCTATAAGGTTCGGGGCCAGTTCAGTGACCACCGTATTATCCGCTGGCTTGAACTTTAATGCGTCATGGGCCGGTACGACCACGATATCGAACTTCTTCCTCTTCATCGGTCCCGGGTCAAGCACAGCGACCGACCGGGCATTGTTCTCGCATTTCATTATAAGATTAACCCCGGCAAGCGCCGACCCGGCGCTCACGATTATGTCAGCGTAAAGCGACTCGAGCCTCTTATAACTTTCAGCATCCAGGGCCCATTTAAGCCATGAGAGGGATCCCTGGGAATACTTCGCTATAAAGGGACTTACTGCCGCGAGCAAGGTCCTGTGAAAACGCCCTTTGAAAATGACCTTAACTATCTCCACAGGGGTCTGGCTGTCATCAAGCCCCTTGTCCCTGCGATATCGTCTGATCTCCCTCACAACGGAAAGAGACTGCTTAAGATGTCCTTTTTTCCCGTCATCAAGAACAAGTATCTTTTTCATGGTGGTCGCTTTCCACCTCTTATGCATCCAGAACCACTGTCCCGGGTTAATGCGTATTTGTTTTTCAAGACATTCGTTATACTTTTTGATGAAAGGCTCGATATCCATGCCTTGCTCGATCTTCATGGGCTCTTCTATCACGACTTCATGATATTGTCCTTTGGTCCTGTAAACAAATGCCGGAACGACCCATGCTCCGCTCTTCTGGCCGAACCGGTAAGGCCCAACGGCCGCCGAGGCCGGTCTGCCGAAAAAGTCCACAAGTACCCCGTTGACCCCGGCGTTCTGGTCGCCCAAAAGTCCGAGACTTCCGCCTGAACGAAGGATCCTGAACACTTTCTTTACATCCATGCCCTTTCGTACGACTTTGCTCCCCTTGGACTCCCTGAGCTGGTTAAGAAGTTCGTTAAGTTTGGCCATCTTCTGGTCCCTGGCCAGAAGATGCAAGGGGATCCCGACGGTGAAGGCTTTAGCGGATACAAGCTCCCAGTTCCCGAAATGCGCCGAAACGAGGATCATTCCGTTGGGATTCTTGGAAGCCTCGAGGATCCGGTCGAAATTATGCACTTTTATGTACTTGTCATAATATTCTTTGTCCGTCTTCGTGAGTGCCAGCAGCTCCCCGAAAACCTGGCCCACGTTGAGATACACGTTTTTCGTGATCATCGCAAGTTCTCGCGGCGACTTTTCGGCAAAGAACGCGGCCTTAAGATTAGCGTATGTAATGCGCTTTCTTTTACCGCTAAGAAGATAAACTACATGCCCGCCAAAACGTCCCAGAGCCAAAGCGGCCCCCATGGGCAGTACATGCAGCAGCTTATTCAGGCCTTTTACCAGATAATACGCTATCGAGTCGAGCAATTAAGGTCTCCTTTCCTTCGGATATTTCAGCTCTCACCCTGAGTACGAATATTTTTTCTTCGAACGCCGAAAGATCGAGCCGGCGCAGTTTAATGAAATCCTTGGCTGTGGTAAGGATCACATCAGCCTCCCTGAGAGCAGCCTCTTTTTCTATACGTTCCGCGTCTCGCCCGCTGTACGCGTGGTGGTCGGGAAATTCCATCCTGCCGACGATCAAAGCTCCCAGTTTCCGGGACGAAAGAGCAAAATATCCCGGGTCCGCTATACCGCTCACAAGGAGCGTTTTCATCCCGCTGATGTTCTCCAGCGGATATGTGGTTCCGGTTATGTCTGTAAGAAAAACGGGTTTGTGCTCCGCGAACGCGACAGGCCTTCCCGGAACGATCTTCGCGGCTTCCAGCGCGGCCGCGGCTTTGCGTTCTTCCGTCATCCTGTCTGCTTTTGTCACTATCACCGCGTCTGCCCTGGAAAGGGCTTCGTATCCCTCCCGCATCGTTCCTCTTGGAAAAAGTTTATCCTTTCCGGCAAGGGTCTCGGGGGTCATAAGAACAATGTCCAGGTCCCTTTCAAGGGTTCTATGTTGGAACCCGTCATCCATGATGATGACGTCACACCCTTCCGATGCCGCGGTAAGCGCGCTTATCCTTCTGTCCCGGCCAGAATAAACAGGTATATCCACCAGATCCTCCCTCAGCATCCGGTCCTCATCCTTTCCGTATCCCCTTGTAAGGATCGCAGGTTTATGTCCAGCCGCCGAATAGTGTTCAGCTACGAACACCGTCAGGGGGGTCTTCCCGGTCCCTCCAAGGGTCAAATTCCCGATACTTACCACCGGTACAGGGACTTTGAACACACGCCTTCTTCCGCTGGTATAAGCCGCGTCGATCGACCTTATCGCCGCCTTGTAGAAAAGTGACGCAAAAGACAGCGCTATCCTTAATACCGACTCTATCGGACCGCTGCGTTCATCGTTCATTACCGAAAGAATGTATGCTTTGATACCCATCCGTCACTCCGGCGTATACGCCTTAATTGTTAACCCTTTTTAAGACCTTCGTTGAAATGGCCCTGAACAAGATACTTCTCCGCTTCATCCACCGTGCGGACCACTGCGCCGGCATTTTCCATAACGACATTGAGAGCGGCTTTGCCCATGCTCTTACGGAGCCCGTCGTCTTCGAGTATCTTCAGCACGGCCGTGTCAAGCTCCGAAGCTTCTCTTATGGTCATGGCCGCGCCGCTTTCAATGAACAGGGCCGCCACCTGCCTGAAGTTCCACATATTTGGGCCGAATATCACCGGCTTGGCATATGAAGCAGGCTCTATAGGGTTCTGTCCGCCCTTTTTAGCCAAACTGCCCCCAATAAACACCACTGTAGCCAGCGCGTAGATACCTTTTAGATATCCGATCCTGTCCACGATAACAACGTCACCAAAAGAGCCGCTCTTTTCGATCAGGTCTGAAAGTCTCTCATACTCAAGACCTCTCGCCGATAGATAAACACCTATGGCCTCCGTCCGTTCAATATGTCTTGGAGCCAGCACCAGCTTGAGACCCGGTCTTTTTTTCCTGAGTTTGACATAGGCATCAATGACCGAATTCTCTTCGGGGAAATGCGTACTCCCCGCCACCAGGATCTCTTCTTTCTCCGTTTTCCCCGGGACGGACGGCCATAGCGGGCCCGCCGGAACGTCGGAAATGGCTCCATCAAACTTCATATTCCCGGTTATCTTGACCCTGTCCGCTGACGCGCCGAGAGCAACAAGTCTTGAGGCGTCTTGTCTGGTCTGCGCGCAAAGAAGAGCAAAGTTATCAAGCATGCGTTCGGCGATGAACTTCACTTTTTTGTAATTCGAAAAAGACCTGTCCGATATCCTTCCGTTAGCCAGCACCGCCGGCACCCCGGCCGACTTAAGTTCTTCAAGAAGGTTGGGCCAGAGTTCAGTCTCCACCACCATGAATAGCCTCGGCGAAAGCGTCTTCACCACCCTGTGCACTACTCCGGAAAGGTCCAGAGGAAAATAAAAGAACCCATCCACGGCCCCGGATCCGTTCTTTACGGCCATATCGTTGCCCGTACGGGTCGTCGTGGAGATCACCACCGGTATACCGGGATATCTTTTCTTTATTTCCGCTGAGATCTTCACCGCGACAGCGGCTTCTCCCACGCTTACTCCATGTATCCATACCGGCCTGTCCAATCCGGTGATATTATCCGGGAGCATGCCGAACCTCTCGGCGAAATCCTTATGGGCCTTTCGCTTGAAGATCAGCACCGGCAGATAAGCCAGGCTGAAAATCAGAAAGAATATATCGTATAGTATCCTCATTTACCCCCAAGAACGAACAACGAAAAACGCATCAAGCCCTTGGATGCGCCTTGTCATACATATCCTTTATCCTCTGTGAACCCAAATGAGTATATATCTGGGTCGTTGAGAGGTTCTTATGCCCTAAAAGCTCCTGCACACTCCTCAGGTCCGCTCCGTTATTCAAAAGGTGCGTTGCGAACGAATGTCTTATAGAGTGCGGGGATATTTTTTGGCCGATACTGGCCTTAAGCACGTATTTATCGACTATCCTGCGGATGCTGCGGTCCGTCAGCCGCGTGCCTTTGTTGTTGAGGAAGACCGCCGGCTTATCCAGCCCTCCCTCTGAACGTCTCACTCTCAGGTATTCCCTCAAACTTTTCTGGGATTCCCTTCCCAGCATAGCCAGCCTTTCCTTCTTCCCTTTTCCCCTGACCTTTACCGATCCGGAGATGAGATCCACATCTGATCGGTTCAGGCCTGCGACCTCGCTGACGCGCATCCCCGTCGAATAAAGTATTTCCAGGATCGCCCTGTCCCTTGCCCCCGACCTTTCCTGCAGCGAAGGAGCGGTTATAAGACGGAGCGTCTTTTCAGGATCGAGGAATTCCGGAAGTTTCCTGTCGAGTTTGGGGGTGAACACGCTGTCGGCCGGACTTATATTAATTGCCTTCTCTCTTACAAGATATTTAAAAAAAGACCTTATGGCCGCGAGCTTCCTTACCACTGTCCGCTTGGAGTTATTCCGCCGTTTCAGATCTGCGAGAAATCTCCTTATGTCGATGTGGGTAACGTCCTTTACTTCCTTTTCTCCGAGAAGTAAGGCTAATTCTTTCAGGTCGGTCTGGTACCCGCGCAGCGTATGCGGTGAAAAGTTCTTCTCGACCGAAAGATAACTCGCGAACCTCCCGATCTCTTTAAGCATATGCTATTCGACCTCCTCCGGGCCGCTAGCGTCCTCGGCTTCACCCTCCCCTTCCTGCCCCTCGCGTGGAAGTTTCCTCGAAGTATATGTGCATTTGGGATATTTAGTGCAGCCATAAAATGAGCCGCGTGAGGATTTTCTCTCGACAAGTTCACCTTCGCATCCTTCTACAGGACATTTTACTCCGGTGGTAATGGATTTTGCGTTCCTGCAGGCTGGGAATCCGGAACAGCTCAGGAACCGGCCGCGCCTGCCCCATTTTATGACCATTGGCTTACCGCACATTTCACATACCTGGTCGGTTGCTACCGCCTGCTTTTTCACGCTTTTCATTTTTATCTGGGCATCTTCAAGCCTCTTGATGAAAGGGGAATAGAACTCTTTGATGACCTCCGCCCACTTCGTGTCGCCTTCCTCGACAGCGTCAAGCTCCCCTTCCATTTTAGCCGTGAATTCCACGTTGACAATGTCCGAAAAATTATCTACCAGAAGGTTGTTCACCAGTTCACCCAATTCGGTGGGTTGAAGGGCCTTACCCATGCGTTTAACATAATTCCGCTGTATTATGGTCCTGATAATGGGCGCGTAGGTAGAAGGTCTGCCTATGCCGTCCTCCTCGAGGGCTTTTACGAGAGAAGCCTCCGTAAAACGCGCCGGGGGTTTTGTAAAATGCTGTTCGGGCTTCAGTTCAATAAGGTCAAGCCCCTCCCCCGCATCCATATGGGGAAGTCTTGCTACCCCCTCTTCGTTCTCTCTGTCGTCACCGTATACTTTAAGGAAACCGTCAAATATGAGCTGCGCGCCGCCGGCCCTGAAAGTATATTCTCCCGCGTTTATGTTGACCGCGAGCACCGAATAGACTGCACTTTCCATCTGGCTTGACACAAAACGTTTCCAAATTAGGGTATAAAGTTTGAACTCGTCCTGGTTCAGGTACTTCAAGACCGATTGAGGGGGCCTTAGAGGAAGAGTGGGGCGTATGGCCTCATGCGCTTCCTGCGCCCTCTTTTTCGATCTGTACTTGATGGGTTGGGCAGGACAATACTTATCCCCGTAACTTGAAAGGATATGCTCCCTCAATTCTTTCACGGCATCATCGGATATTCTCACTGAATCCGTACGCATGTATGTAATAAGACCTACGCTTCCTTCCTCTCCAAGTTCCACCCCCTCGTAAAGACCCTGAGCTATCTTCATGGTCTTGGTCGATGAAAAGTTCAGTTTATTGAAGGCGTCCTGCTGCAGGACAGAGGTAGTATACGGCGATCGGGGATAGCTTTTCTTTTCCTTGCGGCTCACATCGGCAACGACGTAAGCCTCGTTCTTGAGCGTTTCCAGTATCCCGGAAGACGAATCTCTGTCCGGGATGGTGAATTTCTCTCCCTTGTGCTTGATAAGTCTCGCTGTAAAAGGCACCTCTCGTTCTTCTCCCTCTTTCTTTTTCAGGATAGCGTCTATATTCCAGTATTCTACCGGTGTAAAGTTCCTTATCGCCTCTTCACGTTCGGCTATAAGCCTCACCGCCACTGACTGTACACGCCCGGCGCTGAGCCCTCTGGTTATCTTCCCCCAAAGCAAAGGGCTCAGGGAATACCCTACTATACGGTCAAGCACCCTTCTGGCCTGTTGGGCATTGACCTTGTTCATGTCCAGCTCCCCCGGGTGCGTAAAGGCCTCTTTTACGGCTTTTTCAGTTATCTCCTCAAAACTCACCCTGAATATCTCGGCCCCGGCGTCACTGAAATAGTTCTGAAGATGCCAGCATATGGCTTCCCCCTCACGGTCAGGATCAGCGGCCAGATAGATAGCCTTTGATGTCTTCGCTTCCTTTTTCAGATCGCTGAGATACTTCTTACGGCCTTTCATTATCTGGTACTCAGGTTTGAACCCGTTCTCAAAATCTATCCCCATCCGGTCGGCGGGCAGGTCCATGATGTGCCCCATGCTGGCCATCACCTTGAAGTCATTGCCCAGGATCTTATTAATGGTCTTGGATTTGGCAGGCGACTCCACGATAACCAGGCTTTTCGTCCGCTCCGCTTTTTTTCTCGAACTTTTTGTTTTTTTAGTGACCATCAGGGACCTTTCAGTCTTTGGCTCCGCCGATCCTCTATGTTATTGTGTAAAAACCGCCGGGAACGGCTTTGACGAGCCCTTTTAATTGCATCCTTACAAGCGTTTCGGCGGTCTTGAGCCCCAATCCCGACTTTTCGCTTATAACATCAATATGTACCCTTTCCTCTCCCTCGAACGCAAGAAAGGCCTTTCCTTCTTCCGGGGTCTCGGGGGTCCTTTTTTTTGTCCCATATGATCCTCCCTCCCGGGCGGTCTTCACCCTTTCTCCCAGAGCCTCCAGTATGTCATCGGCCGACGTTACAAGTCCGGCCCCGCTCTTTAAAAGTCTGTTCGTCCCGCGGCTGGATGCCGAGTCCGCCTGACCGGGAACGGCATAAACATCACGGCCCTGATCAAGCGCGAGATCGGCTGTTATAAGAGCCCCGCTCCTGTCGTTGGCCTCTACCACCACTACGGCGGCTGAGAGCCCGCTGATCACGCGGTTTCGCCTCGGAAAATTAGACCGCATGGGAGGCGTTAACGACGGGAACTCCGTAACGACCGCTCCATTTTCCGCGATCTTTGAGGCCAGCCGGTTCGACTCCGGCGGATAGATATTCCCAAGACCGCTGCCCAGGACCGCTATCGTCCTCCCTCCGGCTTTGATGGCTCCGGCATGCGCCGCTGAATCAATACCTCTTGCCATCCCGCTTATTACCGTTACGCCTCTTGACGCCAGATCATAGGCGAGCTTCTCGGCCATGCGCAGACCATACACGGAGCACCTGCGTGAACCCACTATAGCTATCGATAGAACATCATCAGGGAAGAACTCTCCTTTTACGAAGAGCACAGGAGGCGGGTCGTGTATCTCCTTAAGCAGGGCCGGGTATCTGTCATCCGGCTCCGTCAAGGCGGTTATGCCGTTCTTTTCAAGAAAAGCTTCCTCTTCCAGGACAGCCGGTGAGGATTTTGCCTGTCTGATGAGGCCGGGATCGGCCAGTTTTCCCGTAATAGACCTTATTTCACTGTCGGTCATGCCCAAGAGTCCATCGAGGCTCCCCGCCCTGTCAAGAAGACCTCTCATTCCTTTAGGCCCTATCCCCGGCACCAGAGAAAGAGCTATAAGGTCCTTTCTCAAAAGCTCTAGATCTTTTTCCATCCCCACTTCCCATTCTTCTTTTTTATCATTTTAAAGAAGACCTCGGTGATCTTTGGGTCAAGTTTCCGGCCTTTTTCGTCTTCCATTATCTTTATCGCTTCTTCGGATGAAAATCCTTTACGATAAGGTCTATCGGCCGTAAGTGCCTCGTATATATCCGCCACGCTTAATACTCTGGCCTCAAGAGGTATCCTGCTTCCTTTCTTTCCGCGGGGATACCCGCTCCCGTCATAGTTCTCATGATGGTCGGCCATGATCGGTATTATGTCCCTCAGGAAATAAAGATGTCCCGCGGCTTCCGCTCCCCATTCCGGGTGTTTCCTTATCTCTTCGAACTCGGTCTTATCCAGTCTTCCTTTCTTGAAAAGGATCTTCTCGTCTACTCCCAGTTTTCCGAGATCGTGCAAAAGTGACGCTATTTTAAGCCTCTCGACACGTTTTTTGCTCATGCCTATCTTTCTGGCGAGCGCTACCGAGAGTTCCATTACCCTGGCAGAATGCTTTGCGGTTTCCGGCTCGGAATTCCATGAAGCCTCAACAAGCATATCAACTAGGTCTCTGTGGGTATTCGCCTCGGCGTCTCCGACGGCGTCCCTTACCTCCATTAACGGCTTTGAGTTCAGGGGCTTTTCCCCTCCGACGAAGAGATAGAACGGGGTGCTTTCTTTCTTGAATGGGATCGCTACCCAGCTGATATGTTTACATGTCCTGTTCCATCCGGGGGCCGGAGTGTCAAAGAAACAGAGGGATCTTCTGTTTTTAACGCACTTGAACACATTTCCGGCGTCATCGCGGTTCTCTCGCGGGATCATGATATCATCCCATTTTTTACCGTGCGCTTCATCCGGGGAAAGCGCGTAAAAACTCACGAACTCTTTATTGGCGTACACAAGCTCACCTTTCGAGTCGGTGACCATTACAGGCTCCAGGGCATACTGGATCAGCTTATCAAAAAAAAGCCCCGAAAGTTTTTTAGAGTTTTTATTTCGTTTCCCGGCTGTCGCTTTTCTTTCCATTCGCTATCTCTTCCGCCTTTCTGGCTACAGATTCTATGGAGTCCGCGTCCGTATGTATATGATGATCCGCCTTGTGATAGAACGGTGTTCTGTATTCTAAAAGTTCCCTGATCCTGCGCATGGGGTCCTCAACATTAAGAAGAGGCCGATGCCTGCATGAGGCAGTCCTCCGATATACGGTTTCCGGGCTCGCCCACAGACATATGACCGTACCTCCCTTTTTGAGGTTCTCAATGTTATCATGGTCCAGAACCACCCCTCCTCCGGTATCGACCACCTGCCCGGGAACGCGGCTTATTTCTTCTACGACCTTTTTCTCTATCATTCTGAAATAGGCCTCTCCGCTCGAACTGAATATTTCGGCGATGGTACGCCCTTCCTTCTTTTCGATCAGCTCGTCGGTGCTTACATACTTCATCGCCAGGGACTTCGCGATGGCCTTGGCCACGGCGGTCTTCCCGGTCCCCATGAAACCTATCAGGATGATGTTCTTCATAAAGTCGTCAGTCGTGAGTGGTCAGGGAATGATTTTTAGACTTCCCTGATAGCTTTAAGATACGCTTTATAGTTCCTGGTCATCTCGGCGATGGAATCACCGCCGAATTTGTCGGTCATGGCCGCGGTCAGTTCAAGCGCCATTACGGCCTCTCCAACGACGCCGCAAGCTGGGACAGCCGTTACATCGGCTCTTTCGGTAGCCGCTCTTATCCTGCGCTTGGAAGATATCTCGACCGAATCAAGAGCGTTCATAAGGGTAGCTATCGGTTTCATATACCCCCTCACTACCAGTGCCTCGCCGTTGGTAACTCCTCCCTCCAACCCTCCGGCATTATTGGTTAAACGGATGAACTTTTTCTTCCGCGTATCATAGTTTATTGGATCATGCACCTTGGAACCCGTCTTAGCGGCGCATGTGATACCTTCTCCGATCGAAACGCTCTTCACCGCCGGGACCGACATTATGGCCCGGGCTATAGCCCCGTCCAGCCTCCTGTCCCACTGGACATAACTGCCAAGTCCCGGGGGAAGTCCCTCGGCCACCACCTCGAACACACCGCCCAAAGTATCCCCCGTTTTAGAGGCTTCGTCTATTACTTTCTTCATTTTCTTTTCCGCGGCGGCGTCGGCACACCTGAGATCCGATCTTTCGGCCGCCGGCCTTATGCGATCGTACTTCATCCCGCCGACGAGGGACTCGATACCGCCAAGCATCACTACATGACTGAAAATGCTTATACCGAACTCTCCCAGCACCTGTTTTGCTGCCGCCCCTGCCGCCGTCCTGGCGGCTGTCTCCCTGGCGCTTGCCCTTTCAAGGACGTCCCTCGCCTCGGAAAATCCGTATTTCATTATTCCGGCGAGATCGGCATGTCCGGGCCTTGGGTTCTTCACATCCGGAAGACTGTCGATCTTGTAGTCCCTGTTCCATATGACCATGGCCACCGGACTCCCTATGGTCCTGCCCCTGCGGACACCCGAAATGATATCGGCCTTGTCCGTCTCGATGCGCATCCTTCCTCCGCGCCCGTAGCCGGACTGCCTGCGGGCAAGGTCCCTGTTTATCGCCGCTTCGTCAAGTCTCAGTCCCGCCGGGAGTCCGTCCACTATGACCACAAGGCCTTTGCCGTGTGATTCTCCAGCCGTGATATATCTGAACATCGCGAGCTCCTTGTTTTAGCTCAGAGGGAACAGTAACTCTATTATCCTGCTCCCCCAAAAAAGATTGATAAGCGCCCCGGCCGCGAGATATGGGGCATAAGGAACAGCCTCGGTCTTATACTTCAATTTCATGAAAAGCGCGATACCGGCGCCCAATATCGGTGCCATAAAAAATGTCATAACGGCAAGTTTCCATCCGAGAAATGAACCTATCATCGCCATAAGTTTAACATCGCCTCCGCCTAAGGCCTCCTTGCGGAATACCATCTCCCCGGCAACCCCGAGTATGAACATCATCGCTCCTCCGGCCAGCAGTCCCGCCATAGATACCGCGAACGAAGAGATAAATGAAGTCCCTCCATCCAACCGGAGAACAGAAAAAAGCGCCACTCCAGCGGCCATGCCCCACAGGCTTATAACATCAGGGACCTCGCGATGTTCCAGGTCAATAAATGTTACGGTTACAAGCGCGGCGGCAAAGAGCGCATAGGCCCCAAAATCCGGTGTAAGCCCGAATTTTCCATAAAGACCAAGTGCGAGTAAAGCCGAAAGGATCTCAACCATTACATATCTCGGCGATATTGGCATTCTGCAGCGTCTGCAGCGTCCCATTAAGAGAATATAGCTCAATACGGGAATATTATCGTACCAGGGGATAGGGGCCTTACACATGGGACAAAATGATCTGGGTTTTACGATCGACTTTGCCGTGGGTATCCTGTAGATACACACGTTCAGGAAACTTCCGACACACAGACCGATGATGAATATCATAAAATCTATCATAGGGGGCTATTCCAAGTTAAAAGTCGAGTTCTTAAAATAAAAAACGATCCGTCTGTCACGCAACCGGGCGCCGGCTATGTCGTCATTCTTACCGATTCAGTTCCCGCATGAGAGCCGCGCGCATGACTGGTTTTACTTCATCGAAAGGTTTGCCTGTCCAAAGAGAGAAAGCAAGAGCTCCCTGATTGGCCAACATCCCTTCTCCGTTAAAAGCCCTCAAGCCTTTCGACCGAGCGGTCTTAACAAGTTCCGTCTCCCGGGCATAAACAAGATCATATATTACACACTTTTTTCTGAGTTCTCCTACTATACCGTCGTCTATGGGAGCAGTATCCCCCTCCCTGGTCCCGATCGGCGTCGCATTCACTACAAGGTCGGCATTCCCTATCCCCAGAAGGTCCGACCGCGTCTCGACGTGGACATCGAGTATCCCGCTACCTCGGTAACGTCCAACCGTATCCTTCAGAGAAAAAAGTCTTTCTTTGTCTATGTCAAAGACATCTATCCTGCGCGGTGCATCGCCTCCAAGCCCGGCGAGGTATAACGCTATGACCCTTCCTGCCCCGCCTGCCCCCAGAATAAATATGTTCTTTCCCGACGGGTCCATGCCCGCATCTTCGCGTAACGACGCGTAAAAACCTTCTCCGTCGGTGTTGTGGAGTTCCAGTGAATCTCCAGTCCTTCTTAATGTATTGATCGCTCCCGATATCCTTGGGAAAGGGGTTAACGACACCTTGGCGCCGGGAAAGTTCTCAAGGAAAACCATCACGTCGGTCTTGTATGGAACGGTAATATTCAGGCCTTCTACCTTACCTGATAACAATTCTTCTTTTATGAAATCACCCAAATTTTCGGGGGTGACATCGAATATCCGGTATTCGGCCCGTATCCCAAAGTGTTCGAAGGCGGCATTATGCATGGCCGGGGAGAGAGAATAGGCTATGTTCCGGCCCAGAAGGCCGTAGAGTTCCGCGTTTGAAGTGTTTTCAGCCATACCTGTCCACCGACAACTGTCCACCCGCCACCGTCCTCACAGCTGCCGCGGACAGTGGATCGTGGACTATTTGTCAATTATGCTTCTTTTCGGATATCTTTCTTCTTAATACGAGACGGTTGACGGCATTAACATAGGCGCGCACACTCGCCTCGATAACATCGGTGCTGGATCCCCTGCCGAGCACCGTGTGGTGCTTGTCGAAAGTGACCTTAATATTCGCTTCGCCGAGCGCGTCTTTTCCGGCCGTAACCGCGGAGACCTTGTAATCGATAAGTTTCCCTTTCTGTCCGATGGCCTTGTCGATCGTCCTGAAACATGCGTCTACGGGGCCATCCCCTTTGGCGGTGGCTTTAAGCGTTTTTCCCTGCCTGGAAAGCGTCACAGTAGCGGATGGAGTGATCTTATTCCCGCTCGTGACCTTAAATTCCACCAGCTCATATTCTTCCGGTATCGTTGAAAGGCCGTCCTCGACGATCGTGGCGATATCCTCATCGAAAATGTGTTTTTTCTTGTCGGCCAGCGCTTTGAAACCTATGAAGGCTTTTTCCAGCTCGGTGTCCGAGATCGAATAACCCAGCTCTTTCAGGCGGTCGGAGAAAGCGTGTCTCCCTGAAAGTTTTCCAAGAACTATTTTTGTCCCCTGAAAACCCACATCCTGAGGCCTTATGATCTCGTATGTTACCCTCTTTTTCAGCACCCCGTCCTGATGTATCCCTGACTCATGGCTGAACGCGTTATCACCGATTATCGCCTTATTAGGCTGTATGGGGATCCCCGTCAGCCGGCTTACAAGCCGGCTTGTTTTATAAAGATGCTTTGTCTTTATATCCGTCGAAAATCCCTTGAACATATCCCTGCGAACGTTCATCGCCATTACGACCTCTTCGAGAGAAGCGTTGCCTGCCCTCTCCCCAAGCCCGTTTATAGTGCATTCCACCTGTCTTGCCCCGTTCTGAACGGCTGCGAGCGAATTACTCACGCCCAATCCCAGGTCGTTATGGCAATGCACACTTATAACGGCTTTATTGATGTTGGGGACATTGTTCATCAGATGGCGGATAACGCTCCCGAACTCAGAAGGCACCGCGTAACCTACGGTATCCGGTATGTTCACGGTCCTGGCCCCTGCTTTAATAACGGCCTCGACCACTCTCGAAAGGAAGTCGAGTTCGGTCCTTGAAGCGTCTTCCGGAGAAAATTCAACGTCATCAAAAAGCTTACGCGCGTACTTCACACTTTCAACGGCAAGCCTCAGTATCTCGTCCTTGGCCTTGTGAAGCTTGTATGTCCTGTGTATCCTGGAAGTGGCCAGAAATACATGGACCCGCGGCTTTCCCGCGAACTTCAGAGCCTCACTGACGGCGTTTATATCGGCCTCTGTAGCCCTCGCGAGACCGCATATTACCGGTTTTTTTATCTGTTTGGAAACAGCCCGCACGGCCTCAAGGTCACCCCGGCTTGACCTGGGAAAACCTGCCTCGATCACATCCACCCCGAGCGACTCAAGCTGTATAGCTATCTGGATCTTCTCCTTGACCGTCAAACTCGCCCCGGGAGTCTGCTCTCCATCTCTCAGTGTGGTGTCGAATATTATTATGCGGTTCTTATCCATAGTAATTCCTTTTTAGTCGTCAGACATCAGTTACCGGCCGTCAGTCGCCTCTTTTACTGACGACTGACGACCGGTAACTGACGGCTGTTTTATCCCATCCATGCCATCATACCGCGGAGCTTCTGCCCGACCTTCTCGATCTGGTGCTTCTCCTGCTTCCTGGTAAGTTTGTTATATTTCGGACGGCCTTTCTTATTCTCATTTATCCATTCCTTCGCGAACCTTCCGGTCTGGACTTCCTTCAGTATCTTCTTCATCTCCTCACGGGTCTTTTTGGTGATGATCCTGGGACCTCTGGAAATATCCCCATACTCGGCCGTATCGGAAACGCGTTTCCTCATGCCGTATATCCCGTATTTGTAAATGAGGTCAGTTATGAGCTTAAGTTCGTGAAGACATTCGAAATATGCTATCTCGGGCTGGTACCCGGCCTTCACCAGGGTCTCAAATCCCGCTATGATAAGCTCTGAAGTCCCGCCGCAAAGAACGACCTGTTCCCCGAAGAGATCGGTCTCCGTCTCTTCCTTGAACGTGGTCTCTATGATGCCGGCCCGAGCTCCGCCTATGGCTTTCGCGTACGCGAGCGCCTTCTGTTTAGCCTTCCCGGTGGCGTTCTGGTAAACGGCAATGAGGCAGGGAACGCCCTTACCCTGTTCGTACATCTCCCTCACAAGCGCTCCGGGTCCCTTCGGGGCCACCATGAACACGTCCACGTTCTTTGAAGGAACTATCTGTTTGAAATGGATATTGAATCCATGTGAAAAGCAAAGCGCCGAACCGGGTTTCAGGTTCTTCTTGATCGCCTGGTTGTACACGCTCGCCTGGACATGGTCCTGCGTAAGTATCTGGACTATGTCGGCCTGCTTTGCGGCTTCCTCTACCGAGACCGGCTTGAAACGATCCTTGAGGGCCTGTTTATAGTTGGGGGTTCCCTTGAGCTCGCTTACGACTACCTTTACCCCGCTGTCCCTGAGGCAGAGCGCCTGACCGCGGCCCTGTATGCCGTACCCGATTATGGCCACCTTGAGGCCTTTTATGTACTTAAGATCAGCATCCTTGTCGTGATACACCTTGACCATCTTTTCCTCCTCTTTTTTCTTTCAGTCAAAAGAACATCGTCTCCTCTTGGAGTACCCCGCCCCGGGGATCCCTCGAAGCAGATGTCGTCATTTCCCGTTAGTTTCAGATTGAAGCGCTATCTTGCCGGTCCTGGCGATCTCTATTATGCCATAGGGCCGCAACAGTTCCACCAGGGCCTTTATTTTGTGTTCGTCCCCGGTCTCTTCCACGATGACAGACTTTTTTGCCACGTCTATGATCTCGGCCCCGGTAGAATCCACTATCTGCACGATCTTTTCTCTGATATTCGTATTCTCCGCCTTGACCTTTATCATGATAAGTTCCCTGTCCACATAACGTCCGCCCGTCAGGTCCTGGACCCTTATGACATCTATGAGCTTGTTAAGCTGCTTCTTGACCTGTTCGAGAGTACGCTCGTCCGCGTCGACCACGATCGTCATTCTCGATACAGTCACATCCTCGGTCTCTCCTACCGCCAGGGAATCTATGTTGAACCCTCTTGCGCTGAAAAGACCAGCGACCCTTGCCAGGACGCCGAATTTATTCTCTACCAGTGCAGAAAGAACGAACTTGCCCATTTTTACTCCTACTTTCTTTGTAACTTCACAAGGTAAAGGCAGAAGCCCATACATAGATGGGCGCGCCGACACCCTTTTTCTCTACCTCAACCTTTACCTCCACCTTAACCTTTACCTCTATCTTAACCTTTTCTCTATTACGCCAATCCGTGTATCATCTTATCGATAGATTCACCCGCCGGGACCATCGGAAATACGTTCTCCTCCCTGGAGATGACGAAATCCACCACAACGGTCCCTTCTTCTTTAAGGGCCGTGTCTATCGCTTCCCTGACCTTGCTTTTATCCGTTACCCTGATGCCTTTGGCCCCGTAGCTTTCCGCCAGCTTTACGAAGTCGGGACACTGTGTAGCTCCTTCTTTCGAAAGCGGGGTAAAGGCGTATCTTCTGGAATAGAACAACTCCTGCCACTGCCTCACCATGCCGAGATACCCGTTGTTAAGTATGAATATCTTCACCGGTATCCTCTCCATGACCACTGTGGCCAGCTCCTGGATGTTCATCTGTATGCTTCCGTCACCCGCGATGTCGATCACTATGGCTTCGGGCCTGCCCACTTTCGCGCCCATAGCCGCCGGAAATCCGAAACCCATGGTACCCAAACCTCCAGACGATATCCACGTCCTTGGCTTGGCGAACTTAAAGAACTGGGCCGTCCACATCTGGTGCTGACCCACCTCACTGCATATGACCGCGTCTTTGTCCTTCACCGCGTCGCATATGGTCTCTATTACGTACTGTGGATGCACCTGATCGTCATCCTTGTACTTAAGAGGGTACTCTTTTTTCCATTTTGCTATGGTCCTGTGCCACTCAATATGGTCCTTTTTATTGACCTCCGCGGCAAGTTCTTTGATTATCGTCTTCGCGTCCCCAATGACCGGAATATCGACGCGGACATTCTTGCTGACACTTGTCGGGTCTATGTCTATGTGTGCGATCGTCGCGTTGGGAGCGAATGTATCGATCCTTCCTGTGACCCTGTCGTCGAACCTGGCCCCAATAGCTATAATAAGGTCAGCTTCCTGTACAGCCATGTTGGCATAAGCTGTTCCGTGCATCCCCAGCATACCCAGACTTAGAGGATCATCCGCTGGGAACGCCCCAAGCCCCATAAAAGTCATCGTTACCGGTATATCGGCTTTGTGGGAAAGCTCTACAATTTCGGCCGCTGCCCCGGATATGATGGCCCCTCCGCCGACATAAAGCAACGGCTTTTTTTTCTGTTCTATCGCCCTGGCTATTTTTTTTATCTGCCCAATATGCCCGCCATAGGTAGGTTTATATCCCCGGATATCCACTGTCCTGGGGTACTTGAACTCATCCTGTTGGAGAGTAACATCCACCGGCAGGTCTATAAGTACCGGCCCCGGCCTTCCGGTAGAAGCTATAAAGAACGCCTCTTTCACTATGCGGGGAAGGTCCTTAACATCCTTAACAAGATAGTTGTGCTTGGTTATCGAGCGCGTTATCCCTATGATATCGGCTTCCTGAAAAGCGTCGTTCCCTATAAGAGAAGATCGGACCTGGCCGGTTATGGCAACCATTGGAACGGAGTCCATGTTCGCGGTAGCTATACCCGTGACTAGATTTGTAGCTCCCGGACCTGAAGTAGCCAGGCACACGCCTACCTTTCCCGTCGCCCGCGCGTACCCATCCGCGGCATGGACGGCTCCCTGTTCGTGCCTTGTAAGTATGAACCTTATGGACTTTTCGGCATAGAGCTTATCGGCCAACGAGAGTAGAACCCCTCCCGGATAGCCGAATATGACCTCCACCCCTTCTTCGCATAAACTTTTCACAAGTATCTCTGCGCCGCTGATCTTGGACATCTCGATCTCCTGTTCTTATATATGATTATCTATTACCTATATAGACGTGAAAACGTCAAAAAAAGTTGCTTTAACAGTATAGCATAACAAAAAGTCTTGTCAAGACTGCCCCCCCGGACCTGACAAAAAGAGCTCCATGTACGTTATTAGACGTATTTTCGGCCTCTTCCATTTCATTAAATATCTAATATTCGCGCGATCAAGAATGGTTCGAGCTGAAAAAGAGGGGCGTATACCGTGCCCCCCTAATCTCTGACGGTCCTGAGGAGTCGTAAAGGACGTACCTGTCTGAAGAGCGACTGATACTTAAGGATCTCGGCCTCAACGTCCGAACTGGTAACGACCGGAGCTATGGAACATACAAGGTCCGCGCCGGCCTCTACGACGTCCGGAAGATTGCTCGGGGTTATCCCGCCGATAGCCGCGATCGGTATAGAAACCGTTCTTTTAAGTTCCCCGAGGAACCCTATGCCCAGAGGCTCGCCGGCATCGGTCTTCGTGGTCGTTTTGAACACCGGTCCCGCGCCTATATAGTCGGCGCCTTCCTTTTCTGCCTGAACAGCCTGTTCCAGTGAGCGTACCGTAACCCCGATGATCTTTCCCGGCCCCAAAAGAGCCCGGGCAGACTCTAAAGACATATCCCCTCGGCCCAGATGAACGCCGTCTGCCCCGACGCTCAAGGCTATATCGACCCGGTCATTAACAAGAAATATACTGTCTCTGCATATCTTCCTTAAAACTCTCGCCTTCCGGAAGATCTCCTCCGGGTCGCCTCCCTTTGCGCGCATTTGTATTACACTTACTCGGGCCTTTACAGCCTTCCTGACGTCGCTTATATCTCCCGCTTTGCTCAATGAAGCTCCGGTAATGAAATAATACCCTCTCATGAATAGACCCTCTGCAGGGCGGTGACGGCTCCCTGATCAAGTGAGTACATCCGGTCAAAAAGAGCCGTCTTGAAAGACGCGGGACCGGACGAGGACCTGGCGGCAAGCTCTCCGGACACTCCAAAACATGTTAGAGCCGACGCGGCGGCGTAGGCAAGGTCCTTCTCCACGGCCGAAAAAGTCCCTATCAACGAAGCTGCCATGCATCCTGTTCCGACTATACGGGACATCATCTCATGCCCATTCTTCACCGTGAACACCTTCGTTCCATCCGAAATAATATCTTCCCTCCCGGTCATGACGATCGTACACTTCCGGCTGGACGCGAGAGTCTTGATCAGCTCTACCATATCGTTTCTGACCTCGGACGAGTCCACACCCTTGGTTCTCACGTCTTCGCCGGATATTCTCGCTATTTCGGAAGCATTCCCTTTTATGATATCGATGCGAACCTTTTTCAGGAGTTCAAAACAGCTTTTGTCCCTTAACCTGGTCGCCCCGGCTCCGCAGACATCGAGCAGCACGGGGATCTTCCTGCGATTCGCCGCTGCGGCGGCCTTTTTCATGGCCGCTATCATATCCGTCGTAAGAGTACCTATGTTCAGGACCAGTGACGAGGCCATCCGGGCCATCTCTGCTGCCTCTTCAGGCGCGTGCGCCATGACCGGCGAGGCTCCAACGACCTTAACAATGTTCGCGCAGTCATATATCGTGACCCAGTTGGTCATGTGATGGACCAGGGGGCTTGCTTTTCTCACCCTTTTAAGGATCTCATAAGCTTTTATCCCAGTCTTCCTCATCTTCATCGTCCCCGTCCTTGATCACCAGTATCAGCCGATGACATAATATCGTTATTGCGTTTATTGGGTTATTGAGTAGCTCATGTTCGTCCTGTACCGCTTAGTTCCTTGCCTAATATCACAATACCCAACAACTCAATAACACCAGTATCGCTCTCGAGCACACAAAAACACAACAACGCTTGTATCGCTTAAGCACGCAATAACGCAACAACGCAATAAACGCAATAACGAGAAGCACGAAATAATGCAACAACACTTGTATCGCTTAAGCACACAAAAACGCAACAACGCAATAAACACAATAACTAAAACAACTGATGGCCGGCTGCAAACCATGGGTCTATGGACTTTAGCCCTTATACACCCTCGGCACCCTGTCCATTATGCCTACAACTATTTCATAAGGAATAGTTCCGGAAAGCTTGGCCACTCTTTCTACAGGTATCTCAACTTCCCCCTGTTTCCCGATAAGCACGACCTCGTCCCCTACTTTAACCCCTTCGACGTGCCCCACATCCAGAAGTGTCTGGTCCATCGTAACCCTTCCAACAACCTTCACATAACGCCCCCGTACCAGAGCTTCGGCTTTATTGGAAAGTATCCTCCCGTAACCGTCAGCGTACCCTATTGGTATCGTAGCGATCCGGGTCGGTTGCTGTGTTATATAAGTACGTCCGTAACTTATCGCTCTGCCTGGGGGGGTATCCTTGATGAAAACTATCCTGGTCTTAAGCGACATTACGGGCCTCAGGTCAAATATCTTCCTGAAATCGGGCTTTGGATAAATACCATAAAGAAGTATTCCCGGCCTTACAAGGTTAAGATGCGCTTTCTCGCGGTCTACCAGGGCGATGCTGTTCGCGGAGTGTTTGTACAAAGGGTCAATACCTGTTTCCTTTATTGAATCAATAACTTTCTCAAGGGCGGTTATCTGCGCTTCGGTCATCTCGTTATCTCTGCCCGCGGAAGAAAAATGCGTGTATATCCCCTCTATTTCTATCTCTTTGAACCCGCTCACATGACGGATAAAAGCGGCGGCCTCCTCATGCCATACTCCTATACGCCCCATTCCTGTGTCTATCTTCACATGAGCTTTCGCCCTCTTTCTGCATTTCCGTGCGGCGGAACACATCGCTTCCAGGAGTTCATAATTGCATAAGGTAAGCGTTATGTCCCTCTCAATAGCCGCTTTAGCTTCTGATGGCAGCACGGACCCGAGAACTAGAATAGGGGTTGAGATCTCATCCTCCCTGAGCCTTACCGCCTCATCGAGGGATGCCACCCCCATGTAATCGACCCCGTCTATTGAAAGCACCCTGCCGACCTGGCATATCCCGTGACCGTAAGCGTTAGCCTTAACGACCGCCATGATCTTAACATCATCATGAAGCATTTTCCTTATACGGTCAAGATTATGCCTCACCGCTCCCAGGTCTATCTCCGCCCATGTAGGTCTGTAATTAGTTATCGCCATTATAGTTACCCGTCCCCCGTTCAATATAATATAGTTTTGTTCTTTGCGTTGTTTTCTTTCCTGCCGTAGAGCGTGGTCTGTATATTTGATCGTGGCTTTTAACTGCCCCAACAACAAATAGCGCACGTTAACACGTTATTGCGTTATTGAGTAGCTCCTGTTCCCTCGGTAACTTTTCGCTCCTTACGCAATGTCGCAATAACCCAATAACGCAAAGAACGCAATAACGCAACAACCCAACACTAACAACATCTGTACCGCTATAAGCACGCAATAACGCAACAACCCAACAACTCAATAACGAAAGTTAAGCTTTCTTCTCTTTGATCTTCCGTAAGACCTCTTCGCTGACGTCGCATTCTTTCGGATGCAGATATAACGGGTCCAGCGCTTCGGGATCATCCACATTGCCCATGTTGGCCCTTCTTATCCCTAATAGACCTATGGTCGCTGCCCTCGGATGCCAGTCTATCGCCTTGTCATATCCGGCAAGGGGGCAGTTTTCCAATTCCTGAGCGTATTTTGTCGTGCCGTCCCCGAAAAAGAACACTTCATTCTTAAGCCCCGCAAGGAATACCCGGGCTTCAACAAGAGCGGGTTCGCCTATGCGGCGGACCAAGCCTTCGGACGATCCATACAAACAGGTGTATACTTTCCCTTTATACGCGTCAAGAAAAGGGGCCACGAACCTGTGGCCTGCGGGAGCGTTATGGGCTATCGCGTCTATTGACGGCACACCCACGACCCTGGCCGGAAGAAATAGCGCAAAGGCCTTTACCGCCGCGGCCGATATCCTGAGTCCGG
>JAQVSN010000184.1 GCA_028700515.1 Candidatus Omnitrophota bacterium
TTCATTGTCGGGCGCCATATAAAGAGAAGTCTCCCATTCCGACAAAGCTGCTCCAAGATCCCCATTCGCGAAATAAGCGTCCCCGAGGTGTTCTCTCACGACCGGATCGTCCGGCATTACAAGAACAGCTTTCTTCATCTCAAGGAGAGCTTCGGGGTACATTTTTTTCTTCAGATATGCCCACCCCAGGCTGTCCAGATAGGCCCCGTTATCCGGATCCGATTCCAGGGCCCTTTTAATAAGTTCTATAGCCCTGTCAAGCTCCCTGCCTTTTTCCACATAAAGGTACCCGAGATAATTATACGCCTCGGGAAGATCTTCCGGCTCTATCGAAACGAGCTTTTCCA
The DNA here is from genome assembly GCA_028700515.1 of Candidatus Omnitrophota bacterium. GTDB lineage: Bacteria > Omnitrophota > Gorgyraeia > Tantalellales > Tantalellaceae > JAQVSN01. The sequence goes on from JAQVSN010000184.1 coordinate 348, forward strand.
GCATCTCTATCGCTTCGTCTTTTTTGCCCGTTCTTTCCAGCGCGGCGGCGTAGTAGAACCTGTAAGCCTGATTATCGGGTTCTTTGTCCACCGCGACCTCGTAATAATCTGCCGACTTGTCGTTATCGCCGGTCAGGCCCGCCAGATATCCAAGACTCACATATATAACACTTCCCGAAACACCGTTCCGAAGTGCCTCCCTGAGCACCGTCTCGGCCTCGTCATACCTCCGGGCAGAAACGTAAATGCTGAAATTCCTCAAGTAAGGTTCGGGAGAATACGGATCGAGCCTTTTGAGTATTCTGTTCTGTTCGATAGCCTTATCCGTCTGCCCAAGGTGGTGATAGAGCATCCCCAGCCTGAGATGTACCTCCTTGTTCATGGGCTCTATCTCCGAGACCTTCAGATACTGCTGGAGGGCTGCGGTGTATTTGCCCTCGATCTCATATACATATCCGAGAACCACCTGTGCCTCGATGTACCCCTCATCTATTTCTATGGCTTTCTCAAGATTTTCCTCAGCCTTATCAAGCTTGTCAAGCTTACTGTATATTATCCCAAGATTGAAGAAAATGAATGCGTCATCTTTCTTTACCCTCAGGATCTTCTCGTAAAGGTCCGCGGCTTTATCAAGCTTTTGCTGGATCACATAAAGGTCCGAAAGGAAAGTAAGGGCTTTTATGTTCCCTGGTTCCAGGTCTGCAGCCCTGATGTATTCCCTTTCGGCCAGATCGTATTCCCCTTTAGCGGTATGCACCACAGCCGAGAGCATGTGCGCTCTCACACAGGTTGGGTCGATCTCTTTGACCTTGGAGAGAAGCTCCAAGGCCTTATCAGGCTGGCCGTCTATAACTAGGTCCGCCCCGGCCTTGAGGTAGATCTCTGATATATCATCCCTGGAGCCGAGAGCTTTCTCGTATTCACTCACAGCGGACTTAACATCACCGGAGTTGTCATAGAGCATCCCCATCAAAAAATGCGCCACGGCCCCCGAAAAAGCCCGGATATCTTCCTCTTGGACCCTTTCGACGACCGTGACTGCCTGACCCCTGTCTGATGGCGTCACTGTTCGCTTCGACGCCGCCGTAAGCGTTGTTACAACAAGTACGGCCGCACAAGCGAGCGCGACACTTCTGATGACCGTCATTTACTTTTTCTTGTGCCGGTCCCTTCTCATCCGCTTTTTTCTCTTGTGCCTCTTTACTTTCCTAAGCTTCCGTTTTCTGCCGCAAGGCATGCCTCACACACCTCCTCATTACCGCCCCCCTTGTGCTCCTAAGGGTGCGGGGACACTGCATGTTCAATAGATAACTTTGTTAAGCGGGTATTCTATGATGCCGGTGGCTCCCGCTTTTCTAAGCTCCGGGATGAGGCGTTTTACATCCGCTTCATCTATTATTGTTTCTATGTCTACCCACTTCGGGTCGAAAAGCGGCGCCACAGTGGGGGCCTTCATGGAAGGCAATATCGCGATTATGCGCTCAACGTCGCCTCTCATCGCGTTCATCTTAAGGCCTACTTTCCCTTCTGCGAGAAGCGCTCCCTTAAGCAGCATGACCACTCTTTCAATCTTTTCTCTTTTCCAGGGGTCCTTCCAGGTTTCCCGGTTCGCGATGAACTGTGTCGTAGATTCACACACCGTATCTATTATCTTAAGGTCATTCGCCCTGAGGCTTGAACCGGTCTCTGTTATTTCAACTATAGCGTCTATGCCCATCTTGGGTTTTACTTCAGTGGCCCCCCAACTGAACTCAACTTCCGCTTCAATTCCGTTGGCCTTGAGATATTTTTTTGTGACCTTTACCAGTTCAGTCGCTATTTTTTTGCCTTTCAGGTCCTTGACGCCTTTTGCCGCGGACGAATTCGGTACAGCCAGGACCCACCTTACCGGCTTCATGCTCTGCTTGGCGTAGACCAACCCGGCTACTCTCTCCACAGATGAAGAGTTCTCCTCGATCCAGTCGTTCCCCGTTATTCCACAGTCGATTATCCCGTCTTCCACATAACGGGACATTTCCTGGGCACGAAAAAGGACCGGCTCTATCTCTTCGTCATCAATGACGGGAAAATAGGAACGCTCCGACACTCTTATCCTGTAACCCGCCTTCTCGAAGAGCCTTATGGTCGTATCCTGGAGACTGCCTTTAGGGATCCCTATTTTCAATATTTTTTTACCCATTTTCTCCCCTGCTGCCTTCCGTT
>JAQVSN010000185.1 GCA_028700515.1 Candidatus Omnitrophota bacterium
GGATCGACGCAGGCGCAATCGGGTTCGATGTTGTCCTCGCCGTCCTCATCGTAAACCGTAAGTACGCCGTCCGCCCATGTAAGGGGGTACAGGCGGCATACCGAAGGCACCAGCCTTTTAGGAAGCCCCTTTTCAAAAACGAGTTGGTAGAGCACGCACCCTTTCCCCGATGGCGAATGGAAACAACAGTATCCGCCATCAGCCACGGTGCTCCGCACTGAGTCCCCGCCGAGAAAATCCGTTTCACCGCTCCACTCGTCTTCGAAGCATGTCTCTATCTTTTTTCCGGATCTCTCCTCTACCAGCCTCCGATGCTTAAGGACAAGATCATACGCGGCCTTATCAAAATCCGCACCGTACCTGCAACAGGAATCGGGGCATCCTGAATTGTGGCAACCGCTTTTTCCAAAGCCTTTTTGGAACGGTGCTTTTTGTGATATTCCTGATATCTTGATCTTCTTCATTTATTGAATTCCTTACGTGAACATCATTTTCACACGAACTGCTGATCTTCAAGGGTTGTGAAAATACATTATACCATATTGCTTTGTGTTTGCCTAACAATTTATTTTTCTTATTGATCCACTATGTTGTATTTATTACGCTCTTATAATTTCCGTCAAATAAAGTCATATCTTATGCACGAAGCTGCCTACGAACAGGAATTGATCTCATAAATGACTTCCGACGCCTTTTCGAATATCTCATTCAGCTCCCGCTGTCTGGCTGAAAGCGGCAGGAAAAAGTAAACAATATCGCCTAGAGGGCGCAGAAGCAAATTACGGAGGAGCCCCGCTCTGTATATTTCCTGCCCTATGCGTCTTTTTGGGCCAAAAGAACATTTTGTGGACTTATCTTTCACCAACTCGAGCGCGCCCACCACGCCGATGCACCGCGTATCACCTACTATCCCGAGCCCCGACATATCAGACAGAAAAGACTTGAGAGAGCGGTTAATAAGTCCAACGTTATCCAAAGATCCCTCCATGTCAAAAACATCAAGGCTTGCGTTCGCGGCGGCGCAGGCTATAGGGTTGGCGGTATATGTATGCCCGTGATAAAAGGTCTTAAACTTATCAAAATCGCCGTAGAAAGCCCGAAAGAGTTCCTCTTTCACCAGTGTAGCGGCAAGCGGCAGGTATCCGGAAGTAAGGCCTTTCGAGACGCACATAATGTCAGGGCTTACCCCGGCGTGTTCCGAGGCGAACATCTTGCCTGTTCTGCCGAAACCGGAGGCTACCTCGTCAAGGATGAGATGCACCTTGTATTTTTTCGCGAGTTCCGCTGTTTTCTTAAGGTATAACGCGGGGTAAACGATCATCCCCCCGGCCCCGAGAAACATAGGTTCAAGAATGATCGCGGCTATTTTTTCATGGTACCGTTTGAGGATCTTTTCCATCTCCGCGAGACAATTTAACGAGCATCCGACTCCGCCCATCCCTGACGCGCACCGGTAGCAATAAGGCGCCGGGGCCTTGAAGGCCCTAAAGAACATTGGTTCGAACCTTTTATTGTAAAGATCAACTCCGCTGACGCTCATGGCCCCGAACGTATCTCCGTGATATCCACGGTCAAGCCCCAAAAAACAACGCTTATCCGGTTTCCCTTTCATCTGCCAGAACTGGACGGAGAGCTTGAGCGCTACCTCAACGGCCGTCGATCCGTTATCGGAAAAGAATACCTTGCTAAGACCTTTCGGAGCTATCGCGGTCAGGCGTTCAGCGAGCTTTACCGCCGGCTCATGCGTGAACCCTGCGAAAAGCACATGGTCGAGGCGCCTCGCCTGTTGCCGGATAGCCCTGACGATATGAGGATGGCAATGTCCATGGACATTGCACCACCAGCTGGAGATGGTATCGTAATAGTATGATCCGTCCGGAGTGAATAGTTTAATCCCTCTCGCCTTTGCCAAAGGTATTGGCGGCATGCTTTCGCAATCCTTCATCTGAGTATAAGGATGCCATATATGGCGGAGATCACGTTCCGCAAGCCCTGCGCGAACGCCCTTGGTCCCGATCGGTCTTTTCTTTCGTTCTTTATCCATAAGCTTACCTGCCCGGCAGGATCTTTCTCCCTATCGGCTCAAACGCGCGGCAAAGTTCACCGATATCGCGTGAGTACGGCAATTCGCCCAGTATCCTGATACCGGTGAATTTTGAAACTATCCCGGGATTGTCATTAAGCACCGCTGATGATCCGGTCTTTTCGAGACGATTGAACACTATGCCGCTTATCTCAAGTCCCCGGTGACGGATAGCCTCGGCGGTCAAAAGACAGTGGTTAACGGCCCCAAGCTTGTTAGCGGCCACTATCAAGACCTTAAGCCGGAGTTCCCTGGCGATATCTATCATTGTGGCCTTCCCATTTACGGGCACAAGAGCCCCGCCGGCCCCCTCCACAAGCACAAGTTTGAATTTTTTTTGAAGTTTCCCGAAAGATGCCGTTATCTTCGACTTATCGATCTTTCGCTTTTCTTCTCTGGCGGCCAAATGAGGCGAGGCGGCAAGTTTGAAGAGGTAAGGACACCTGTCTTTTTCAG
>JAQVSN010000186.1 GCA_028700515.1 Candidatus Omnitrophota bacterium
TATCCCTCAGGGCGGTGTGCTTATGGCTGAAGGAAAGGTCTGCCGGAATCAGGCCTTCAAGCTTGGTCCACGGGCTTATGGTCTTCAATTTCATCTGGAGGTTGACGGGGAAATGATAAAAAAATGGGCAAAGGAATACCTGCATGGTCCTGTGCGTGATATCGAAAGAAGGACGGAAGAGATGTTGAATGGCTATTACGCCGTGGAAAAGAAGTTGCTCCGCCAATTAAGACGTTTGTGCTCGAACTTCCGAAGGATCATGGATGGTCCTGGCAGCGGAGAAGAGGGTTCGTGATGCGGAGAATTGTTTCTCAGCCGTCCTGGAGCGGACGCCGCCGGGAGTCATGGTGAGGGGCGTATTATAGAAGAAAAGGAGAAGATGTGAAGACAACAAGGATAAGACTGGCCCAGGCCCAGATCAACGTGACCGTAGGAGATATAAAAGGGAACATCGAGAAGATCCTCGAGTATGTCGGGTACGCCCAAAAGGCGGAGGCGGATATGGTCGTATTCCCGGAACTCGCGGTGTGCGGGTATCCTCCGGAGGACCTTTTATTCCGTGAAGATTTCCTTCGGGATAATTCCCGGGCGGTCAAAGAGATAAGCGCGAGGTCCTTGGGGATAATAGTTGTGGCAGGTTTTCCGGAACGGGACCGAAAGGGTAACATATACAACGCCGCCGCCGTCCTTGCAAAAGGAAGGACGCTCGATGTGTATAGGAAGAAGCATCTCCCGAATTACGGGGTTTTCGATGAAAAGAGGTATTTTGTTCCGGGGGAAGCAACAACGTTATACCGTTATGGGAAGGCTCTTATCGGCATCAACATATGCGAGGATATTTGGGCTCCTGATGGACCGTTCGTTGAGCAGTCCAGCGGAGGCGGGGGTCTTATAATAAATATTTCGGCGTCACCTTATCATGCCGGAAAGACCCTGGAGCGGGAGTCGATCATCAGGAAGAAGGCCGCCGAAGAAGGAGTATACGTCAGTTATACCAACCTTGTGGGCGGCCAGGACGAGCTGGTGTTCGACGGGGGCAGTTTTGTGGCCGGTCCCGGGGGCCGGACGGTGTCGTATGCGGGGGCTTTCCGCGAGAGGCTTCTGGTGACGGAGATAGAGGTGCCGAACGTGTCCTCAGATAAGGGGACGAAGAAAGATAAAGCGCGTTATGTGGAGCTTCCTTTTTCGCCGCGGGATGCCCGATCGGAGGAAAGTCAGGCGAAAGCAGAGAGGTTTTCAGGGCCCGCGGAGATATATGAAGCCCTGACCCTGGGGGTAAAGGATTATGCCCGAAAGAACGGTTTTTCTCAAGCGGTCCTGGGGCTGAGCGGCGGAATAGATTCTTCATTGACCGCGGCTATAGCGGCGGACGCGCTGGGGCAAGAGAACGTGTATGGGGTGTGGATGCCTTCCAGATATTCCTCGGATATAACGGAAGAGAACGCAGTCAGGACGGCGGCCGGCCTGGGAATAAATTTTATGACGCTCTCTATTGAGGCATTATACGGGTTGTATCTTTCGGTGCTGGATAAATATTTTTCAGGGCTTAAGAGGGATACCACAGAGGAGAACCTCCAGGCCAGGATAAGAGGCACTATACTGATGGCCATCTCCAATAAATTCGAGCGGATACTGCTGTCAACAAGCAATAAAAGCGAGACCGCGGTAGGGTACTGTACATTGTACGGCGATATGGCCGGAGGGTTTGCGCCGCTCAAGGATGTTCCTAAGACCATGGTATACAGCCTCGCTGAATATCGCGATACAAGATCCGGTAAAGTATTTCCAAGAGGGGTTTTTAAAGTACCTCCTACCGCCGAACTGAAACATGGGCAGAAAGACGAGGACACCCTGCCGCCGTATTACATCCTTGATAAGATGATAAAAAAATATGTGGAATGCCGTAAAACAAGTTCGGGAAAAGGGCAGGCTTCCGGGATAGCTCGAAAAGTGATATCCATGATAGACCGGAATGAATACAAAAGAAGGCAAGGACCTCCCGGGATAAAAATTACACCGTTGGCCTTCGGTAGAGACAGGAGACTGCCGATAACCAACAGGTACAGGAGCCTGTGAAACGTCATGCGGGTCCCTCCGCCGTCCCGCGCGGGGCCGATGGGCAGCGGCAAAAAGCCCTTGACATAATTCCAGGCTGATGTTAAAATACAATCAACAAAGATGTTGCAAGGCGATGTGGCCCTCATGGACTAAAGTGTTCGCGGGGGCTTTTTTATTACCCGTTTTGCCGGAACGGCCCGGTAAACGGAGAATGGGACGAGGATCGGAGTCCCCATAAATGGTTAGAACCATAGGCGAAGACGCCCTTCGGACGCTTTTTTTGCGTTCCGGAAGGGCGTTTTTTTTGGAATGACAGGTGCAAGAGAATTAAGCTATTTTTGACATATTCATTACGGGCAACAGGTTCTTTTGCGGGAGGCATATCATGGAAAGCGGCAGAGATAAAATACCGGAAAAAAACACCGGGTCATTGCCTGAGGATCAGA
>JAQVSN010000003.1 GCA_028700515.1 Candidatus Omnitrophota bacterium
GGCGTCTTAGCGTCATGGGGAAGCCTGATGCGCCTGTTGCCGAGAATATCATAGGAAAGCTGTTTAGAAGCGAAGACGGACAGCGCTACGAGCCTCTGGGCGTGGTTGAGGGTCTCCCTCCCGGTCTGTCTGGCATATTCGGCGGCAAAAGCCTCAAACCTGTCTATAAGAGGCGCGTCCTTCGGGACCACACCATCAATGAGCATTTCCACCGCCGTCTCAAGGTCCCATTTCCCGTTCGGTGACTTAGCTTCAGGGTATTTATTCTCAAGAAAACTCTTAACGGACTCAAAGAACTGGTTATTCGAAGACCGCGGCCCAAGCCCTATGTTATAAGCCCACACGGCCAGGACGCCGACCTCAGCCGCCGGAGCCGAAAGCCCCATCTTTTCAATTATCTTTGAGGCTATTAACGCCTCGGCCTCGGTCCTGGCATGTATCTCCGCGGCGCAGAGTCTCTTCACGGCGGGAAGCAGGGTTACCGCCGTTCCCAGGCCCGGACCTTTAGTATCTTTATATTCGTCCATAACTCCGGCCGGAATGGATTCCATTCTGAGCCTTTCGGTGGTAGCCTTGAATACCTGCCGGGACTGTTCGGAATTAAGCTTCTCAATATCGAAAATATCGGCCGTCCATCCCTCGGGCGCAACTCCCGGAGCCCTTATTACCCCTTTGTCGTTGACAAATATCTCCGCCGCTTCCGGGGACTTTTCATAATGCCGGATATTCACCCCGGGAAACTTCCGCTCGATCCCCTCCGTAATGAGATCGTACCTCTCTTCGGACAAAGATTTCCCTTCCTCCGAAGATGTATCTCTTACCAGGGCCCATTGGGTGAGGTGTTTTGATCTTTTCCCTCTCCATGCAAGCACTTTGCCTATACTATCAACAGCCTCTTCGTTGGTTTTATCCACGTAAGTGAATATCTCCAACTCTTTTTCAGGGAAGAACCGGTCAAAGAACTCGACTGCCCTTACAAAACCTTCGCCGGCGGCGTCTGAACGAAAAGATATTTTGTCGACATGCGGCATTATGGACCTATCGATATATCTGCGGTAAGGTATCAGGACGTCTATGTTCGAAGGAAGCTGGTCTATGGATATGACCGTGGTCATCCCTTTGCGCCTCGCGCAAACCAGTATGTGATGCGCCGCGTTCCATCTATGGCGGTCCCCGAGCGATCCATGCCAGTTGCCAAGATCGACGTTAAGCCTCCTCACGCCCCCGTCCCACAAACGTTCCACTATCTGCCGCTGCCTTACTATAAGTTCCCTCCCATATTTTTTAATACCCGTTTGATCCATTATTTCAAAAGGCCTCATTGAAAAGGTCCCCGGGAGTATCCCGATACCTTCTGATTCCTCAAAATCCCTCTTAATGTTCTGTTCTATCGAGATCGCTTCTTCCGAATCAGCTCCCACTGCGGTATTCGCGAGTATGTTTTGCGCCAGCCTTGGGGTGAACTCCGTGTATTCAGCCTCATTATCCAGTATCCAGAGGCCCGTCATCGCCAACGGCCCCACCGGCCTTTTCTTCTGCCCTTTCCTGAACCTGAAGAAAACTTCATGCCCACCCGTCCTTGGGAACATGTATACTATTACGTTGTCATCCGCCCCTTTCATGAACACTTTGTCGACCGGGTATCCATTCCTCCTGATGATCGTTTCAGCGGAAAAACACCGCGCCGCCAGAAGGCCTCTATCCCCCTCGTTAGCTACCGATCCTTTCAAGGCTATGGCCTCTATCGGATCTCTTCTGGAGGGATAATCCTCAAGGCGGAATATCACGCCTTCACCCTTTCGATTCCTGGCGATCGGAGTTAGCGCGGCCTCCTCCACCGGAAGCTTATTCCGATAGGCTTCCGGGCCGATCTCTTTTCTGAAAATATGCATATGCAGGGTCTGGTCTTCCTTCGCCGACCTTTCATTGGTCCAAAGCAGCATGGAATTTTCGAGGTTGGCGAGCATGGACATAACGTCACCGTATATATCCTTTGAGAAGAATTCCTGCGGATACGGATCAGAGTTTTCCACATCTATGTGGACCGGCAGGTTTGGTTTTCGTTCCGATATGAACACCCAGTTCTTTATTCGGAGCCCCGTACCCGCCCGAAGCGTATTCCCCATGACGGGAACATACATTTTACTGCCCGCGTATACTCCTGAAAAAGCCTCTGACACCGCGGTCCTGTTATATTCTAAAGCCTGGATGTCAAGTTCCATCGACTCGACATATCCGTTAAGGTTGATAAAATCGTTCTGCCGCTGTTCGTTCACGCCTTTTAGACCGTTCCCCTTGATACCAAAAAGGGCGCATAGCCCCGGCATAAGCATGAACATCCCCAGATGGTGTGATCTGAAAGCCTCGTGCAGTGTTATAAGTTTCTTGTGCTTCTCTGATAGATGCCGGAAAGCCGGGTGTCTATTGACCCGGTGCCTTGACACATGATCGGCTATAGCGAGACTCCTCCTGGCCTCTTTGTCTATGCCTTCCCGGGCAAAAGCTTCATCCACAGCCTTCGCCAGTCGATAGAACCGTTCCTGAGCCGCCGCAAGGTAAATAATGAGAAGAAGCGCCCCTCCCGCGTACATGGCCATATCCTCTATAGAAAGGTATGTACCCGCACTTACCATAGTCCCGATCGTACCCAGGGCAAAGAGAAAAGCAAAGGCCATCAGTCCTCTTTGCCAGGCTATAGCACCGTCATAGCTCATAGGATGCCCGGAAGAATGTCCGAGCGTCCCATCTTCTCCTATGTGGTCGGCTTTGTCCCGGGTGACCCTGTACACGTTCCCTCCGATAGTTACCGTACAGGCTTCGTCCGAGGCTCCGTCCACCACAGATGAAACAAGGAACTCTTCAAAACGTCCCGGCGTTACAGGGGGCTCTGCCATAAGTTCTTTTCGAGCTCTGGGGATAGCCTCGTACGCCTCGCGGTATGACGCCACCCAATTTGAGATCTCCTTTTGCGGGTCCTTTCCGGAAATGCGGCTTTGACCGAGAGCAAAAGCGATCATCTCCTCAAGGTTAGTTATGTCGCCGGTATCAAAATATGACTCGAGGGCCAGGTAACCCGAACCTCTTGCCGCTTCTCTGTAGGGCCCGGCTTTTTTCGTGAGCACGGCCACATAGGGCCGCTCACCGTCCTTATTGTACTTCGGCATCAGAACAAGGTATGAAAGCCCTTTTTCCTTCATTAGGTCCGTAAGCCCCGCGGAATGGTATCCTCCCGAAATAAGGGCCGCTACATGCTTTCCTTCATCTCGCATGCTCTTGATCGTATTGGCTATCATGACGGTGTTGCGCCGCTCGGCTATCTCATAAAAACTGATGGCTTTAGCCGCGTCGGTTCTAGCCTTTTCGAGTGCGTTCGACAATGGCTCCGCGAACTCCCTGCCGAGGAACGCCGAAAGCCCTTCGCCAAAAGACCCGCTGATGGCCTTTTTGGCTATCTCAACTTCGTCCCCCAAAAGCTGGATCTCGAAAAGCCCCCTGATGGCCTCCAGACCTCGTACCAGTTCATAAAGTCTTTTTTCCTTCTCATTGGACAGCAATTCACCCAGGATCTTCTCCTCGGCCCCGGCCAACTCTTCCGAAAGACCTATTACGTCAAGCTGCCTGTACCCTTTTATATACTCGCCATACTTCGCGAGTTCGGGATATCCGCTTGTATCAAAACCTTTATTCGAGGCAAAAGCAATAAGCCACTTATGGAAATCATACTGATCGATCTTCCCCTTTTCGAAAGACGCCGCCTGCGATACCATTTCCTCTATCTCTTCTCCGGGAACTGCCCCGGCCAGTTCCCCCATAAGCCTGTTACGTTCTTCCGTGGCCTTTTTGAAATCGATGTCTTTCTCCATGGAAACTGAGGCCCTGAACCTGTTTATGTGTTCGAAACCGGAGAGTTCCACGCCGTTCTCCGAGGCTATAGCGACCAGTGCCGGCCAATAGACGTCAAAACTGATACGGCTTTGCCTGTGCAAACGGCTTCTGTATATGAACCTGGCGAGAGAGGGTGAATATACCTTCTCCTCGACTTTCCTGAGTTTAGACAGGATGCTATTGATGAAAACGATATTCTCGCGGTTACATTCGTGGATATTCCGGAAACACTCGACATTCTTGCGGTAAAGTTCGTTGTCCTCGGCCCCATAAAGGGCTACTTCTTCGGGGGAAGTAACGGCAAAGAACTCTCCCGCGGACATACGCCCTTCTTTCATAAGAAATGAAGCCGTTCTCTCCCTGACATCCGCGTCAGGGTGGCTCCTTAGGAGGGATGTATCGATATACCCGGATCCGCCTTCTACCGCGACCAGTCTGACATCATAGTTCTGGACCAGCTCTCCGAGTATGCGCGCGATCGAATATTGAGCGGTAAGCGAGGAATGGCAATCCTGTATGTTTATGATGGTCTCGCCGTTAGCCCCTATGCTGCTGGTCTCTGTCTCGGCAAGCTCACTCGGAAGGGTTATCTGTATCGGAGGATCAAGCGGGGCATCAGAGGTCAGGGACATGACGTTCCTGGCGGCGGGTACATGCGTATCTCCCGCTGCCCATACTACCTGTTGGAAAAGAAATATCACAGAAAGAAACGCTGAGATTATCTTTATGGACTGCTTATTTCTTGCCATACGTCTTTGCCCTGGAATATCTAAATATTCACGACTGCTAAGTCACAGTTTAACTGCATTTAACATCCCAATTAACACCTGAAATTGAATTTCCGCTATAAATTGGAGTTCAATTACAGATATTCCGGATCTCTTGCTTCTGCGGGATCTGGTCACTATATATTATATTATTATGACCTCTTAATTTGTTGAACTAAAACACTCCTCCCCCTTTTAAATTTTTCTTAGAGAGGATGTTTTTAAACATAAAAAACTAGCTTTGAGTGTGTTTAATTGGTTGTTTTTATATTACCACATATCATAATAATGTCAATTTTAATGAATTTAACTATTTTATAACCTAATAAATGACAACATGTGTATAACTTCCGCATCACATCCTTCCCCACTCCCCTCCAAAACTCCGGGAGTTTTAACTCCCGGAGTTCCGTTAATGAACAAAAAGTCTTGGATATATGGAGGGCATACTTGCTATTGCATCAAGGAAAAGCCCCGTATCCGGGATTTTAACTCCCGGAGTTCCGTTAATGTACGAAAAGCTTTTTAGTATCAGGGGATTTTAATGAAAAACAAAAAGCCCCGCATCCGGCAAAGCCAAATACGGGGCTTTTCTTATCCTGTCGTCTATATTTCCTTCCATTGGCCGGGATCAAACATTATGCAGACTGTAACGCTTTCTTATCCGCCAAATATGCTCTCTTCAACTCATAATAATCAATAAGCTCCGCATTCGGCAACAATATAAGCAGTCTTTTGTCTCTGTCGTAAGAAAGAATAATCGATGATGTTGGCGGTTCCTTACCCGCGGCGAGCTCCAGTGTCAGGTACAATAATTCGGCAAGTTTGACATAGAGCTGTTCATCAAGACTTTCGCCATATTTCTGATACAGGCTTAAAAGCATCTCCGGATCTATACCGGCAAGGAACGGTCTATCCTTTTCATCCGCTTTAGTAAATGCGGTAAAGCTATCAGACCTTATCGTATCAATAGACGCCATCGCCACAACATTCTTCATGCTTGTATTGGTCTCTCTTGCTTTATCCAGCAAGGCGCCTGCCAACTGATCCCCGCTTCCCTGGACTATTTCCACATTATCGAGTCCCATTGATCGAAGGGTGGCCCCGATAGAACAGATCTCCTTGACCAAAGACCTGATCGCCTCGTGTTGGCGGCTACCCGAACTGTTTGCCGCGGGTATCCAGTCAGTCTCGAGCCCTATTATAAGCTTCTGGCCTTCCCTTCTGGCATCCCTGGCCAGAACCATGAGAGACGCTATCCCGCCATCAGTTTCAAATTGCCGAAGGTTCTTCTTGAGTTCTACCGCCTTTGCGGCGATACCTTCCGGCAGTAAACTCGCGTCGATCTGGTCCATGACCGCCATGGCCTTTTTAACCTCGGCTGTTAAAGCCAGCGATGCCGTATCTCGTCCCAGAATGCTGTCGTCAGTCATCAGGCCAGACTCTTTGTCGGGATTTACCGCGGAAATCACAATGTCCGCCTCTTTTCGAAACTTCTCCCTTCTGCTGATCGCCATCTCCTCCACCAGATCAAAAAGTCTTTTGGTAGGCTTTTCGACATCTAAAATCCTTTCTTTTTCTACAACGCCTACTTCAAATGGTTCTTGAATAACATTCAACCCAGCCGTCTCATTTTTCAGACTTTCCGCGGATACTTCAGCATTCGGATCTATTGTCGCTGTCAATTTACCTGTATCCCAAAAATTCAGATTATTTTTGAGTATCATCTCAACAACATCCTCATCGTATACAAACTCTGTCGATTCAGGAACGTCCACTACTTTTTCCGACCTCATGGTCAAGTAAGTTTTCCCATAAGAATCCTCTTCTTCTACTTCTTCTTCCACCCAATGTGCACTTTCACGAATATGTTCATACCTAAAATCCAAGTTCGCTACTAAACACACAACAAGATGCTCCAACCTGGAATCCGAAAGATACCTTGCGAGCGGGAGACGGCCTCTGCAAATAATGCCACCGATAGCATCAACCATTTCCGCGCGTAAACCCTCTTCTCTCTCCCTATGAAAGGCTTTCACAAGACTTGGTACGGCGTTTTGACCTATTGCAATAATATCCTCCCATTCTTTTTTTGCGATCAGATAGGCTATCCGATCCTCATCGTTATCCGGTTTCCAATTGAGCTTATCAAGAGTTTGGGCAGCAACCTCACGCATGAAAGGCCACCTATCCTTAAGTAATAAAATCAAATTTGGAACAGCTGATTGCCCCATAGCAACCACACCGTTCCAATCTTTCTTAGCGATCAAATAGGCACTACGATCTTCATCGCTATCCGGTTTCCAATTTTGTTTATCAAGAGCCTGAGCAGCAGCAGCACGCACAACCGGTGCTTCATCCTTCAATGCTGCCACGAGACCTGAAATCGCATCCTTGGCAGCTACCCCGATCTGCCCGAGAGCCTTGGCAACAAGCGCGCGCACAAATACATCTTTATTCTTCAATGCTGCTACGAGAGCTGAAATTGCCTCGTTGGCCGTTGCCCCGATCTGACCAAGGACCTGAGCGGCAGGCTCGCGTACGAATTCATATTTACTCTCCAGCAGTACCGCAAGACTTGGTACGGCGGGCCGTCCTATCGCGACAATACTATTCCAATCATTTTTAGCGGCCAGATATGCGATCTGATCCTCAATGTTATCCGGTTTCCAATTGAGCTTATCAAGAGTTTGGGCAGCAACCTCACGTACGGCATATCTTCCATCCTCCAATAGTGCCACAAGACTTGGTGCGGCATCTTTGGCAGCTGCCCCGATCTTACCAAGAGCCTCGGCAGCAATTTCGCGTTCAGCTTTATATTCACTCTTCAATAGTGCCACAAGACTTGGTACGGCATCTTTGGCAGCTGCCCCGATCTTACCAAGAGCCTTGGCGGCAATTTCGCGTTCAGCTTCATATTCACTCTTCAATAGTGCCACAAGACTTGGTACGGCATCTTTGGCTGCAGGACCGATATTTCCCAGAGCCTCAATAGCTTCATTCATCACAAATCGATTTTTTAATGCCTTGATCAAAAATGGAACAACTCTTTGATCGGCGGGGTCGATTTTCGCAAGAGCAATGGCGGCGAATTCCCACACATCCGATTTTTCATTCTCTAACTCTGCCACGAGACATGGAACAGCATCCTTGGCATCTGCGCCGATAGAACCGAGACCCTTAATGGCGGAGATTTTTTTGGCATTATTTTTTTTAACTACTCTTATCAACGCCGGCACAGCCCGCCTTCCAAGAGTTTTGAGATCAACATTTGATCCTTGTGAATCCTGAAGATGTGATATGTGCCAACTAACCGGGAACAACACCATCCACATAATTTCCAGGAACAACCATCCCACAAAAAATCCCACGACAATACCAACAGCGCTCAAAAACCAATGTTCACGCAGAAACCCAATAAGTCCACTGCTCGCGAACCATCCCATCGATGATGCGACAGCAAAAACGCTGAATGGTTCAACGGAAAAGAGTTTCGTCTGACGTGACGTTTTTTTGTGCTCCGCGGCAAACTTCTCCTTTACCATCCAATTCGCCAACGCCTCAGCCTCTCTTTGGCGCCAATCCCGCTTGGCCCTGACCTTGTCCGGATGGCCCTTAATATTATCCCAATTGGCTGTTTGAGCGTTGATCGCGAAATCATCGATCATAGTCCCATACGCCTCAAGCGGCGGACGCGAGTTCCGGAATAGATCTACCCCGTACAAAGGCACGGCTCCGGAATATATTATGGCTTTCCTGCGAACTACCTTTGCCCTCTTTACATTTTCTCCTCGAACAGCCTTCTTAAGCGTCTCCAGACCCACTATCTCGTAAGTCGTCTCAAGACCGGGAAATATCTCCTTAAGACTTCCCTGAGAAGCAGCGCTTGATATACTCTCAAAATCTTTATCGCCTTCTACAATAATGATCACATCCAGATCATTCGGCGCCTCAACCCAAGGAAAACTTCCGGCAAGGCATATGGAAACCACCTCCCTTCCAGCAAATGTCGCGGAATATCCATGGTACTCCGAAATAATATCCGGAATCCTTTCCTGCACCCTTAAGATCTTATTTAACGCTTTTTCCTTATCTCCATCGGAAAGAGCCCCCCACACCCAACTCCTTGCGTCGAGAAGCTCTCTCAAATTTCCAGATGTTCTCCGATCTTGAGAAGATGGCCTTGCGTTGACTTTTCCTGCAGAAGACGCATCTAACTCCCAGAAAGGGACGTCAGGAGCATAACGCGGATCCAGATTTACGGATGAAGCCATAGTTTTGCGCGTAACCTGGGCTTTAGTTTCCGGGGTCTCCCTTATGCCGGATGGCGAAGTTATTGAACCAGAGATACCAGAAACTCCACCATTATCCCAGAAGTCAGGATTACTTTTAAGCACCTCATAGACATCAGTTGATCTGTACCGGAACTGAAAAGACTCCAGAGAATCTACCACCTCTACTGTCTCGTAGGTGGGAACATACTTAAGCCCATAAGAATCATCCCAACTCACCTCCCGTTCTTCCTTGTGAGTAGTTCCGGGAATATAAATACCCTTAAAGTCGACATCCGCTGCCAAGCATACAACAATTGACATCATCTCCTCATCCGAAAAACTCCCAGAGTTGACAAGCGCACCTTTGATAATAGAAACATCGTCTCTTTTCGCGGGATCAAGTTTAATATCGACAAGAGCGTCAATGACCGATGCACGAAAATTCCTATTCCTCTCCCGATAAAAAGCTTTCACAAGACTTGGTACGGCAGTTTGACCTATCGCAACAATATCCTCCCATTCTTTTTTTGCGATCAGGTAGGCTATCCGATCCTCATCGTTATCCGGTTTCCAATTGAGCTCATCGAGGGTTTCTGCGGCTACTTGACGAATATCCAAGTTTTTGTTTCTCAACTCTCTTATAATGCTGGGAATAGCGATTTGAGCACCAGGCCCGATCGATCCGAGAATTCCCAAGGCATTTTCTGTTGCAACCCCATTCTTTTCAACCACTTTGATCAATGATGGAACAGCGCGGCTGCCAAGAGCAACGAGCGACTTCCGTGCTCGACCAACATTACCGATCTTGAGATTGAATATATACCAGCTAACTGGGAAAAAAGCCCTCCATACGGTTAAAACAGTTACAACCCCAATACCTCCGGCCAAAAGCCAATGTTCTAAAGAAAATTCCAGAAGTCCATTCATCATCCCCCTTGCCATCGAAGCAACAAGGATAAAACTGAAAGGCTCAAAAGAACGAAGCTTGCTTTCTTGCGTTCCCTCGGTCTTAGGAACAATATCAACCTTACCTGCGGGCTCCGGCTTTCTATCTATTTCAGAGGTGTCCTGCTCGGTCCGAATCTTGTAGTCTTCGATGACATACTTTATCAGATACCGGTCAAAACCGGCTTGCTCATAGCCCGGAAGATTTTCGGAAGCTACCTCATCCCTTTTTGCTATCTGAACAAGGAATCTTTCTCCGTTCTTTCTATACAAGGCAAATATAACTCCCTCATCCGGTAAAGTTCCCTCAAAACCGATATCAGCAAGAGCTGCTTTCAACTTTTCAGGAGCAGTAGCTCTAATATACTCAATAGGAACTATGTTCAATAGCTCTATCCCCATCTCGTTCAACTGTCGTCCAAGATCCGACATCACGGCGTCTTTCACATATTTTTCCGGATGTGTTATTTTGCCAAAATCCGGATCACCAAAAAATATGTCACCTATTTCACAAATAGAAGCTAGGATCACCCCCTGATATGACACGATCTGACGAAGATTGGCGGCATTAGCACTCATAGGGTGGTCCTGCATCACGGAGGGAGCGGCAAGAGTTGTTGAACTGGTTGGATCATACCCTGCTCCATAAGCATGCGAAAGATCAACGGCTAAAAAAGCAACCAACAAAACCAGCGACATGGCTCTAAATAGTGCAGTGTTCTTTCTTCTTTCCATATCCATCTCCTTTAAAAGCGCCTTTTCATTGACACACCTGAAGTAAAAAATCTAACACAATCACAACTTTAGTGTGTAGTTATTGTAACAGTTAGCATCTAAAATAGCAAGATATTTCGAAACAAAAATTCTTTTCTCCTATCACTTGCTTTTTTAGGGAAATGATCTGTAAAAGCGCTGTTTAATTGTGTCGTCTATTCTCGATATTTACTCTGCAAATTGCTCAAAATATTCCCCAGTACCTTGCCCTCTAACATAATTAGCTCTCTCAACGCACTGTTTTGTCCTTTTATCACATTTTGCGTTTAAACTATTCGGATTTAAAAATGAGGCATACATTTCCAAAACTCCGGGAGTTTTAACTCCCGGAGTTCCGTTAATGTACGAAAAGCTTTTTAGTATCAGGGGATTTTAATGAAAAACAAAAAGCCCCGCATCCGGCAAAGCCAAATACGGGGCTTTTCTTTTAAAGATGCAGGAAGGTATCTTCGCATCTTTTGTTCTCTTCTCTCTTTCCGGCACGGTATAGCTATCCGCGCCGGGAAGGAGATCAGGGTTAAGCTGTTTTTAGGCCTTCGTCAGCACCTCCTGTATGTAGCGTTCGTAATTCCTCATCTCGGTATCAAGGTCTACCTTCGTGATCCTCGGCAGATAGATGAAGTAGTTGTAACCATTAACTCTCGTCAGTTCGCCGTCAATGACGGCCGGGGCGTTATCACCATTAGCCATGATCTCAAGGGTCATCCTGTAGAGTTGGCTGACAAGCCCGTCCTCGAGCTGTACGAGGAGAAGGCTGTCCTTCCTCGATGAGTTCAGGACTTCATCGGGGCTGGTACGGTCTACATCAATAACCCCGGTCTTAGCGGCTACGGCCACCTGCCTCATGTTAGGCGTCTCGCCGGTAAGTTTTTCTATCCTGGCAGTGATCTCCGACGGGAGAAGCGTCTCCCCTTCTTCAAGCACTATCACATTCCCGACGGTGATGAACTCCGCGAGGCCCGTTACTTCGAGCGCTTCTTCGAGGTTGGCCGCGATCTCCCTGTTCTTCACCACAACTATGTCCCTTACCGGGTCCATTTCGGCATCGGTTATCTCCATCGCTTCACGGCGCGCTTTTATGGATTCCGCGAGGAGCCTCAGGTCCATGGCCTTATCGACGGCTGTCACCATGAAGTGCCTTTCATTCTCTCTCACATCCTGCGTCTTCAGGCTTTCCATGAACTTCATGGCCTCAGGTGTGTAATCCACTCTGTGGGTGTTGTATAAGCTGTTTATCCTGAGGTCATATATGCTCTTTTCCGTAAGCCTTATGGAGCTTATGGATGGTATTACCCGGGCAAGGATCCCGGCTATCCCGGCAAGCTCGCCCACGTTCTGTATCTTTTTGACGTTCTCGGGAGTAAGCCCGGATATCTCCGGATTCATTAGTTCAAGGATATCGCGTCTCGCCCTTTGGGCGAAATCTCCCGCTATCTCGGCGACCTTACCGTCCGAGTCCCCGGAGAGAACATCTTCGGAGCTTATATCAAGAAGCGCCGCTATGGATCTGGTACCGGATATCTTAAGATCAAGGGCTTCCATCATCTCCTGGGTATCCGCTCCGGGAACAGCCACTATTGACGCGCCTGTCTCTTCCGCAATCCTGGCTATCCCCTCTTCTCCGATCTTTTCATACACTCCCATGGGAAGACCTATCACAGCCGGGAATTCTTCCATGATCCTGTCTATCGGGCGTTCTTCCGCAACAGCCGCGGCCTCCACTTCCGCCGCCGCTTTTTCTTTGAGGCCGAATACCGGAGTCCTCTCGATCTCGCCTTTATCATTCTTTATCTCTTCAGATATATCCGCAAGAGCTGTCATGAAACTCTTCACTTTATCAGACTGCCCCTCGACGGTCATCGTGAAAGACGCTCCCTTCATCAACGTTAACATTACCATAGCCATCGGATTATTCACTTCGACGGTCATGTCGCCGCTGGTAACGGTAACCTTGACTTCGTTGTTCTTCGCCGCTTGAAAGACCATCACGGAAGGCCTCATATGAACACCCTCGACGGTCAAAACCTCGGCATCCAGAACTCTCTTTGCCGCCTCTACAGGTTCAGCTGTCACCACCGGCGCCGGAGCGGATATCTCCTCGTCAAAACCAAATACCCTCTTTTTCTCTTTTTCACCCTTCGCGTTACTTATCTCTTCGGATATATCCGCAATAGCTGTCATGAAACCTTTCACTTTATCAGACTGCCCTTCGACGGTCATCGTGAAAGACGCGCCCTTCAACAGCTCTAACATTACCATAGCCATCGCGTTATTTACTTCGACAACGCTCCCGCCGCTGGTTATTGTGATCTTAACCTCATTTTTCTGCGCCGCCTGGAAGACCATCGCGGAAGGCCTCATATGAACACCCTCGTCTGTCAAAACCTCGACATCCAGAACTCTCTTTAACGCCTCTCCCCGTTCAACGGCCGAAACCGGAACCTCTGGCTCTATAGCTTCGGGAAGAGGAAACGGCGCCTCTTCGGCAGGCTTCTTGGCTTCCGGAGCCGCCGCTATTACTTCTTCCCAGCCCGGTGTCAGTTTGTTTATTAGGATCTGCGCCTGCTCGCTGACCCATTCTCCCGCGAACCGGTCTCTCATATCCACCAAAAGGGGCCTGACAAGTTCCTCTTTTACCGCTACCGGAACATCATCCCGTGAGGCTATGTTGTCGTCAATGATCCTTAACATAAGAGCCGATATGCTCCTCACGTTGTCATTGGCAAAATTGATCTTTTTCAGGGAGTCGACTCCCGTCTTGTATTCCCCTAATTTAAAATCCGCTCCCGCGCAGGCAAATCTTCCCAGATGAAACATAAAGGGGCTATCATTGAGCTCCGCGAGTGTTTCTCTGGCCACATCCGCGTATGGAGTATCTCCCAGATAACCAATTACCGGAACTATCTTCCAGCCACTCAAGATCGACCTTTTCGCAAAATCCATGATACCCTTTACATTTTCTTCTGTAAGCCTCTGGCGGTTCTCTTTTTCAGAAAGAAGCATCTCCAGATAAGCCGCCGCTATAGCGCGTTTAGCTCTGTCCTTCTTCGACAGGCTTATCTCCTTTGTTTCATGGGGAATCAGGGCGTTGACCAGTCCGTCTATATCCCCATCCTTCCTCATGCCTTCGAGGGCCATAAGTTCCGCGTCCGTGATCTCCGGCAGGAGTTCATCATATGTGCTGATATACGCTCCTCCTATTTCTAGGTCCAAAAGTGCTTCGGGAATAGGTCTGGCCTGCACTATGAATATCTGGCCGTCAGGGGCCAGAACCCACTCTATATCCTGTGTCCATCCGAAGAACATTCTTTCTATGGACTTACCGATCTCCGCGAGACGCGTAACTACATCTTCCGGTATGACCTCCTCGGTCGTCTCTTCCCCTGTCACATCCACCACTACTACCCGCCCGTCACGATACACCTTTTTGGTCCCTGCCTGGGAAAGATTATTTACGACAGTTACAGTTCCTGTAACCTTATTAACCAATATGGTCGCCGGTTCACCCTGTCCGGACACGACCGCTCCCGTACCAAATGAACCTTCTATCTGGACTTCGCCTTTATCTCTTGAAACAGGCTCATAAGTTTTCATGACTCCCGAAACCATCGGTCGGGAAACCTTATCGGGGCTTACCTTTCCTCCCATAGCCGGAACCTGCAATATTATTCCCGGATAGACCTCACTCTCCGGGACTTTATAATTAAGCCTCATCCTGAAAGCCGCCTCCGAATACTTCTGGGCCATTACCCTTCTGACCGCCTCGACAACCTGCTCATTGGTCCTTACCTCCGTAAATTCCTCATGGTCCGGATACGATTCATAATGTCCGGCGGCGCTGACCTCCGGAAGATCCTCAAAGTTGAAACTGGACCTTACAAAGAAACCCCTGTCCCCGTATCTGGCCCTCAGCATATCGGCCGATTTGGTGATCTCACGCACAAGTTCCTCATCCATGCTTGAGGATATTATGAGTTCCCTTATCTCTCCAAGTTTGCGGATGTCGTCTTCCGTAAGATTGAAGTTGGTCAGGATCCCGTCCTCTTTCGTCCGCTTCATTTCCTCCACCATAGCTTCTATCTTCTGTCCGAGGGTCATTCCCGTTCCATCTGTCGAAACATTGAAGAACCTGTTCGAAAAAGCGAAAGTGAAGACCATACCGGCGGGCACAGCTTCGTTAAGCCCCATCTTCATCATATGTCCCAGATGCGCCGCCTTTACGCCCACCCTGTTGACGAAGAACATGTCAACTTCCGAGATATCGAACGCTAATTCCTCCTGCGGGCCGACTACCGCTTTAGGAACGGTAATAGTCTGCTGCGGCCTGGGGCGCTTGTACTCCCCGGCGTGTTTGATCTCGTCAACATGGGCGGGTCTTACCCGGGTAACTTTGTCCTCTTCGACCCTGAGCATACCCATCCTGCCGTTAAGACTTTCCAGAAGGGTCGTAGCGTTCGGAACCATGGCAAGGGGTATGGCCTGGCCTCTGGCCATGTTCAGGGCATGGTCATTCCCTGCCGTAGCTACTATTACGCCTTTCACCCTGAGATACGGAAGTCTCATGTCTAGTCCCGGGATAACAACAATAACGAACTCGTTCTCCTCGGCTTCCCTGCCGTTCTTCGCCTTAAAATCGGCATAATAGCGGTCAAGTTCGCTCAACACCTTATCAGCATCCTTTATCACAAGAACCCTTCCGACGGCCTGTCCCTGCTCAAGACCGAGATGATTGTATATTCCGTAATCGACTACATGGAGCTTCAATTTATCGCTTATCTCTCCTCTTATACCATTAACTTCTTCCATAACGGAGCTTGCCCTTAACTTGTTCCCGACATCCCCCGGGTTAGCCATTAAGGTCAACATCTCATATTCGGCCACACCCCAATGTTCGAGAGCCATATCATAGTCATCTTTTCTCGCGCTTTCTGTAAGTCCTTCCAGTTCCGAAAGGATAATGGCGAATGCCCCAATATCCCCTATTTCCTGTTTGAGCTCCGTTATCAACACCTTGGCTCTTTCGATGAGTTTTTCATCGACCCGATACCTTTTCTCCATCCGGGTCATATTCCGTTTTGTGGTCTCAATTTCCTCCCTCACGGCATCCACCGCGGATATGCTGTTCAGAAGCCCCTGGACCTGCGGGGTATGTTCCCCGGCCGGATACTGCATACCGGCCCTTACATGCCAATGATGGTAGAGAAGGACCGCTCTCTTTATTTCCTGCTCAAGCACCTTGAGAAGCACGTCCTCTATAGGCATTCCCTCAAAGAATGCCCTCGTCATGTAAACCACCTGTCCCCTGCCTTCCCGGGTCCCGGCCATCGAAACCTGCCATTCCCTGCCGTCGCAGGTCATAAGATGCGGATGGTCGGCGTCAGGGGATCCAGGTTCCGCCTCAAGCAGGAATAACTGCAGGTTATCCAGGAGTTTTGAATTCTCTGAAAGGAACTTCCTGAAAGACTCGTATCTCTTTTCCGAATTTATCTCGCTCAGCCTGTCCTTGAGGACGGTAACATCCTTGGCGGCGTTCTTTCCCTGTGTATGGATCCCCAGTTTACCATCTCTGTCCAACCCGAGAAGGGTATACCTTTGTCCAAGGAACACATCGGCCCTTGCTCTTCTTTCAGAGTGGTTTCTTCTGTATTCATCCGCGGTCACACCCACGGTGCCAAGATCCTTCGGATAATCACTGATCTTGGTATTTATCGGATCGATCGTCCCCTTATCCTTGGCCCCTGTCAGGTAATCAAAAGAGTAAAGGACATATTTCGTCAAACGCTGCGCGATCAGGGCGCCTAAACCGAAACTGACTATGGCCACCGACGTCATAAGGGGATATGTGAGCCCCGCGTTAATTAAAACCCATGATATACCCGCAAGCACCGCGCCCTGGACGGCATATACAAAAGGCTCACCGAACTTTCCGCCCATATGCAAAGCCTCATGGGTCGCGTAGAAGAACTGTATGGCTTTGGGCCTCTCCGCCATCCTTGCCTTATCTACATACATGGCTCCGTCTTTTACGTAGACCATCTCCGATCTGCCAGGTTCAGCGTCGAGCGCTCTCTGGAAGGGCTTTATCAATCTGTCGGCCACAAAAGGTTCTTTTTCCACACGTAATACCCATTCCAAAGCGCTTTTCACCCTGTCGAACAGGCCGAATGACATATCCGCCGCCTGCATCAGGTACAGAGTCCCCACCGCGTAAAGCGAGGCCGCCAGAATAGATATCTGCATAGCAGGCATATTCCACCCGGACAACGAGGATATGATCGTCATCGCCGTACCTATATACAGGCCCGCGGCTACCAGGGAGTTCAGCCAGTTTATCGGTCTTACTTTACCCGGCGCGGGAACGGGTTTCGGGGTGATAACCCCTTCCGGGGCCTT
This sequence comes from Candidatus Omnitrophota bacterium, assembly GCA_028700515.1. Lineage (GTDB taxonomy): Bacteria > Omnitrophota > Gorgyraeia > Tantalellales > Tantalellaceae > JAQVSN01. The sequence goes on from JAQVSN010000003.1 coordinate 17,039, forward strand.
ATGAAGAGATTTAATTACGTCTTCGGGAATCCCGTAACCATTAAGCATCCAGGGCGCCACTCCTTTGTATCCTTTTCCATAAACTTCTCTCAGGAATTTGGCGAACTCTTCACTGCTCGGGATGACCGGTTTGCCGTCCTTCTCCCAACCTACTTCTCCTATGTATATCGGAAGGTCGCTAAGATCCGCCGCGCGTCTGGTCGGGGTCGGATCCTCTCCATACATATGGAGATCTATCCGGTCAAATCTACGGAGCTCTTCCCGCGACCAGTTTTTGACAAGGTCTTCCTCTCCCAGACAGCTTAGTACTATGGGTTTACCTTCCCTGCCGGCCGTCAAACCCCTTATCTCCTCGGCAAGCGATATTATCAGGTCCTTAACCTGAGCGAAGTCAGGGAGTTTGGACGCTTCATCCTCGAGCTGTCTCTTCTTCACAGGATCCTGCTCATTAAGAGCCGCTCTTAACAGGTTTTCCCTGGCATCCTGGATGACCCTGGGCTCGTTCATGATCTCCCAGCCGCCGATACCCGGGTGATCGGCATAACGGGATACGAACTCTTTGAGAAGCCCCGCAAGCATACCTCTCTGGTACACGCTGGTGATCCATTCCGGCCTTTCCACCACAGCCTCTCCCGCTTCATTGGCACTCTTTCCGTCCGCGAAGTCGTGGTTAAGGAGCACGGGGGTTACCTTCACCCCGTGTCTTTGGGCCGCCTCAAGAAGCGCGTCCATGTCCTCTATAACCTTGGGGCCCAGAACCAGCTTTCCGCCCTGGTCGTATCTTATGCCCGGCGTGAAATTGTTGAACAGGAACACTCTCACTGTTTGGCCGCCCATCCTGCTGAATGCCTCATCAAGGGCTTTTCTTCCGGCCTCCGAACTGAAACCGAAATGCTCCCCGCTATAATCCGTCCCCATATCGCGGCCGTAATTTATCCATGGCAGGTTGCCCCTACCCACATTCTCCGCGAAAGCCGCGAGACGCTGCGCTTCTGTCAGCACAGGAGCTATCTGCGGCACAGGAACAGGTTCAGCGGCCCTCAGGGCTTCTGCCTTCTTCTCCGCTTCGAGTTTTTCCCGCTCTTCGGCATCTCTTTTCATCTTCTCTACCGCCGCCTTAACTCTGGCCTGTTCAGGAACAAGCTTGTCTAAAATGCCTTTGTCAGAGTCGGATAAAGAGGCAAGTCCTTTTATTTCGGCCATAGCCGATTCGTTCCATGAAACATCCGCAAGAGCACCATCTAATCCATATCCCGCGTCGGATCCGGGACTCCTCAGGAAACCATCTATATCAGCTATATTTTCAGACATCTCCCATACAAGCTGGCTGATACCACGGGTACCAAGAACCTCGCTGGGCGAAAGCGCTCCTACTTCGATACCCTCAAAAACGGAATTGACTATGCGCGGGGCTATCACGCGGAAAACACCTCTGGCCGGTGTTACCTTTATCCCGCTCCGGATCTCTACCCCGGCTTCCACTATGGGGCCTTCTATTTCTCCCAATGGGAACACCAAAGTCACGCGCGGCTGTTTAACGTCGGGCGGGAGGAGCTCTTCCATCTTTCGGCTGTCTATCGTATGCACGTATCCTCTGGCATCCGTAACATGAGCGCTGACCTGTCTTCCCATGAACGCTTCTCTGGCCTCTTCATCAAGACTGAACTCGAAAGTAAACACTTTTCCTTTAGTGGGAAGAGGACTGTCCAACACACACCTGACCAGGTAGCTCCCTCTCTCTGGAGCGTTAGCGTTAACCGTAACGACCCCGCTGTCTATGCTCACGGGATCGTTATTGTCCGCTTCCCATTCATGGCCGCCGATGCCGGCAAGCGCGATATGGTCCGGGAACATTTTCCTGTAAGCCTCATTCTCTCCGCTCTCCAAAAGGGCTGTGCCTATCTCCTGCAATATGGCCTCATAGTTGGTCTTATAACGAAGCGTGTCCCCGTATTTTCCGGTATACACCTCAACAGCCTTCCAGATAACACCTAAAAGCCTTGCCGCGGGATCATCTTTTCCCCTATCCTTGAGTTCCCGATAATAATCCAGTTTACCCCGGATCCATCCCCTCGCTACTTCCTCATTGATCGACAAAATAGAGTTTAGCGGACCCACCACCTGCCACTCCGGCATTTGGCTCTGGCCCATTACATAATCCGATATCGCCGGTTCGGCGACATACGCGGCCCGTTCCTCTATATACCTGTTCTTCGCTACGTCATGACTGAATGTCCCTAAAATAGCTATAAAACAGACCACGGTAAGAAATGTAATAAGACCGGCTGTTTTAGCGTGTTCTCTGAAATTGATCGCCCTCACACGTAACGGCTGGATCTCGCCCGGAAGCGCGGCAACGCCGCCCTGGCGTCCTCTTGGCCAGAAATTTTCGCCTACCCATATGTTACCGCTCTGGTACAGGCTGAATCCGGCGGCCGGGATGAGGTTATTGAACTGAGGTATCATTTCGTGCATTCTCACAAGATACCTGAGCATGTGATAAGGCAGTTGTCCGATCTTTGCCGCAGGCGCGGATGGATCTCCGGAACTTACCTTGACCACGGTATTGGCCGTCCACAAACCAAGCGCGATAGCCCCCACAACTGAAAGCGGAAGCATGGCCCACATGTTGATGTAACCGACCATGAACAATCCAAGAACCGCGGTTGACCACGCGAACCCGAAAATAAAATAACTTTTTCCGAATCGGATCTCTCCATAGACATCTCTTCGTATGTCTCTGGCTTCTCGCCACATGACATCGCTGAGGACCCTCCCGTATCTCCTGATCTCCTTTTCATCATATATGCCGCTCTTTGCAAGGACGGGCTTCTTTTGCGGTCCCATCAAGCGTATTTGGGATACAGCCAGGGCGCGTTCTATCAGCCTGATATTAAAATAACGGAGATCGTTCTTGAGCCCATCGGCTACGCCGTTCTTTACCTTCCATTGACCCCTTTTAGCAAGCTCCGCATTCCTCTGGGCGACAAAGGCATCAGACCCTTTGGGGAGCTGCAATCCATCCATTATCTCAGCCTGGTTCTTTTCGCGATAATAACCAGCGAGTTTGTCATAAAGTTTCGGGTCGTCCACCATGTTGTTAAGCTCCCGCAACAAAGCTTGTTGGAATACGGACAGGAACTTAACCCTATCAGTGAGCTCTTCCTTCACGGCGTCTTCCTCAAACTCCTCCTTAAGAGCACCGACAAGATCATCTCTCAGAGGCTGTCCTTCCGCGTATCCGTATATGAGGTCTTTCGTGGACTTTTTCATGAGAGAATACAAACTCTTTCCTCTCTTCTCGTTTTTCAGAAAAAGGACCACTTCCGGAGTAACATCCCCGTTCAAAAGTGCCAACATGGTCTGTACGGCGGCCACATCATTAAGGGATAGATTCAGATCACTGTTCTCGCTGATGATCTCTCTTTTTATGATATCTTTCTCGAACTCTATTTTTAGTGCGTCTACGATATCATTTCTCAGGGGCTGCCTTGTTTCATGCTCATATTTTGAGATCAGGTTCTGCGTGCTCTCACTCATGAGAGTGAACAAACTCTTACCTCTTACGTCCTCTTTTAGGAAGAGAACAACCTGCGGAGTGATATCCTTTTTCAGAAGCGCGGCCTTGATGGACTCCGCATCTTTCTTATCTTCTTTGGTTTTTTGGGCAAGATACATGCTCAAGGGGTTTTCCGGATCGCTAATCGTTTTAACCAGCCCTTTAATATCCAAGATATCCTTTGCGCTTACCCCATAATCCGGTTTCGGTATCTTAAGTAAGAACTCATTCATTCCTATTAGCGCTGAAGGCAGTCTTTCGCGTCCGGACGCGGCCACGACCTGTGTAAGAGCCGCTCTTACCCTCTCCTCATACTTTCTCAGAATGAGTTCTATGACCTTCCTGTTCTTGTACCCGGTCATTTCAAGAGCTTCTATTGAAGTTATCGGCGCCTCTTTGCCCATGAGTTTAAGGGCGTCCAGCCGGGCCTTCTCTTTTTTGGTCTCCTGCGCGTCCTCTGTCTCCCCGTCCTTGGCGGCTTTCTTTGCGGCTTCCTTTCCGGCATATATGGCCGCCTTATCAAAAGCTTTCTGTTGAAGAAGCCGCCGGGCATTCACAAGTTCGGGAGTAACTCCGCAGTCAAGAAGGTCCTGGGAAGACAACTCTATGTCTTCAGCACCGGCCATCTTCCGCCAATCTTTGTCCGTGAATCTCACGCTCAACGACTCTTTCCCCGCGGATTCTTCATCACCGAGACCGTGTTTCCATATCGTATGGTACCCCATTAACGTCTGCAGAAGCGGTGGGGCAAGGAATGCTATAATACCCACCGTCGCGGAAGGGAGCCACGGCAAACTTGGAGGAATATATGTTCGTGCGAAAGCCCCTATGTCCGACAAAAGCGTCGCCAGGCCGGAAAGCCATGACACCTGTTCCACAAGAGGTCCCGCGACAGCAGGGAGCACCACCATACTTACGAAAAACCCTATAGTAATGAGCATGGTCACGCCCGCGGCCATAGCCGCCACGGCGGCTGACGCGAGATGCGACATGTGCTGGAACCTGTACCATCCCATCGTACGCATCGGATCCGCGTACCACTGAAGGTTACGCGCCACGCCTATTCTGGCAAGCACTTTAGTATGGATGAACCGGGATGCGAGATAAAAGAGCCTGCCTCCAAAAACAAAACCTACTAGTCCCAATCCAAGCCCCATGAATATGTTCGCTATGCTGAGGTTGGATATAACAAGCGCTACGCCCGCCCCCATCATCAGGTATTGCCCGAGGAACATCCATGCGGCAGGTTTGAAAGAAAGTATCGCCCCGAAAGTCTGCACGATTATCCATCTGGACCGCTGCAGCCACCATCGCGGGCCCATCTCGGGAAGCAAGTCCTCGAGTATCTGAGTATGTCTTCCCGTAAGGCGGGTACACTTGAGTTTCAAAAGGGCTATTCTACTGCCCAGTTCGGAATCTTCAATAATGTTATAAAGGTCCCATGTACCGCTGGGCGAGAATACCGTAAGATACTTATGCAGAAGCTTCGATGGTACGGTGACTTTCTTTTTAGGCGAAATAAGACGTTCCGCCCTTGTACTCAACTGTCCTAACACTGTTTTGGAAGCAACATCCTGGTAATCATCCGATTCCTCTTTGTGCACTCTCTCCCTCACTGTCTCAAGAAGCTGACTAAGCTGGGTCCTTTTGTTAAGGGGCTCCGCTCCTATTTGTTCCTTCTTTGCGTCAAATATCGGCTTATCCCCGGCCAGAAGTTCCCATAGAAAGCCGTTACCCGTACCGCCAAGGAATAAGAACCCCTGCACGGTCTGGCCAACCTGTATCGAGGTATGCCATATGAGATAATCCATATAGCCCCACCACTGCCAGTTCTGGTTCTTAACGGGGACCTGGCGTAGTTCGGCCTGAATGACGACCGGTATATTCCTCTGCCTGAACTCACTTCTTACAAAATCCTCCTTTGAAGGATAGGTGTTCAGGAACGCCCAAAGCATATACGCGGCTCTGTCTTCGGCGGTCTGCTCATCATCCGCACTAGCCACTCCTGTCCCGAGTTGCTCTATAGTCACTCCTCTCTTTGAGTCTACCATCTCGTCTTTGGCCTTACCCGCGAGCTGATCCCGGCCATAGGCGGCCCCGGATGCGAGGCCTTTTATCGTGTCATCATATTCTCTCTCCAGCCTCGCGCGTTCTTTTCCGGGATCCATACCCCATCTTTCCGCGTCGATCTTCGAGCCTCTGTTATCAAGATGTTCCTGTATGGTCCTTTCTCTCATTTCCCATACGCATATCTTCGACCTCATCTCGAGATATCCTATCCTGTCCTCCTCATCGACAAGCTCGAGGTATCTGGGCACTTCTATCACTTTGGGCACCCTGCCTTCGCCTTCTTTTATAGCCGCCTCATTTTCCTTCCTCTGCATTTCGGAATAATGGCGTTTCATCATCATTACGCCTTCGACGTTGAGAGGAGGTTTCATCCTTACCTTTCTCTGGAAACGCCAAAGGTTAGTGGGAGGTATCGGGCCCCGCATGATGTGTATCATATGCCGATGTTCCCAAAGAGGCGGCCTCTTCCCATTTTCCCATTTACTCGGATCGTGATTCTCCTTCGTAGAACCGTATATAGTAAGGTTCACTTTTTCATATCCGGAATCATCGTTCTCATCCATAGCGAGGAATATTTCCACATCACCGGGGTAAGCCCTGAGCGCCGAATTAACGGTATTGATCAAACGGCCTTCCACGCCAGGAGACCCGAAAACGGTATCCATAACGGCCTGTTTGGGGAATATTTTTTTCGCGAGGCGGTCTTTGTCGGCAAGTATACGCCTTATGTCCCAAATATCAAGACGATCCAGTATGTCTTTATTCCTCACATCCGACGCGGTCGGATCAGCGGTAATGCCTTCAAGCTTGGCGTTCAACTCCGGATCGGACCTCAGAACATCAAGCAATTTGGCCCGATCCGTCATATTAGCCATGTATATCATTTCATGCGTGTTATACTTGAGCATAAGCTTGTTCATTATCCAATCAGCCGGCCACTCTCCCGCCCACAAACGTTTCCGTTCCGTTCTGCGGTAGTTCTCAATCACTTCATTGAAGGCTCTCTTGTATTCCGCGTCGCCTTTTTCCCCTGCCTCAATGAGTTTGTTTATAAGCTCAATGGTACCGGCGTTCGGGACTTCGGGATCATATTCATACTGTTTTTCTGGGACCCTTACGGTCGTTCCGGCATCATCCTTTTTCTCGGTCAACTTAATGCTTCCTACTCTGGCTTCCTTCATTTCTTCGAGTGATTTAAGGATGATACCCCTGGGAATGAACCTGAGTATGTCCTCTTCCTTTACCCCTTCGTTATTCGCCTTCTCCTTCATGCTGGACCAATAGAGGGAAACTTTTTCTAAAAGAACATTGACAAGATACCCGCTCAGGGCCGCGGTCTGCATCACTATGGCAAAGATGGCGACGTTCATACGCGCGTCATCTACCACAAGACCAAAACCCACCAGATATTGCCTGAGCAAATATCCCGCCACGACCGTAACAAGCGCGACCGCGAAAAACCCTGCGAGCGTCCACTTGAATCTCTGTATGACTTTCGGATAACTTGTTCTTGCCGCTCCGGGTCCGCCGTAACCTTTTATAGCGCGCACCATCTGCTCGGCCCGATAGGCCCTGTCTGAATCCTCCTCACCTATGGCACTGCTGAAGTCCTCGGAGCGCAGATCAGCCGTCTCGACAAACCTGGTACGCTCTATAACCGACTCCATGAAGGCTATAACGTTATTAATAGGCATTGCCTGTATGGAATCCTTGTACGTAAGGGCCCCATTACGGCGCTCCGTGGGCAATAATCGACGGGTAGCCCTTCCTTCTTTGGCAGCTCCGGGCTGGACACCGACATAACCGTACTGATTCCCCGCCGAGTGGAATTCCTCCCCCTTCATGTACCAGGTGGGCATAAGCCCCCTGAGCGGGTTATAGTGAGGATAGTGCGGCCTTGATAACATCGTATATTTTTTGCCGCCGCTCTCTATCACTTCATCGAGCCACTCCATGGAATACTTGATATACTCATAAAGATCAACGGTCATTGTCTCCGCGCCGATATGGTCATCCGGCGCTCCTTTTGGTGAACGCGAAGCGAACGTCATAAGCTTACCCCAGTCGTCTGGGGTCATTGTGCCCTTTTCCGTAGCCGATCTCCTCACCATTATCCTGGCGGAATCTAAAAGATCGGCTATTTCAAGTTCAGGCATCTTTATATCCAATAACCTGATAATATCTTTGGACGCGGCCAGATCCTTGAATGCTTCCTTGACCGCATTTTTTTCATCCTCGCTCATTTCCGATCCATCGACGATATCCATATGGCTGTTTATCGCAGACCTTTCCCCCAAAATGGTTCGCAACCCATTCAGGGCTTTATTGAAGACAGCCTTGTCTTTATCAGACAAGTTGCGGAAAAATGCGGGATCGGCTTTTTCATTAATAATTTTTTCGAAATCGCTTAAGCTCTGCAAGTGGTCAGATACCAGCTTTCTGGCTTTAGTGCCATCGCGCAATTCCTCAAGATCATCAAGCGCTTTCTTGAGGGCCTTTTTCATATTCTGGGCCACTTTCACCTGATTCGCCGCGTCTATGCTCTTTCCGGAAACTTTTTTAGCGATGGCCCCGAAGATCAGGGCTCTATTGGAATACACACCCGCGACAAGAAGCGCCGCCCCCAATCCGAGCACTACATATGAGAATACCGATACCCCGTGCATCAGTATTCCTATGGAAGTGATCATTTCCACGATCCCCATCATGCTCACGGGGTTTTTCTGATCAAGTTCTCCCTGTATGCCTATTATGTCGCCCTTCTTGTAATCCGTATATCCATCAAGTTCTATTTCCCCATCAAAATATTGCCCTATTTTTGGTGATCTGTTGCCGCCCTGCCGCAAGACCTTAACGGTCCTCTTTTCCGCTTGTATGATCCCATTACGCAATACCCACATCTTCTTACCGGCATCCAGATTACCATTAAGCACTCGTACCCGCGCGGCGACCACATTACCTTTTTCGTCTTTCCTCACTCCTGTCACAATGGCCCTGTTCCTCGCGGTATAAACCCCGGGTTCAAGTTCAAGACTGGCTTTCCACAGATCATCTTCAAGCCCGTTCTTAATACCCTTTATCTTCCCCACTATCCTGTCATATCCTGTCGCTGCCGTCTTGCCGCCCCGAGCCTGGCCAGCCTCTTTCTCAAGCGGTATCTGAACTCTGTCCCTGAAAAACGAGCTTATCCCGGGCAGCATAGCCAGCATCCCCGTAAAATGGTTCTTGAAAGTCTCATGAAGGTAGACGTTATACTGCGCCATCGGTGATAGATACCGGTAAAACGCTTTTTCAGGTTCTATCGTTCCATCGGTCATCCTGCGGGCTATATCGGCTGAAGTCGAAAGCCGCTCCTCTTCGGAGATAACAGTGCCGTTGTACATCTCTATGGCCTCGATTATCTGATCGCGTATGGAGCTGAATTTTATGAACGCCGCCATGGAATAGATCGACACACCCGCCATAACGGACACACTTATCATTGACAATAGAGGAAGGTTCTGGGAAAAAACACCCGAAACCATCGACCCTACCATCAATAACAGGGAGGTCATCGACAAGGCAAGCATCCACTTCCTGGCTGTGACCAGGGAACCAGCGCTCAGCTCATGCTTCTCGGTAGCGACACCGTCTCCCGCTTCCCCTGAAGACTGGGGCGCTTCAGCGGCGGACTGTAACGCTTCGTTTATCTTCTCAATGGGTGTCTTGCCCCATCCTGACGGAGCTCCGGCTGGAACAGGCGTGCCTTCCCCGGGAGTTTCTCCTTCTCCCGTGCCGCCCGGGACCGGAGATGACGTCCGCATCCTTGCCTTTACGCTGGCGGCCGCTTTACGGAACCCCAGGAACAAAAGAGCCATCACCATAAGGGCCATAATGTAAGTGGCCGGCGACCAAAATAGCCTGTGTACCCTCATCTTCCTGAAGGCTTCCATCTCCGCGATGGCCGGAGCCTTCCCTTCGGCTATACTTGTCTGGGCATCTATCTGTATCTTTGTCTCGGCTTCGTTCAGTCCGCCGGATACTTTGCGTTTAGCAACATCGGCTGTTTTTTCGAGAAAATGATCCGCTCTCATTTGCGGAGGAAGATCTTCATATTCCATCCCGTACTTGTTCCGGGCTGTTACCCCGAGGTAGGACATCATCTCGTCATAAGCGGCGACCTCTTCCATTCCCGCAAGCTCTTTGCGAAGATCACCTAAAGCCTCGTCCCTGGTGGCAACATAGAATAATTTCGCTACTATATCAAGATCGTTTAGTGTGTCGTCAAGACCCTGAAGATGCAAAACCCTGGAAAAAGTTTCTCTTATGGCCGGAGCTTTGGCGGAGATCCGTTCTCCCAGAACGTCGTATTCGAGGGATCCCTTTACCTTAAGCGTGTATATCACATCCATTATTCCGGGAAGATCCCTGAACTTGGCAAGCCCCGGCATGGCCAGGATCCTTGCGACCTCTTTTCTCGCTTCCGCGTTATCTCCTATCTCATATGCCGTATCTACCAGCTCATCCTCCGCGTTGTACATATTTACCCGCACCGAACCGTTAGACATGGGTTCCTTGACCCAGTGCAGTCCTTCAATGAGCCTGAACGCATACTCATCCGGTATGGCGGCAAGCTCCACACCACCCGTGGTGCTCATGCCCTCCATTGACGAGGTCGACTTAACGTCTCTGGTATCGAACCGCCTCACGCCTTCAGCATTGGCTTCTTTTGTGCCGGTAACGTCTTCTCTCACGTAATACCTTGTGCCGCGGGCCTTATCGATCCTTCCATCCTCATCCACGGGGTACATAATGACCACCGAGGCGGTCTTTCCTGGATCCTCCATGGAGTACACTACATCTTTACCTGTATCCCTGTAGGTCTCGCCCTCCATGCCTTCGGAGTATATGGAAGATACCCTAAGCACCCCGGGATCAAGATGTGAGATCTCGGCGGATTTCTTCTTCCACTCGGTACGCTTTTCATCCATCACTATTTTGTCAGACTTCTCCTGTTTTCCGGCAACCGGCATTATTCTAGCTCTTAAGAACCCTCTGCGCGTGGCCGGATCCTGCCTGTTAAGGAAGAATACACCGCGTTCCTGATCGGGCCCGGATAGCGGCACGGAATATACCATCTGAGCGTCGACCGGATCATACGCGTAAAGCGTGGTTTCCATGGCCGGGATATCTTCCGGCTTGATCGCCGCGATCTGTCCGGTGACCGGGTCTACCTTAAGTTTGTTCGTATCAAGTTCCGTGAACTCCCTTACCCTTCTCCTTCCGTAGATGCCGTAAAACTCGTATATGCCTCTTCCTCTATACGCCCCTTTCAGGCTGTAAAGACCGGTCACGGGGTCTCTATTAAGATGGTAAGTGATGTATGAATCACTACCCTTTATGGGAGACCTTCTCGCGATTATATTTCCTCCCGAATAGTCGAGGTACCAGTTCCCGTCCCCGGTCTGTCTCAGAGTAACGTCCCATTCCTCAGATTCAAACTCTTTATCCTCATCAAGGAACGTTAGAAGACTCGTAACCCTCTGCCCGGGGGCAAGCGGGGCGTCATTACTAACAGCCCTTCCCTGCGCGTCCGTTCTGCCGTTCATGAAAATAATGATCCTCTCGTTATAAACGGGATCATAGAAGAACTTTACCGTTTCGTACTCCCTGCCTTTGGTGCCGTCCGCCATAAGGGCCCAGGCCCTGCTGTCAAGGGGTTTGTCCCCGAATTTAACTCCGGCAAAAAGCCTGAAAATGTCGTAGTCATATTCCGTCAGGTACATCTTGGCCTTAGACGTTTCCCTGGTAAGGAGGAACCTGTCGTCTTTTTCCGAATGTTTAAATCTCAGGACCACGGAGTCCTTTTCGACGGTCACACTCTCCTCGCTGTCCGGAGAATTATGCTTTGACCGGAAACATACTACCTCCCTCATCCTCGAGTTGGCCGGATCGAAGACCAGTGTCTTACGGATAAGCCCGTTCTCGAAATGCGCTGTCATTATCTCCTGGAATATGGTCTTACCATAAGCGTCATAGAGGCTGAACGACACTTCGCTGGCAGTGGCTGATTCCCTCGTTTGAAGCGCCCAGGTCGTTCCCGGGGGTACCGTCACTACAGTGTCCTTTTCCATGCCCGGACCGCGGTAGAACCTGGCCTTCAGCTCACCGCCTTCTTCATACACATCCGCTACAGGTACACCGGAAGCGTTAAGAAGCTGTTTGGTCTCTCTTGTGACCGGCCGGCTCGTGTAGGTCTGCGGCGTGAAAGGTCTTAACGTCCCATCCAGACGTTCTTTTGTCCCGGTAGAATCGATCTCCAGGACCCTGCCGAAAATGTCCTTCCGTACCGTAGTTACGACATGGCGGATAGATTCGCGGCTCGTTAACTTGTCAGAACTCTTTTTATCCTCAAAATCTATTTTTGTTCCGTCAGAGGCATAAGAAGACCTCCTGAACACATCAAAAAGCTGCACGACCTCGCTGTCGTCCTTATCCCTCTCCGAAACTTTTTCCTGTGACTGGAGGAATCTCCAGAAATCTTTACTTCTGTCCGTTTCGTCAAAGATTATCTGGTCATATTTTTCAAGGATAGTAACCCCTGCACGGTCGGTGACTATGGTCCTCATAACGTTGCTATAATAACGTCCTTCTACCGTGGCTTCGGGAATAAGCTCGTAAACCTCGGTCTTTCCGTCAACGTTATCGTATACCACTTTGTACAGGACCCGCTCCTGTTCATCCATTACGATACGTTCTTCTCTGACAACATCAATGGAACGGGTCTCGCGGTTGTACCGCCTTTCCACATGCCACTTGTAGAAAACACGCGGAGTGCGCGAGTAATCGGGCCTGAACATCTGTCCTGCCGGGAAAGTGAACGTTCCATCGGCGATACCGGTCTTGTCGATCTCTGTTTTTGAACCTTCCCTGACCGGCGTAGCAGCGCCTTTTGCGATAACACTCGGTCCTAATTCTATCTCCAGACTGCCGCCCTCGTGGATGGTTTTTTCCGTAACTCCTATGGTCCTTGAAGCTGTGGCGTCAAATTCGCAGATCTCGTCCCTCGATATATACCGGGCCGTCAGGACATTCTGGGCCGATTCGTCGACTGCCAGATATATATCACCCTGCGGGGTCCTTAAGTACCGTATAGCTCCGCCGACCCGCCTATAGGAACGTCCTTCCGCGTCAACACCCGTCTGGACGGTAAGCCTGCTGCCGCGTACCGTTATGGGGCTTTCTTCTTTCTCCCAGGCCTTCGTTACATGATCTTTCAGCCATCTGCGATCCCAATTCTCCATTCCGTTGACGACGCTGAAGATATATTCGGCCTCAAAGGAGAGTTTTTCCTCTTTTTTCCCGTCGACCGCGGATATCCTCCAGACCTTCTCTGTTATGACCTGAGTTCTGGGATCCCTCTCATATACTGTTCTTTCCGTATAAGAGCTCGACGCCGAACTGTCGATCGTCTCGGACCTGAGTATCCTTCCGTCCGCGTCCTCCAGAAGCCCCTTCTCGTATACCTTTTCTCCGGTAAGGATGTCGTACCTCTCGCCTTTCATATGCCTGGTACCGTCGGCGTTATAAGTATGGTTATACTTTTCCCTCAATATCGGCGCATCGAACCCTCTCTCTCTCAAGAGTACTCCCTCGGCTAAAACATCTTCGGGCAGGGCCGCGATCCAGCCCTGCGTCTCCACTGTTCTTCCTTTCTCATCGAAAATAGTCACCCATGTTTCGTCCAGGGGTCTGCCAAGCCCAGGTATCTCCACAAGCTGCTGGGTCACGGAAAAAGTGGTCCTGTACTCGCCTTCCTCTTCAACCACAAAAACACGGCTTTCCCCGACCTTGTTGCCTTTGTTGTCGAACTCCTGTATCGGGATCATGCGGGTAGCTTTAGGATCTATTTTTCTCCCGTCCGGCAAAGTGAACCGGAACCCGCTGTCCACGGGACGCATCTCTCCCCATCTTTGGTACAGCCATCCGTCGACACGCCCTGTCTCGGCGTCGAAAGTCCCCCTGAACACCGCATAGGGTCTTTTACTGTCTGTCCCGTACAGGGAGACCTGACCTGCAACCTTGTCCTCGGCAACGGAGAACACTATTTTACCGTCCTGGTCCAAATAGTCATATCTGGCCCTTATAGCTGTTTTACCGTCGTCCGATAAGGTATATTCGACGGTCCTCTGGGCCTCTCCCCTTGTCCGGATCGGGAAAGCCTGGAAAAGAGGAGCTTCAGTGAGTCCGGCCCTGAATTGAGCGGCCATCTCAGCCGCGAACCTGGCCGTCTCTGTCCGCCTAAGATCCGCCTTGACTCCCGCTTTTTCTTCACGGGACATGGTCGCGTCCACATCTACGGCCCCGAGTTTCTCGTTAAGGCCCGGAACTCCTCCCTTAAAGGCGCCGTCAAGATCAAGGTTGAAAACAGGCCTGGATACCGGTGATTCCCTTCTCTTGGCGAGCCTGCCAACAACGCTCCAAGACGCCTCGTCAAAAGTGCCTTCATAAAGTTGTGTCCAGAATTTTCCGTCACCGGGCGCCACGGCCACTTCGGGTTTTCCCGTCTTCTTGTTCTTGGACACGTAATACGTCACGCGTCTTCCGGCCTCATCCTTTCCGGGATAAGCGCTGCCGCGGTTGGTCGCGAAATAGGCCGCATCGAAGAGCGGGTTCTCATACCCCTCAATGACCTGGCCTTTATCATCCGTCATCCTCGGCATTATCTCACGCTCAAGATAGTCCATCTTTTCGTTAAAGGCCCTGACAAACCCCTCGAAATCCTTCGATGGGTCGGGACAGCTTTCGCTTATGACATCGAAAAGTTTAAGCAGGTCCTGGGCAAGAAGCGCGTCACGCATGGTGCTCTTCTCGGATACCAGTCTTCTTTCAAACCTCTCGAGGTCCCTTTCCCTTTCAGCACGCTCGGAAGTGCCCGGCATGGCGGCATCGCGTCTGGCCTCAAGGGACTTCCTTTGCTCATCCATAAAGCTGAAGTGTCCGAAGATCTGATCGAACCGCGGACTACCCACCGCCGGGGTAAAATATCTTTCGGCAAGCCCTTTTGTCCTCTGCATCAAAGGAACATACTTGCGCACGGACTCGGCGGTCATCCTTTCGCCGAGGGCAAAACGGTAGAACACATCAGGGATCCTGGACTCAACGGGGCTGTCGACTCCATATCCCCTGCCCATGACCTCAAGCACCAATGGGGCCACGGCAGCCCTGGCCTGTCTGATCTCCTCATCGTTGTGCACGATCCCGACCCTGTCCGCCGTCTCACGCAGGTTCTGCTCCCATTTCATATATGAGAGATCCTTCCCGGAAGAAAGGGCGGTAAAAATGTCCCCTATGTGGACAAGCATCTCGTCGTGTATATCTTCCCCGGACCTCGCCGACCATACCGCAGCTCTGGCTCTTTCGAGTGAAGCTATATAGTCCACAACTCCCAGAAGCGGCATAAGCGCCGGATACGAACCGGTGCTGAAGTCGTTCACTTTACCGCTCGTGGTGTTATCCGTGAGCGGATAGATGAAACTCCCCAGAAAATCGGGGAACCACTGCTTCATCTTATCTTTATCGCCCTGGCACTCTCTGTATTTATCGAGGAAGAACGGAAGCCATGACCTCATGCTGTCAACGTGCCTTACCGCGAGTTCCTTCGATCCTATACGGTGAATATTGCAAAGCCTGGCCATCATAATGGCCCAGTCTTTCCGGGCTATGGTCCGGGTGGGATCGGGCAAGCCGTCAGCCTTGAGCGCCTCGAGAAGCTTGTCAGTAGCCGCTATAAAGGCCGGGTCTGACTCAAGGCCTTCAAGCTGGGTCATCTGTGGACTTACCAGAATGTCCGATCCGGTCGCCGCAAAAGAGGCAAGACTCTCAAGCGCGTCGGTCACCCGGACCTGTTCTCTTCCGGCCATGGTACCCGCCGGAGAGATAGTCACCTGGGGAAGGTCCACTTTCAAAGCTTTCAAAGTTTCAGTAAGAACAAGTGCTTCTCTCTGGTATGCTATGGCCCTTGCCCTCCAGGCCGCGTATATGCTCGCCCATTGCTCTATAGCGTCCCGGACGGCATCCTCGTTCACCTGTCCTTTCTCGTAGGAATCTATCAGCCTCTTCATGCTGTCGGACGCCGCCAAAAGAGCTTTAGTGTTGGCATCAACGGCTTCCTGCATCTCTTTAAGGTTCCTTACGTCAAAAGCAAGACCGGCCATAAGCGTCTGGTCAAGACTGCGTCTTTGGGCCTCGAATTCGCCTTTTTCCATAAAAGCCAATACGTTGGCCGCATCTCTTCTGCCGGAATCATACAGCGTCCAGGTGGCGCTTGCGCTGGCGGTAACGCCTGAAGTAACGGATAAGCCCACTCCGGCGCTTAACTCAGGTATTAGCAGGGTACGCCAGAAACCGGTGGCGGAATATTTGGCTTCGGCTATTTCCACAAGCGCGTCAAGCTCTTTAAGGGCGGGATGTTTCTTCCTGTATTCCGCCCAGAACCTCCCGAACTCTTCATGAGACAGACCGGTTACATCGACCTTCAGCCTTTGCGTTCCGTCTTCCGAAACATACGCGAATTCCCCTCTTGAGACCATCTCGGAAGCCAGCTGTTGTTCGAGACGCCGCACCTGTATCCTGGCCTTCCTTATATCCCTGTTGACCTCGATCAACCTGCTTTGGAGCCGGTAAAGCCTGTCGGTAAGAACGTCCCCCACGGCAAAGGCCTCACTGACCTTTATGCCGGAGATGAAGGTCTCAAGAGCCTGTCTCTCTTCTTCAAGCCCCGCGAGCCCAAGCCGGGCATTTTCATATATTGACGCGTTACTCACAACGCGTTTAAGGTCCTCAAGATACGCGTTCCTCGCCCGGGCTTCAGCCGCTCCGATAGCGGCTGTCTTCTCCCTCCACATGAAATAATCGGTCCAACTTACCGTAACATCCACCCTGGCGTAGAGATCATACTTTATTTCTTCACGCTCTTTTTTCTCATCCTCCATCTCGGCTTTCGAAGAAGAGATCTCCGTGAGCGATTCTTCCTTGTCGGTAAGGTCGTTCAATCTGCCGACCATCTTGTTAAGTATGTCCTCCGGGTCCGGGGTCTGATACTCGGGTTTGATATGCCACCGTCCGCTCGCGTCCTGGAAAAGGAATTGTTCCCAGTGCTCCACCGGTCCTATTATCTTCTCGAGATCTCTTATATCCTGTCTTGTTTTCTCGTCCTGGCCTTCCGCCTCTTCAATGGCCCTGCTCAAAGCGCTCGAAGAACCTATGAATTCCTTCGACGCGCTTGTTCCGGCGGTCACCGCTATATGGTTCATCACCCAGGCCGCTCTTTCGAACGCGGCCTTACGGGCGTCTATTTCTACCGGAACGACCCAGGACTCTCTTGCCATAGAACCGACGACCTCCGCCAGATTGCCCCGGTACCCGTACCGGGTAACAGCTACCGCGTACTCGTTAAGCGCCGCCCTGACGCCGTCCGCCGCGTCCACAACTTCGGCCTCGGCGAGCGATATATCGTAAGGTTTAAGCTGGAGCGTAGTAAAAAGATCCGTTTCCCTGGTGCTTATCAGGTCCCTTACCCTCCTCCTCTTTAGCGCAAGATTTTCAAGGCTGAACCTTAAGTCCTCTCTGGCTTCGTCAAGTCTTGCTCTTTCGGTCTCTTTGGCCAGATCCACTTTATTCCTTTCCTGCCTGAGCAGGCTGTCCCATCTGGCCGTGAGCAAGATCGCCTGCTCTCTGTCTATATAGCCGCTCCTGCTCAAAGGTCCGAGTATATCGTCGGCAAACCCAAGGTTCAGGTCCACGCGGTCCTCTCCCTGAGCGATCCTGCTCCAGGAAAACCCGGCCGCGAGGGAAAAAGCCCTGCTCCAGGTAGTCATTTCCACTATGGCTTCCGCCTGCTGTCTCCTGAGTTCCAGTATCTGAAGCCTGAGCCTGGGGTTAGCCTCGGCCACCGGAACGTTGAAAACAGCCGGATCTATTTCCTCAAAATCCCGTCCCGTAAGTCTTCTTATATTGGCGCGTGCCTTCGCCTGGTCAAGTTTGGCCGCTTCTACCGCGTTCCTGGCGGCGGCAAGTTCACTCCGCGCGGCCGCTGTTTTAAGGGCCTCACCGGTAGCTTCAGCGTCCCGGACCACCCTTTCGCGCGCGCCTACCCTCTCTTCCGCTATCCTTATACGGCTTTGGGCGTCAAGATATGCCAGGAATGCCTTACGTATTTCACTCGGCATGTTCTGCTTTACGTACTCGGCCTCAAGCTCCTTTATCCTTACATCCAGCCTGAGGAACCTCAAAAAGTACTTCCACCCCGGACCCTTCACCTGTATGTCCGCGTCTATACCTGCTCCGAACGTGGAATCTCCTCCTGATGTCGGTATGTTGTAACTGCCGGACAGCATTATCTTCTTAAAAAGCAAAAGGGGCCTGTCCTCCGCTTCCTGGAGCATTTGTCTGGACTCGGCTATTCCGTTATTGAGCCAGGCAAGGTCTCCTTTTTCTTCATCCAGTCCCAGTGCGTCATTGACGGCATCCCCTTCTCTGTATACCCCGCTCCTGGTCTCTTCCGCCGGGGCCTCGCCTATGAGCTTTTCCAGGTCCTTAAGCGATGATTCATATTTTACTTTCAGGGACTCAAGCTCCCTCACGAGCGTATCTCTCTCCTGCCGCATCTCCCTGAGACGCTGGTTGGCCTCCAAAAGCTGGGTTCGGTCCAACCCTCCCTGTTCCACAGCGGCCGTCACTCTGGCGAGCCCATCCTCAAGACTCCTGGTATTCTGCTCAACTCGCGCAAGGAGCTCTTCCAAAAGCGGTAAAGTATCGAGTATGAGCGCTTTCTCATCCCTGAATTGTTTGGCCGCCCGTAAATAATTTATCTGCTGCTCCCTCATCATTATGCCGGCCATGGCCGTGGTAAGCTCGGGCTTGTTGAGGTCTCCCTTGCGGACGAAACCCAGGACGGGCTTCAGCATTATCATTAATGCCCCCCCGAATTCTACCTCGAGCCCAAAGACCTGCATCCAACAGCCTTTAGCCGCTTCCTGGAACTTATGCCCCGCCCATACTATGTTGAGCTGCTGCTCGAGCATTTTACTCGGTATGTTCAACTCTCCTAATACACCATCCCTCTCAAGCCTTTCTATGAAAGCTTTGATCGTTACCCCGTCAAGGTCTATCCTGCTGTCGGGCGATACCAGAACACCGAGAGCTACAAGCTGTCTCCTTAAATTCATTTCCACCGTATCGCACCACTCTATATCGGCATCGGCCTGCTGCCTGGCAGCGTTGAGGCTTCCAAGCTGTTCCCGGGTAAGCCGTCCATCGGCAAGCTTCTTTCTCGCTTCTTCCGGGGACGGGATCACTTCTTCTATCTTCTGCTTTTGCCTGCGCGCGTTGTCCCTGTCTGAATTATTCTCTCTCATGTCCCCGAGAATGAGGAATACCTGCATGGCGCGGTCAAGTTTGCCCTGCTGGTATTCATGCCAGCTTCTGTTACCGTTGGTCACAGCGGCGTTTATAAGGTCCTGTCTGGCAGGATCGCGGGTGTACGTAAAACTGATCTTGCCTCCCCATCCCGGCCCCGTACCCGCGGCCCAGCTTGCGCCTATTGAGGCTTTGAGGTCGAACCTTCCAGCTCTCGCTCCAAGTATTTCAGCCACATCTCCCCAGTACCGGAAGGTAGCCTCCTGCGCGGGGTTCCCGTAATGCATAGCCATGTCCATCATGTTGTCCAGGGCCAACGCCCCGTCGGGAGAGGCTGAAGCTTCAGCATGGACCCTCCTGAGCATGGCGCTCATCCCCGAACGTACTACCTCGGCCCTCGCCGGGTTGCCTTCGAAGGACCTCTTCATAGCTGCCAAACGATCCCTGTTGTAAACAGCCTCTCCGTTGGCATCCACAGGCTGCATCCCCCGGAGGACCATATCAACTACATCATCCACCGTGTAAATAGCCCTTACGTCGCTCCCGTCCGAGGACACCCAGAGCATCCTCGGCATCTGCCCGTCCCGGCTGAATTTGGCGTCTATCTCACTGCCGCGCTTAACGCTATATTCCCGGCCGCGGTAAAGGACATGATGCACCTCTTCGCCCGTATAAGCCATATCAAGGACGGTCTCCAACTCTTCTTTTTCATGGGCCTCAAGCGTACTTTCGTATTTTCCCCTTACTTCAGATATGGATATCTCCTCGCCGGACATTCCAAGGAACCTTGCCTTACCGAACTTTTCCATGAATTCGACGCGGTTGGATGCCGTTACCCTCTCGCCCTTTGCCGTAACGGCCATGAAATATATCGGCGTTATTTTCCATTCTTCCGTACCTTCCGATGTCCTGCCTATCCAATCTGTCTTCGATGCCACCTTTACAGCTTTCACCGCTCGAGAAAGCAGTTCCGGATCGTCAGTATGCAGGACCGAACCGACAGCGTCATAGAAGGTCCACCCTTCAGATATCATTTCCGCCGCTCTGGAAGGATCAAGAACGTCTTTTTGCCTTCCACTCTCGGCCAAGGCTCTCAAAGAAACCCCGCCCAGTTCAGGTCCGTATTCGAACGACGTGTATCGGGTAGTACCCCAGAAACCCCTGGTCTCTACAACTGAAAGACCAGCTCCGACCAGGTCCATATCGGCTTGGCGGATAGTCTCGATACTCTTTATGCTGAATGGCCACGCCACCCTGCCGGACTCATCAAAGAACCGGTTACGGAATTCCCCGTGTCTCTTTCTCGCCTGTTCATATGTGAGGTAAAGGTTCACCCTGTCGCTGTCGGCCTTCATTTCGGCCATGTAGGCTTTTTTAAGCTCATACCTTACCTTACGTCCGGCTTCCTCCCGTACATATACCCTTGCCCTGAGACGTATATTCTCGGGATCGCTGTTATCGATGAGATACTCGCGCCCCTTGTCGTCAAGTCCGTAGTAACTATGCCGGACCGTATCCGTGTCCTCCGTAGGATAGCTGAACACCGGGTTATCACGTCCTCCGATCACATGTTTTTCCCTGAGGGACGAATAGTCTTCCCCCCACCCGCGACTCTCAGCCACAGCTACTGTTACGGGTTTGGCTTTCGTTCCGGTCACGACACGTGAGCTCTTGCCCCCTATCGTACCCGTATATAAGGAAACCTCCTGGGCGGCTACCGGTTCACCTATTCTGAGAAGATCCCCTTCCATTTGAGGAAGCTGTATATCCCTTCCCTCGCTGTTCAGAAAACGGAACCTCGAATCGTATATATCGCTGAGATTCATCTCATTTTGTATTATGACCGAAGGACCGCGTTTTTCAGAAGGTGTCCCTCTGAGCAAACGTATCCTGCCCTGACTGACAACA
>JAQVSN010000043.1 GCA_028700515.1 Candidatus Omnitrophota bacterium
ATCAAATACAGACGCTACTACATATATTATCTTCTTAAGTCAGCGATACTTGTCATGCGGCTTCTGCCGCTCGGAGTTCTGAAGGGTATAGCATGGTCCCTGGGAAGGCTTGCGTACTATGCCCTCCCCTGGTATTCGGGGATAACCTCCGAAAATCTTGCAAGAGCCCTTGATATAAGTGTCTGGGAGGCAAAGAAGGCTGCAAGAGATGTTTTCTCTAACGTGGCGATGAACGGTGCTGAATGGATAAAATTGTCCATTCTTCGTCCGGATGACCTGGGGAAGCTTATCACCGAAACTGAGGGGATGGAGAACCTTGAGGAAGCCCTGCGGGAAGGTAAGGGGATCATCATCATTGCGTCCCATTTCGGGAACTGGGAGCTTATGCCGATGTTCATAAGGAACAGGGGTTATCACGGGGCTATAGTTGCCAGAAGGATATATTTTTATAAGTATGATAAACTCATCACGCGTTTACGAAGACGTTTCAACGTGAGTGTCATATATCGGGACGAATCACCCAGGAAGATACTGAAGGTCCTTAAGGAGAACGGTATTATGGGAATAGTGCCGGATCAGGACGTGGATAGTATTGAAGGTGTGTTCGTGGATTTCTTCGGGATGCCGGCGTATACCCCAACGGCCCCCGTGAAACTCGCCATGGCTACCGGAGCTAAAATGATCCCGGCTTTTGTTGTCAGAAAGGATGATGGCACACACAAATTGGTGGTCGATAAGTCCATCAATATTGAGCCGGGCCGGAAGGGCGAGGAAATGATCATCAAGTATACACAGGAATGGACAAAGGTGCTTGAAAGATACGTGAGGATGTACCCGGGGCAGTGGGTGTGGATGCATAAAAGGTGGAAGACCGCGAAAACAGCCCCAGACCGGGATAGCGGGCAGACGATAGAGGTGGGACTATCATGAATTTGAAGAAAGCGATCGTGGTCCTCATAGCCGCGGGAGCGGTTTTCATCCTGGTGAAAGGCCTTTTTTTTTCGCAGGCAAAGGGCCCGGGTAAGGGCGGCCGAAGCAGTGAAGGCGCCAAAGCCGAACATCAGGTTAACTCATTTTCCATAGACGGCAGGAGCTCTAAAGGCGTAAAACAATGGCACATAGAAGGCAACACGGCCGAGATAACGGGCAATGGCAGTGAGATCCATTTGAACGACCTTAAAGTGATCGCCTACGGTGATGACATCACCGTTAATCTTACATCGGACCGCGGCGTGTACCGCAAGGATAAAAGCGAGGTGGAGCTCATCGGTAACGTTGACGTGAAAGGTGATGATGGGACCACTCTCAGGACGGAAAGCGCGAGGTGGTCACAGCTTACCAAAGAGATATCCACGAACGATGAAGTGCGTATCGAACGTGAGGGGATGAGCGCGTTCGGCAAAGGCGCGTCGGCCAATTCTGACGAGCAGAAGGCCAGCCTGATGCGCGATGTAATAGTGGCCATGAAACCTCATACGACCGTTACATGTGATGGTCCTCTTGAGGTGAGTTATGGTGAGAACCGTGCCGTATTCCATAATAATGTGGTGGTGGTCGACAAGGACGGGAAAATGTTCTCTGACAAGTTGACAGTTAATTTTGATCCGGATTCAAAGAAGCTTTCCGAGGTAGTGGCCGAAGGTCGGGTAAAAGTGAAAAAGGGGAAAAGTTACACGCTCAGCGAGAAGGCGATATACAGGGACAGCACGAAGAGCGCGCAGCTTCTTGGAAGACCTCAGATCATAATAGACCCTGAAGAGATCGGCGACCTTGACGAGGCAAGCAAGACCGCGAAAAGGGCCATTTGAGCAAGTCCGAGAGAATAAAGGAGAGGAAAAGATGCATCTTCTGGAAACAAGGAGTCTTGTAAAACAATATGGCGGCCGCGTGGTCGTCAGGGATGTAAGCATAAATGTCGGCAGGGGAGAGGTAGTCGGGCTTCTCGGACCTAACGGCGCCGGGAAGACCACCACCTTTTACATGGTGACGGGAATAGTAAGACCCGACAAGGGGCAAGTTATTTTCGACAAGAAAGATATAACCAGGCTCCCGATCTACCAGAGGGCAAGGGCCGGTATAGGATATTTGTCCCAGGAGCCGTCGATATTCCGGAAACTGACCGTCGAGGAAAACATAATGGCGGTGATGGAAACGCTTGGTTTTCCCCGGAGGGAAAGGGCCAAACAGATCGATAATCTTCTCAGCCAGCTGAAGATCGCCCATCTCAGGAAAAGTAAAGCGTACACACTTTCGGGGGGGGAGAGAAGAAGGTTGGAGATCACCCGCGCGATGGTAACCAATCCAATGTTCATATTGCTTGATGAGCCTTTTAGCGGCATAGACCCTATAGCGGTCTATGATTGCCAGGAGGTAATAAAGGAACTTAAGGATATGGGGCTTGGAATACTTCTCACAGACCATAATGTAAGAGAGACCCTTACCATAACGGACAGATCTTATATTATGTATGAGGGGCAAGTGTTGATATCCGGGTCCAAGGATGAACTGATCAACGATCCCAGGGCGAGAGAGATATACCTCGGTGAGAGATTCTCGATGTGAAATGAGATCACGGCTTACGCGACTGCAGGAGCGTAAGCCGTATGGTCGAATTTCATCCTGAGCGAAGGAGCTGGGTCGCGACTGAGGCGAAGGATCCAGGGTGTTGTCCACCGTCACCTGGCAACGTCCAACCTTTTAAGATATAGTTGACGGTTGGCAGTTGATAAGACAAGAGATTTTGATCGCGAGGCGACAGCATTATCATTGAAAATACCAACAGTAAATGCTATATTGTTAAACTCGGCGTACCATTCAGGACCAAAGCCGCGGACAATATAGTAATAACCTAAAAGCAGAGGGGTATTAGCATGGACATGACCATAACCGGCAGGAACATTACATTGAACGATCATCTTAAGGACTACATCCACAAGAGGCTGGATAAGGTTGAAAAACTGTACAGCCGCATATACAAATGCGAGGTGATACTCGATGAAGAGCGGGAGCGTAAGAACGTCGAGGTCATTCTTTATTTAAAACGCAACAGGATCGTAGCAAAAGAGACCACGCCGGATATTTATGCCTCCATTGATAATGCCGCCATGAGCTTGAAAAAACAGCTCAGGCGTCTTCATGGCAAAGTGCAGTCCAAACGGCGCAAGAACATCTTTGCCAAGATCGTCGGCAGAGTCCCGGGTTTTCGCCAGACTGAACCGGTCGAGGAGGATGTCATGTTCGATATCCCCCGCGGCGAAATAGTCAAGGTAAGGGCATTCGCGGATAAACCGATGCTTCCGGAAGAGGCGAGAATGGAAATGGATGTAATGAACAGGACTTTCCTCATGTTCAAGAATGCCGATACCGGAGAGGTAAATGTGATATATAAAAAAGGTGACGGCAATTTCGGGCTTATAGAACCTGGGTTTTAACAAGAGGGCGGACGGTGCCGGTATTTACTTATGCGATGGAACAGGAAGGTGAAAGGTCGAATGAAGAGCAAGCTTACCAGATTAGAGGGAACATCTAAACAGTTCAACATAGAAGTGGCCAAACAAGACGTAGACAAGGTCTTTGAGGAGGTCCTGATCGACATCAGGAAAGAGGCTACTTTGCCCGGGTTCAGGAAAGGCAACGCTCCGATGGATATTATCAAGAAAAAGTTCATGGAAGAGGCCCGGGAAGAGGTAAAGAAACGACTTATTCCCGAAGCCTATCAGCAGGCCCTGGATGAGCATGGCGTAATGCCTGTAAGTTATCCGGAAGTATGGGATGTTAAGTTCGAACCCTCCGGGAACCTTACTTTCAAAGCAAAGTCCGATGCAGAGCCGGATTTTCAGGTGGCCCGATATAAGGAGATCAAGGTCACTAGGGAAAAAATCGGAGTGGGGGAATCTGAGATAGAAGAGGCCATGTCCAGGGTGAGAGGTATGTTCGCGGAGTTGGTGGACGTGGACAGGCCGGCCGGGAAAGGGGATCTTGCGGCATGTGATGAAGAGGTTTATGTCGAAGGCAAACTTCTGGGAAAAAAGAGGGAGAACCTGATAATAGAAGTGGATAAGGACGCTTCTCCTTTCGGTATCGGGGGAGAGCTTCTCGGGACAAAACCGGGCGACAAAAAGGATATAAGCGTGGATATTCCCCAAGATCATCAGGTGAAGGAATACGCAGGGAAAAAACTGCTTTTTAAAATAGAGGTTAAAGGCGTAAAAGAGAAGAAACTGCCCGAGCTTGATGACGAACTGGCCAAAAAACTGGGTAAAGAGAAAATGGACGAAGTCAGGCAGGAGATCCAGGGCAGGATACTCGAGGGAAAAGAGAACGACAGCAAGGTGGTTATGAAGGACCAGATCGTCTCATATCTGCTCAAAAAACACTCCTTTGACCTTCCGCCCGTCATGGTTAAACGCCAGCATGAGGTTCTTCTGGCCAGAGCGGAGGACGATTTGAAGCAAAAGGGTGTATCTCCCGAGGATATCGCATCGAAAAAGGATGAGTTGAGAACGAAACTGCTCGAGGACGCGAGAGATAAAGTAAAACTATACTTTGTTCTGGATAAAATAGCCGCCGAAGAGAAGATAGGTGTGACGGAAGAGGACGTAGAGGCCTGGTTCAGGTCCCTTGCCGCCTCACTTGGCAAACCTTATGAGAACGTGCGAAAATATTACGAGGAACATGGATTAGTGGGAGGTCTTGAGGAACAACTTAGAGAGGAAAAGACCCTGGAGTTCCTTCTTGAACAGGCGTCGGTGAACGAGAAATAAAAAGAACGGAGGACATAGAATGAGCGGCATTATCCCCATGGTCATAGAGAGCGACGGAAGAATGGAAAGAGCGTATGATATTTACTCCAGGCTCCTTAAGGACAGGATAGTGTTCATAGGCTCTCCTATAGATGATAACGTGGCGAATGTCATAATAGCCCAGATGCTTTTTCTCCAGATGGAGGATCCGGAAAAGGACATACATGTCTACATAAATACTCCGGGAGGGAATGTTACGAGCGGTCTATCGATCTACGATACCATGAGATTCATAAAACCGGATGTTAATACGTATTGTGTAGGGCAGGCAGCCAGTATGGGAGCCGTGCTCCTCGCGGCCGGGGAAAAAGGGAAAAGATACGCGTTGCCTCATTCAAGGATAATGATCCATCAGCCCTGGGGCGGCACCGAGGGCACGGCAGTGGACATCCATATTCACGCAAAAGAGATACTCCGGATGAAGGATGAGCTTGAGAATATCCTGGTCGTCCATACCGGACAGCCCGCGGAGAGGATAAAAAGCGATACGGACAGGGATTTTTTTATGTCCGCCGAGGAGGCTGTACAGTACGGTCTGGTCGATACAGTGATCGACAGTTCCAATATGCCAAAATAGGAATAAAATTGGGGGATCCCCAGCGAGTTCAAGGGGGAATACCATAATTAAAAAGGAGACCACAATGAAAAAATATAGGCTTATGTCGCCGGGACCGACCCCTGTGCCCGAAAAAGTGCTTCTCAAGATGGCTGATACGGTTATCCATCACAGGACCCCCCAATTCCAATCGGTGCTGAAAGAGGTCAACGAAAAGCTTAAGCGATCTTTCAGGACGGCGAATGCTGTTCATACCTTTGCCTCAAGCGGTACGGGGGCCATGGAGGCTTCCGTAGTGAACCTGCTTTCAAAGGGAGACAAGGCTTTAGTGATCAACGCCGGTAAGTTCGGCGAGAGGTTTGGAGAAATATGCAAAGCTTATGGGGTGGACGCTGTAATGTATAATGTGCCGTGGAGTGAGTCTCCGGACCCGGCCATAGTCGCGAAGACGCTTAAAGAGACCCCGGGGATAAAAGCCGTGTATTCGACACTTTGCGAAACCTCTACCGGTGTCGTGTCGGATATACAGGCTATAGGAGCGGTAGTGTCAAAGACGGACGCCGTCCTTGTGGTGGACGCCGTGAGCGGCCTTTTCGCGGACAAGATGCTTCCGGACGAGTGGGGGGTAGACGTGGTCGTATCCGGGTCCCAGAAAGGTTTTATGCTTCCGCCGGGACTCGCGTTCTTAAGCCTGAGCGCAAAGGCGGAGAAACTTATAGCTTCTTCGAACCTTCCCAAATTCTATTTTGACCTGAAAGCGGCCATAAAAGCTTATGGAAAGAACGATACCGCATGGACGCCGGCCGTATCGCTTATGCAGGGACTCAACGTGGTGCTTGACATGATGCTGACGGAAGGATTGGATAACATACTCTCCAGACATGCCAGACTTGCCAATGCCACACGGGAGGCGATGAAAGCGATAGGGCTCGAGCTCTACGCCAAGAACCCTTCGAACGGTGTGACGGCGGTCAGGGTCCCGGAAGGTGTAGACGGTTCAGCGATCGTGAAAAAGATGAGGGACGAGCAGGGGGTGACCATAGCCGGCGGACAATCCGAGCTGAAAGGCAAAATATTCCGTGTGGCCCACATGGGATATATGGATGAATACGATACTATAAGCGCGGTAGCCGGTATTGAGATGGTCCTTAGCCAACTCGGGTATAAAGTCCAGCTTGGCAAAGGCGTTGGCCGGGCGCAGGAACTGCTTAAGTAGTTAAAAAGGGATCAAAAGGTTAAAGTTTAGGTTAAGGTTGAGGAAAAAGATCATAGATGTAAAACCGGTTGAACGATTATTTGCCTCAAGATCGATCCTAATCTCAACCTTATCCTTAAGTCGAACATATATCTTTACCTCAAGAATGAAGGGGGACAACACATGTCGACAGTGAAAATACTGGTGAGCGATCCGTTGGCAAAAGAAGGTGTAGAGATACTGAGATCACAGAAGAATTTCGTTATCGATGAAGTGTCGAAGCTTCCCGAAGCGGATCTTGTGGCCAGGATAAAGGATTATGACGCGCTTATCGTAAGGAGCGAGACAAAGGTCACGGCCAGGATAATCGCCGCCGCCGACAAGCTCAAGGTGATAGGCAGGGCCGGCGTAGGACTTGATAATGTCGACGTGGATGCGGCGTCCAAAAAAGGCATAGTGGTGATGAACGCCCCGGCGGGTAATACTATTTCAACGGCCGAGCATGCTTTCAGCCTTATGCTTTCCATGGCAAGGAACATTCCTCAGGCCAATATTTCGGTAAAGCAGGGTAAGTGGGACAGAAAAAAATTTATGGGTGTAGAGCTCTATGGAAAGACGCTTGGTATAGTCGGGCTGGGACGGATAGGGGCAGCCTTCGCAAAAAGGGCCCAGGCCTTTGAAATGAAGGTAGTAGCTTTCGATCCTTTTCTTTCCCAGGAGAAAGCAAAGTCGCTCAATATTGAGCCGGTATCTCTGGATGAGCTTCTCAAGCGAGCGGACTTCATAACGATACATACCCCCCTGACCGAGGAGACGAGACACCTTATTAATGAGGCCGCTTTTGAAAAGATGAAAGCAGGTGTGAGGATAGTGAACGCCGCCAGAGGAGGGATAATAGACGAAAAAGCCCTCGCGAAGAATATGGCCTCAGGTAAGGTCGCGGCCGCTGCTCTTGATGTTTATGAAAGCGACGCTAAACCTCCTATGGACAGCCCCGTACTCGCGTTAGACAACACCATAACCACTCCGCATCTGGGAGCTTCCACAGAGGAAGCCCAGGTCAACGTGTCCATGGACATAGCGAGATGTGTTTCAGACGCACTTCTTGGGAAAGGTTTCAGGAACGCGGCTAACGTTCCCGCGATGGAGCAGGAAGCCCTTGAAGCGGTACAGCCTTATATTAATCTGGCCCAAAGGTTAGGATCCATACAGACACAGCTTATAGAGGAGCCTCTCAAGGCCGTTACGGTGAAGTATACCGGGGAAGTAGCCGGGCTTGATGTGGATGTCATAACACGGGCCCTGATGAAAGGGGTATTCGACCCCATACTTGAGGAGCATGTTAACTATGTGAATTCTCTCGTTATCGCCAGGGAGCGCGGTATAAAGGTGACGGAGAAGAAGACCAGTGAAATAACGGATTTCGCGAACCTTATAAACGTCGAACTTGAGACCGATAAACGGAAGTATTTCATAATGGGCACACTTTTCGCCAACAAAGAGCCCCGGATCGTCAAATTGGATAAGTATTATGTGGAAGCGATACCGGATGGGTATATGCTTGTGGTGAGCAATAATGACGTGCCGGGAGTTGTTGGGAAGGTAGGCACCGTGCTCGGAAGGCATAAGATAAATATAGCCGAGATGAGCTTCGGGCGAGATAGAACGGATGGAAGCGCCATAAGTCTTCTCAATGTGGATAGCGATGTTACCGCCGAAGTGATAAAAGAACTGAAGGCCTTTGACGATATCAGGGAGGTCAAAAAGGTCAAGGTAACGATATAACCTCGCCCAGACAGTATCGCCCCGATAGTAAAGGGCTAAGGAGAGACGGATATGGCTGATAAAAAAAGGAAGAACAAAAAAACCCGGATTTACTTTATAGATGTTACGAACAGGGACGGGGTGCAGACATCGAGGATATGTCTCGCGAAACTGCAGAAAACGATGATCAACCTATACCTCAATAAGATGGGGGTATTCCAGAGCGAGTTTGGTTTTCCTTTTACGCATCATGAGATAAACTACCTTAACGCTAATCTTGACCTGGCCAGAAAAAAGGTACTTTATCCGATACGTCTTTCAGGGTGGATAAGGGCAATAGAGGACGATGTCATAACCGCCGTTAAGCTGACCGACGTGGAGTACCTGAACATGTCTATATCCACTTCGGACCAGATGATCAAGCATAAGTTCCAGGGCAAGCTTGACAAGTCCGCGATAATCAAGGAAATGGTATCCGCCGTCAAAAGAGCCCGTAAGGAAGGCATTAAGGCCATAGGTGTTAATGCCGAGGATGCTTCCAGGACCGATATCAAATATCTTATAGAGTTCGCTCAGGCGGGGAAAAAGGCCGGGGCCGACAGATTGCGTTATTGCGATACTTTGGGCTTTGATGACCCTTTCAGCATATATGACAGGGTTACGGCCATAGCGAAGGCAGTAGAGATACCGATAGAACTCCATTGCCATAATGATCTGGGCATGGTGGTAGCGGTCAGCGTGGCCGGAGCCAAGGCCGCGATAGATAACGGCGTTGACGCTTACATCAATACCACCATAAACGGTATGGGAGAGAGGGCCGGCAATGCCGATCTGGTAAGTTGTATCCTGGCCCTTAAGTACTCAAGCGGTTTCCTGAATAACCCGAAATATGAGCTCGACCCGGCTATAAACCTTAAGATGGCCTGGCCCATGGCCAAGTACGCGTCCTATGCCTTTGGCGTTCCTCTTCCGATAAACCAGGTAGGTGTGGGCGATAACGCTTTTGCGCACGAATCGGGGATACATGCCGATGGAGCGTTGAAAGACAGACGAAACTACGAACTTTATGATTATGAAGAGCTCGGCAGGGGGGAACCTGAAGTCATTGATACAGGAAGGAACATAACGGTCGGCGAGTATAGCGGCATAAAGGGTTTTAGGAACGTTTACAATAAGCTGGAGGTGGAGTTCAAGGACGATAAAGAAGCGACCGAGATATTGGAACTTGCCAGGTTCGCTAATGTCCACACGCAGAAGCCGCTGGTGAAGGATGAACTCCTTTTTATCGCTAAGTACCCGGACATAGCCAGGAAGATATTCACAATGTCACCCGAATGAACGACAACTTTGATCCAGGCGGATAGCATGATGAAGGCCAAAAAATATACATGTTTATCGTTCCTTTTCGCTGTTCTATTGATGTTTTCAGTTGCAGCGGATTGCGA
>JAQVSN010000004.1 GCA_028700515.1 Candidatus Omnitrophota bacterium
GTTATTATCAACCTAATATAGCCAATTCACGTGAAGTATAGCACGGGGTCATCGGGTTGTCAAGCTGACGCCCGTAATAATTGTGCCATTATCTGATCAATGGCTTCCTTCTGGGAGGCGGGCATCGCCACGAACTCGATACCCGTATCATAACTGGACCTTCCTGAAGGGGTCATAGGATGATTTCTTACCACCCATACGACTTCGCCTTTACACTCGACAGGTTCTCCGTCCTGGGTAAGAAAAAGCTCAAGCCCCACCTTTTCAAAGAGGTCAAGTTTTTTATCAAGCACCACGCATATACCGCCCGCTCCAAGATTTTCGGTAACGGCTTCGATGTCCATCTTGCCGCCATCCGCAAAGACCTTGATGCGGCATTTACAGTTCACCCGAGGGAACCTTCTCTGGTTCATTCCTTCCCACATCATATTACCTGTAAATATACACGATGGTCCATTGAAATTCAAGGCGCAAAGATAAGCCAAGTTCATGACAAGCTGACTTGATCCCGGATACCACAGAATCATATCACACACTTGCGCTGTTCTGCTATGAAGCGTATAATATCGGAAAAGGAGACTCAAGAAAATGTATCTCTCATATTACGGGCTCAAGGAGAATCCTTTCAATGTTACAAGCGACCCTTCTTTTCTCTATTTAAGCCATACACATAAAGAGGCTTTGGACCACCTCCTGTTTGGGATCGATAGACGAAAAGGCTTTATAGAGATCACGGGCGAGATAGGTTGCGGCAAAACAACCCTTTGCCGGGCTCTTCTTTCCCGATTGGACACAACCGTAAAAACATCCGTGATATTCAATTCCACCCTTCCTGAAGCTCAATTACTCGAGGCCATTGTTGAGGATTTCGGGCTAAAACCCGAAAAACGCGGAAAAGGAGCTTCCATAATGGCCCTTAACCGTTTTCTTCTCGAACAGCTCCGAGAGGGCAATAACGCAGTCCTAATAATAGATGAGGCCCAGAATTTGAGGCCCACTGCCTTGGAAACGATAAGAATGCTTTCAACCCTCGAAACCGAAAAAGAAAAACTTCTCCAGATCATACTGGTCGGACAACCCCAGCTCATTAAGAAACTCGATTCCCCCGGGCTCGAGCAGCTCAAACAGCGAATAAGCGTCCGTTTTCATGTAAAACCCCTCGAACCGGGGGAAATCAGCAACTACATCGATTACCGCCTGCGCATCGCCGGATCGGACGGGAAAATTAAATTTTTACCCGAAACGATAGATTCGATCTGCGCCTATACAAAAGGGGTCCCCCGCCTTATAAACTTGCTTTGCGACAAGGCGCTTCTTCTCGGGTTCGTTAGGGAAACGTCGACCATTGATCCTGATATGATACAGATGGGGATAGAGGAGATCGAGGGATTGATCATCGTCAATTCGGGGGGCAAAAAATGAGCATAATCGCCGAAGCCCTCAAAAAAGCGCAGAAAGAACGCGAAGTTCCACCTCCAAAAAGCTCCGTTGATCTTATTCCTTCCACCCTTCACGTGTTAACGCCAAAAGTTACTGCCTTAAAGAAAAGCGGAATACCCCTGGCCTTGGCATCTTTCTCTCTCCTCGCAGCCGCTCTGGTCGTTTTTTTTACCTTGATGTTCAGGGCTTCAGAAAAACCTTCGGCAACACCGGATCTTTCGGTCAAAACGCAGGATATCCCCGCCGGTCTCCAGGGTGAAGCTACTCTTACTCCTCCCCCCTCCACTGGGCGCTTCCCCGCAATTGATGAACCTGTAGACCCTCGCAAGAGGACTTTCACAGGTCCCCGCCCCGAATTAACCGGGATAATGTACTCCCGGGTATCCCCAAAAGCTATTGTCGGCGGGAGAATGGTCTCGGAAGGCGATACGATTGACGGCAGGACGGTCCTTAAAATACTTCCTGAAAGCGTTATATTATCATCCGAAGGCCAGGAAGAAGAGATACGGCTTCCTTAAACTGTCTTTTTCCCCTCATCAAAAACGAAGAAGCCTATGTGTCATTTTTGAAGGAATGCGAGCTTGATCTTCCCGGGGACTGGAACAGGAACACCTTTGTCATTAACAAAAGCATGTCTGGTGTACCCCTCGGTCATAAGCCTTCCGTCTTTTCTTATCTCGTATCCGAAAACCACTCTGGAGGCGCCGATGTCAGAAAGAACGGTGGTTATTTCAAAAACATCATCATACCGGAGCGGGGCGCGATAGCGGCAATAGGACTCTACCACAGGAAGATACAACTTCTCTTTTTCCTCTATATCGCGATAAGCCACTCCCCTGGCACGGAAAAATTCAGTTCTCGCGATCTCGAACCAGACGAGATAATTTGAATAATAAACCACTCCCATCTGGTCGGTTTCAGCATAGCGGACACGAAGCTGCGTAATGTGGGAAGCGTTCATATCATTAGCCTCAACTTCGCGTCAAAAGACGCCGTTAATACATTATCGCTCAAAGACGCTGACATATATCTTTCGTGATCTCGGACCATCAAACTCGCAAAAGTAGATCCCCTGCCATGTTCCTAACGTCATGCGACCTTCCTGCACACACACTGTGACCGAACTTCCGATCAGTGAGGCCATTACATGAGCGCGGGAATTCCCCTCTGAATGCTTGTAACCGATATCCAGGGGAACCATATTGTCAAGAGCCATGATCATATCTCCCTTAACATCGGGATCGGCGTTCTCATTGATAGTAACGGCAGCGGTGGTATGCGGAGAAAAAACGTGGCAAAGTCCGTTCAATACACCCGAACGGCTTACGGCGCCCCGAACAAGGTCGGTCACATCCAGAAGCTCTATTCTCCCCCTCGTCTTAAGGGGAAGAGAGATAAGATCAGGATCGGACATATTTTCTTAATACCGTCTTAATTAGGAGTTCCGGAATGTCATCTATAATTTTCACAGAACCTATTCCACAGGGAAGGACTAATCGATTCGCGCCGGAAGTGAACTTCTTGTCGAACCCCATGGACTCCATTATTTTCCGGGGGGTAACCCCGGTTATCCTAGTGGGGAGTCCTGCTCTGGCGATCAAATTCTTGATCCTTTCGAGGTCAGATAAGCTTATCATGCCAAGCTCAAGAGCGATATCTCCGGCAAGGATCATTCCCAATGCCACCGCCTCGCCGTGGTTATAAGCTTCCGAGTAGGACGTGGCAGTCTCGATCGCATGTCCGAGAGTGTGTCCGAAATTCAGAATGATCCGGACATCCTGGACATCCCTTTCATCCCTCTCCACGATGCGGGCTTTTATCGCCGCGCACTCATATATGACATGTTCTATGTGAAACCCCTTAAGAGAGATCACCTTAGGCATGTCTTTTTCCAGCATGTCGAACAGGGCCGGGCTTTTTATCACTGCGTATTTAACGACCTCTGCCATGCCGTTCCGGACCTGGCGCGTGGGCAGACTGGAAAGTATATCAACGTCGGCAATGACCGCTCTGGGCTGGTAAAAAGCTCCTATCAGGTTCTTGGCGGCGAGAAGGTCCACTCCGCATTTACCTCCGATGGAAGAATCGACCTGTGCCAACAAAGTTGTGGGGACCTGTATGAAAGGGACCCCGCGCCGGAACGTCGCCGCGATGAAACCAGCCAGGTCTCCTACTACCCCCCCGCCCAAAGCCACTATCAACGGTTTTTTCCCTTGTGTCTTTCGGGCGATCTTTTCCACCGTGTCCCCATAAACCGCCAGCGATTTCGACCGTTCGCTCGACGGGACGGTTATTCTAAGATTTTCATGCGACCGGGACAAAGACGCGAGCATCGGCTCAACAAGACGGGAGGTGTTTGAGGATACTACCGGATCCGTAAGGATCACAACGGGACCCCGGAAACCGGAGCGTCGGATCACACGCGGAAGCTCCCTTAAAGCCCCTCTGCCGATAAATATCCCGTAAGACCGATCTTTGAGAGACACTTTTATCTTCTTCATGGACGTAAATATACATCATATCAGGCTAAAAGGCAAAGGACCCATGTCATCCTCACCACCTTGTCTTTGCCAACACCGTCATACTGTACCGTCCTTTGATCATTGCCGACAGGCGCGATCAGAACGGAATTCATCAAGAAGCTCAGGGGGAAATCCCGGGTTGCTCACAACTATCCGGCCGCAATGCAGCGGCCCCTCCGCCCTATAAAAGCCTCGTTTCGGAAGACCGAAGGTCACTGTTTTGTAGGCTCTTACGCACTCGCCTATTGCTTCTCCGGTATCCGGATGAAGCCCTGAGGGGATATCGACCGAAAATACCCGGGAGTTTGATGAGTTGATATACTTAATAACCTTATCGTACTGTCCGTTAGGTACGCCGCGGAATCCGGTACCGAAAATAGCGTCTACAATGACATCGAACGACAGATCGCTATCACAAAGGGCATTGTAGGGCATTATGCGCATACCCAATCTTCCGAGTATTCTAGCATTCAAGCCTAATGATCCGTCTTTTGGACAGGACTCTTGGGGGGAATAAACTGAAATATGCCCGTACCGATAATAGTGCAGCCACTTTGCGGCCACAAAGCCATCGCCGCCATTATTTCCTTTACCTGAAACCACTGCTATCTTCTTGTCCCTCAACGTCCCAAGGTCAAGGGCTATCTCATCAGCTACAGCCTTTCCGGCATTCTCCATTAGTAAGATCTGGGGTATAAAGAATTCGCTCTGGGACCGCCTGTCGATCTCAATCATCTGTTCAGCTGTAACAAATATGGGGAGTTCCATTATATTGAACGATCTTTTTTGCCCCGAAGAACGGTTTTCGCAAGATAGTACGGCAGGAAGCGTTATTTTACCAATGCGCCTGAAGGCACATCCGAATCGGGGATCAGAATGACAGGACCGTCATCACTCGTCGCGGCCAACAACATGCCGTTGGATTCGGCCCCCCGGATCATAGCCGGTTCAAGATTGTTGACTACGACCACTTTCCGGCCAATAAGAGCCTCCGGAGAGGGATAGGACGCCCTTATCCCCGCGATGATCTGTTTTGTTTCTCCGGCCACCTCTATCTTAAGCACATAAAGTTTATCTGCGTTAGGATGAAATACGGCTTCTACTATCTTTGCTACACGCAATTCAATTTTCTTGAAATCATCGTACGTTATCATGGCATAGCACCTTTAAGACCGTTCGGGAGCGGAGATCGCCCATCCGCTCCCGAACGGAACACATTACTTTTTAGCGTCTTTTCCGGCTGCGGGTTTACCGGCGGCCTTTCCTTTATCTGGCGCGGCTGCCCCCTTGGCTGGGGCCGCTGCCGCTCCTTTTGCCGCGGCCGGAGCCGCGCCTTTCGCCGCAGCCGCGTCAGCCCCTTCGGCTCCCTCGGCCTTAACCTTTTTCGCCTTAAATCGTACTCTTTTTATTTTAGGAAGCTTATAGATCGAATCTTTTTCCGGGCTCCACTTCTCGGCCGTAAAAAGTTCCTTGATCCTCTCATACCTTTTGAGCACGGAGCGGAATTTCGCTCCGATACCTGTTGTCCTCAAACTCGGATGCTGCGTCATTTTTAGATCCTCCTTTTTAACACATTCCGCCAGCCGCTACAGATGCGGCGCTTGGAACGGGAACGGCCTACGTGCTGCTCCGTACTATTATGCAATCATTGAAATCTATTTCAAGCTTTTTCTTGGCCTTTTCGGCATCTTCCTTTGATCCGCAGGGGATGTATATCTTGAACCAATCCCCTTTTTTAGATATCCGCGCATCATATCCCCGGGCCCGAAGACGCGATATTTCCTCATTCGCGAAGACTTCGTTTTTTGATGAAGCCAGTTGCAGCAGGTGTGTTATGACCTGCTCTTTGGGCTGAAGAGTATTATCTTCGGCCGGCAGGGCAGGGGTTTCTTCGACCGCCTTTTCGGTTTCTTCGGTCTTTTCCTCGTTTTCTACCCTTCTCAGGAGTTCCTGGGCCTTCTTCTCTAAAAGATCTTCATCAAAAACCGGAAACGCCTCTTCATCATCCGGTTGTATGACCCTTCCGATGGCATTTGGCCCATAGGCAAGACGCTTACCCTGCTCCACACCGGCCGCGTATGCGACAATAACGGTAATGAGGACAACGATCGAAAGCACCGCGGCATACTCGACCGGCAGCTTTATCAGCGGCAACTGTCTTCGCTCTGGGGCACCCCCAAGATAACCCTGTTTTGCGGGCTTGCCATCCGGATCGCGTTGCTCAAAAAAATCCTGTTGAAAACTATTAGGGCTCATTTGCGCTATATTTTAGCATAAAGAAGACAAATGACAAGTGTCCTTTTATGT
The DNA here is from genome assembly GCA_028700515.1 of Candidatus Omnitrophota bacterium. Lineage (GTDB taxonomy): Bacteria > Omnitrophota > Gorgyraeia > Tantalellales > Tantalellaceae > JAQVSN01. The sequence goes on from JAQVSN010000004.1 coordinate 6,270, forward strand.
GTTGCCGGGATGCCTTGAAGAAAAACCCGGGGCCTAAACAGCCATCGAATAAAGGGCTTTAAGCAGCGCCACATTACCCTTATAAGTGATCTGAGTGGAGAACCAACCGTCCTTTTCAGGCGAAAGGACTCTCTCTCTTAATTCTTCGGGCATAGTCCCGGCGAACAAGGGTGAAAACGATATCTTTGCGTCTATATCGATCATCTGGTTTTCTTCGGAAAAAGATACCCCTCCTGAAACGATTATGTCCTGTGAGGCCGCTCGAAAATCAGATACCCTGACAAAATCACTGCCAGCTTCGCATAAAAAAGCGACCTCGTCGTATGCTTTCCCTGAAGAAAAAGGCATTGACATGACATCCTCATGTCCGGGCAAGTCATCGATGCTTGATACTACTTTTACATTCGACATGAGGCATCGGAAAACCAGATATTTGTTACTAATGGAAGCTTTAAGATCGATCTGAATGATCGCCTCATCCGCCTTGATGCCGTTTTGGCCAACTGGAGACATTAGGGAAAGCGATCTAAAAGTGTTCTCCATGAAAGGGTTGCCGCTCCACGATGCGAACGACATATCCTGCCCGGCCGACATCCGGACAGCGGCGACAAGTATCCGGCCCCTGAAAATCCAGACAGATACGCCGGTCAAAAACGTTACTGTGACCAGCAGGGCAGCTGCTGTGAGAACCTTTCTAAACATTCTCATGATCGCCGGGGTCCATGTTTGAGACGTTTGGCGGATTTAAGCTTTTGAAGTTCCCTTTCGATCAATTTTCGCATATCTTTCCGTGAAACAGTTTCGAGAAAAACAGCTACTACTTTAGGGTCGAACTGGGTGCCGGAACCTTTTTCAACTTCATCTATAGCTGTGTTGATCGATAGGGCCTTCCTGTAAGGTTTATCCGATATCATGGCCTCAAAGGATGAAACCACCGCAAGGATCCTTGCCGACAACGGTATCTCCTCCTTCTTGAGCCCCTTGGGATAGCCCGTGCCGTTATAACTTTCATGATGGTATAGAATTATCGGGACTATCAGTTTCAATGGTTTAAAATTGGATAGTATCGAGGCCCCTTTGAGAGGATGTTTCTTAATGATCTCATACTCCCTGCCCGTAAGTCCCCCTCTCTTCATGAGAACTTTTTCCGGGATGCTTATCTGTCCCGCGTCATGCAGCATCGACGCGTACTGCAGTCTCTTGATCTCTATCTGGTTCATGTTGAATTTGCGGCCGATTATACTGATAAGCTTGAGAAATGCGGCTTCCGGACGATGCGTGGTATGTGGTCTGGTCTCGATAAGCTGCGCTATACACTTAATGCTGCTCATCGTAAGATTTTCCTGTTCGCGAAAAAGCTGTGTATTTTTTATGGCGATGGCGGATTGCTCTGCCAGTGTCTTCATTATCTCCTCGTCGAAACATGTAAAAGAGCTGCCGTCGGTCTTATCGTAAAGCGTTATTACACCGATGACATCGTCATCAACGAGCGGCGTCGCCAGATAGTCGGAACCGCGGATGGAAACCCCCTTCTTAAAGGCCTTGCCGGGAGCGTATTTGCCTACCGCGACTTTTTTGAGCTTTGTCTTTTTCTGGCGAAGGTCTACGGTGACCATGGGCAAAAGCACTCGGCATTTCTTATCCACGAGCTTGATCGAACATCTATTGACCTTCATCACCTGCAAAGAAAGCCTTGCTATCCGGGTAAGGAGCTCATTCATGTCCAGGGTCGAACTCATAAGCCTGTGGACTGTGTGGACTGTCGATAGAGCTATAGCTCGCGGACGCACGGTCTTGTTTATCTCCTCAAGCTCAAGCTCCTTTACTGTTTCTCTAACGACAGTGTCGGTAAAACATCTGAAAATGTTAATTATCTCCGGGGAAACCGGCTTTTTCAGACCGTACATGACCACAAACCCGCAAGGTTCATCCTCTTTCATCATAGGGTAACAAAGGCCGTGAATATCCTTGCGGCATATAAAAGGTTCTATCTGCTTGGTGCGGATGGAGCGACGAGCGGCATCCAGGATGTCCTTCATATCGCCCCTTAATGCATCCTCCTTCAAGGTTTGATCCAACAGTCCCTTTTCCATTGCGGCACCAAGGCGGCTGCATGTCCCCGTCTCGCCGGAAGGAATAATAAGCCAGGAAGGGTTTTTTAGGTATCTGGAAAAAGCGGTTATTTCCTGCCGAAAATCCCAGTTATCCCTGAGCCTTTTGAAAACCGCATCACAAGTCAGTGAAGATATCTCGCTCATATCATACCCTCTCGTAGGGTTCAAAGAACTTCTTGTATTGATCCAGCGCATACCGGTCCGTCATGCCAGCCATATAATCACATACCACCCTGTACTTCCCTCTTTTGGGTATTTCTTCCTGTGCTTGAGGGGGCAATTGACGCGTATCATCGAGGTATACATTGAAAAGACTTTTAAGGAATCGTGTAGCCTTGTTAGACATCCTCACAACGCGATAATGTTTATAAAGTTTGTTCATTAGAACATCCCGCATCGGAGACCTCTTTTCGTCCATTTCGGGGCTGAAAACAATTACCGGCTCGTTCAACTTTTCAAGGTCATTCACCGACCGTATCCCGAAAGAATCGATCCGTTCCAGGCTATTCTGTATAACATCGGATACCTGAATGTTGATAAGGTTCCGGACCATTTGGGACCTTTGTATCTGTTTGGATATTCCGGGACAAGAAAAGTCGAGTTTCTTTGCGGTGTCGGACCACAGCGGACAACCTGACATGTCATCTTCATTGAGGAGTCCGCTCTTAAGGCCGTCATCGAGATCATGATTATCATAAGCGATCTCATCGGCCATGTTCACAACCTGTATCTCCAGAAGATTCGCCCCCTGTATGTTGTCCGTCCCCATGCGCTTGAGATCAAAAGGCGATGAGTGGCGGATTATGCCCCTCCGGACTTCCGCCGTAAGATTGAGCCCTGGAAAAGAAGGGTACCGTTCTTCAAGAAGGTCCACCACCCTTAACCCGTGGGAATTATGGTCAAACCCTCCGTGATCCTTCATTAACTCTTCGAGCGCATCTTCCCCTGAGTGGCCAAAAGGCGTGTGTCCGAGATCGTGTGCGAGCGCTATCGCTTCAACAAGCTCTTCATTCAATTTAAGCGCCTGAGCGATAGTTCGTGATATCTGGGCAACTTCAAGTGTGTGGGTCAGGCGGGTACGGTAATAATCCCCCTCGTGGTTGACGAACACCTGTGTCTTATACTCAAGACGCCTGAAAGCGGTCGAGTAAATGATTCTGTCTTTGTCGCGCTGATAGGCTGATCTGTAGGGATGTTCTTCCTCGGGATATACGCGGCCACGGGAATCTCCGCTTTTCATCCCATACGGAGCCAGCAAAGCGGATTCCCTATCCTCGATCTCTCTGCGTGTTAATATTTTGGGGGTCATATATGTGTGCGCTCACAGGGCGCAGTGAAGACATAAGTAACTCACATCTCAAGCTCGACACAAGGTTATAATAGCACACCTGAATTTGAGGGGCAAGGCATTAGAATCTGCCCTTTGACCATAAACTTAATGGATGAACATTCTTGCTTGATCTTCCTGTCGGCCATACGCTGACACTGCGATCGACCTTGAAAAAACCCGTATAAAATGACCGGAAAAACATTAGGAATATCGCGTGCAAATAAGAGGCAGGCATATCGTAAGCATTGGCTGGCTAAGAAGGACTGTCTACCCCCCTATTTTGATGATCTCGCCGCTAAAGGACCTGCCGTTAACCGCAATGATACCGAATGATCGGTAAGGCGCGAATATCTTGTCGGTCGGACTGCCGGGGTTAAAAAAAAGGACATTTCCTCTTTTTTCGTTGAGTGGCGTGTGGGTATGTCCAAAGACAACTATGTCCACCTGCTTGTCAAATTCTTCAGACACCGACGAGATCACCCTTGAGTGCAGCCCTGAACCATGGATCATCCCGATATGGACATCCTCCGCTTCAATGATGATCTTGTCAGGCAGCTTTTCCCGAAGCTCAAGGCTGTCCATATTCCCCCTGACAGCCGTTACCGGGGCGACAGAACGGAGCGAATCAAGGACCGAACTCTCAATGATATCCCCCGCATGGAGGATGAGATCGCATCCCGCAAGACCGCTGAGTAACTCACCAGGCAGTTCCGGAGCTGTTACCGGTATGTGCGTATCTGAAATTACCCCAATCCTCATAGTACTATCTCATGTCTGCCGTAACATCTGAGAAGCTCATTCACTTGAGCGTTATCCCATATCCAGATGCCGTGTTCCTTAGCGAGAAGAAAAGCATTGTGATCGATACCTTTAAAGGGGATGAATATACGTCTTGCTGGACGCGTTCCCGCAGGAGAGATCCGTTCGGACCAATCGGCAATGATATCCTGTTCATCGGCTATGCCGGATGTTTTTGCGCGGCACACCCACGGTTTACTCCCGGTCTTTGCTATGATCTCAAAGATCCCTTCTGAGACGTTCCGGACTTCAACTGAATCAAAACGCGGAAGGATCCTTTCATAAGTATTAAGGCTTACTTTGTGATTCGCGAAAGAGCAAAAAAGCTCTGACAGAACATTCGATAATTGCTTTTCCTTAAAGAGCGAAAAAGAAACTATATCCTTTTCAGCCAACATTTTAAACTCCAGGTACTTGATATCCATATCGTCCACGACCGCTCCGGTCCTGAGAGAATATACGTTCCGTATCCAGTACTCAAAAAGTTTGTCCCCGATAAGATAGAACGCTCCGCATGATTTGGCCACATCCATTTCCTGAAGTTTTCGGAGCTTATCTCCAAGACCCTTATCTTTCGCTCCAAGGTCCTTATCCATTGCCTTGATCGTTCTATTGCCTCTTGCCATCGACACGAGAACGTCCGCGATCGCTTTTCTTGACCGCTTTTCGGTGAAAAAATGTATATTGGTAGTGAAGTACTGGTTCAAAATGCCGCCTGAATCGTATAGAAGTCCAGCTAAAGCATCGATCAGTACTTCCCGCGTTTCGGTACTACCCTCGGCGGCCCTGACAAGTTCCCCGAAGCGGGCGGCTATAACCTCAAGATAAAACGGGTTACCCTGGGTAAGCTGTATAAGATAATCGGCGAACAGATCATGGTCAGGAACATCTTTCATTTTCTCAAGCAGGAAGGATCTCGCGGTAATGCTGTCAAACCCGTTTATTTCCATAACCTCAAAATTACCGAAAAGCAACGATAGTTTTTTTGCGAGGATCTCTTTGAGCAAAGTTTTTTGGGAGCTGGAAACGATGTACATCGTGTTCTTCTGCACCATAATGAACTTCCCGAAAGTATGAAAAGGTTTCTTGAGCTGAAAATTGGATATATTATGGAATTCATCCAGGATAACGATGCAATTCTTCCCGGTCTCTGACTTAAGGACGGAAGTTACCCCCAGAAGCCCTTCATAAGCAAGGTCGTATTTATGGGCTTTGAGGGATCGGAGAATATGCTCTACGCAGTGAACGGTGTCCGGCACACGTCCTCTGGCAAGCTCCTTGAGAGACGCGAGATTATTGCCCCCCTTTACCCCCTCACTCTTTAGAAATTGATAAAGGATGGTTGCCGACATGCGGCTGCAAAAGGCTGGAAAATCTTCGGAAACAACCTCGATATAGACGGGGAGTATGTCCGGGTCCTTGAGAGTGTTTAAAAAATGCCGGAGTATTGAGGATTTACCGGCGAGCATGGGACCTGCAAGCGCCAGATTTTGCCTGTATCCGCTCTTGAGGGCCTTGACTCTCTTCTGCAGGGTGCAGAGCACTTCCTCCCTGCCATAAAATTTTTTCCCAAAAACAGGTTCGATGAACATATTAACGCCGGCGGCTTAAAAGCCTCTTTCTCGGGGGTGGGCGGAGCCGATACGGGACCTCAAACAGTAAAAAAATGGTTTTAGGGCGCCCTGCCGAAATTTATTTATGATAAAGTATTCATAATGAAATACGATATTGTCCGTGATGATTATTATATTCCTTAAATCGTGCGTGTCAATCTTCTTGTCATTAAAATTTTTACGGAATTTACTTAAAAACCACCTTCTCTCTTGACTTTATCCGAAGTTTTAATCATCGCTGAAGGCGCCTTTTCTTCGCAGATGCTCATACCACAATTCGTCGTCGATAGACCAAAGATCGTCATGCATAGCCCAGTACCGGTTCTCCCTCTCCTCCGTTTCAAGGGCCGACCTGTCAAGCGGCGGGACGGTGTCGACAAAGGTGGTGGCCCCGTTCACTTCGTCGTCGAAATCACGAAGAGCGCTTTCCCTCGGGAGGGTATCATCCGCCCGGCCAATTGACGCCAGAAAAAATATCACGGCGATCATAAGTATCAGCAGGTTTTTCATAGGATCATTGTAACATGGTGTGGACTCTTCCGCACGCGGATCATGACCGTGACGATCATCTTAAACAAAGGACCCCGTCCACAGTAGCGAACGGGGTCCTTTGTGTTTCTCGCGGGCGTGAGGGTATTTTACTTGCTCCCCCAGCTCCAGGTCCCTATCCAATCGTAGGTCTGCTGCCATCCATTTTCACCCGTACCGGCAGCCGCAGTATCAGCCGCGAAAGCAGAACCGGCAACCAACACACAAACGACCAACACCGTAAGCGCTGCTAATCTCTTCATTCTTTCCCCCTTTTTACAGTTCGACGAGCTTCTGCTCGCATCGTTAGAACAAGTATATAGAATAGTACGGCAAACGTCAAATTCACATCGCTCTCTTCATTCTTTTTGAGAGCATCCAACAAACAAAAAGGGCAACCTTAACAGGCTGCCCTTTTTTACACTGGAGCGAGTGAGGGGAATCGAACCCCCGTAGCCAGCTTGGGAAGCTGGTGTACTGCCATTGTACTACACTCGCATACATCAAATACTTTTGGGCGGCGACAAGACTATCAGAATCTGGTCAACTTCTCAAATTGTTTTACCCGGATCTTCACCTCAGACATCCTGGTTTCGGCAAGCCCTGTAGCCGCGAATCTCTCAACAGCGAAAGACGCCATTATCGTACCATACACAAGGGATCTTCTCAAGTCCATCGATGTCACCCGGCGCTTAGATGAGAGATAGCCCAACATTCCGCCCGCAAAGGTATCCCCGGCTCCTGTTGGGTCAACGATGTTCTCCAGAAGATAGGCGGGCACCATGAATTCCAACCCTTTTGAGAAAAAAAGAGCTCCATGCTCACCTTTTTTGATCACCACCATTCTAGCGCCTTTCGATGCGCAGAAACGAGCGGCTTCAAGAAGGTTCTTTTCCCCGGAAAGCATCCTGGCTTCAGCATCGTTTAGAAGAAAAATATCTACCTTTTTCAGCAAACGGATAAGCGCTTTCCGGGAACCGGATATCCAATGGTTCATAGTGTCGCAGGCAACAAGGCCTTTGGGCTTAAGACGGTGGAAGATATAGCTTTGGAGTTCCGGGTCGATATTCGCCAACAGTAAATTAGTGTCAGCCGTTACTGTTCGGGGTATCCGCGGCTCAAACCCCTGAAAAACCCCAAGTTCGGTACCAAGAGTTTCAGCATGTCCAAGATCCTTGTCATAGCGGGCTTTCCATCTGAAAGTTTGCCCGGGTTTAGCGACAAGCCCCGTGGTATCGACCCCGCGAGACCTGAGCATTTTAACGTACTTCACCGGAAAATCCTTCCCTACAACACTTATCACGCTCACGGGAGCAAAAAAAGAAGCGCTGAAGGAAGCGTAGGTGGCGGAGCCGCCAAGTATCTCCTTTTTTTTAGCCGATGGCGTCTCGATCGTATCAAGCGCTACGGAACCGATTACGGTTAGTCTCATATCCTTCCTTTCCGGATCTTACGCGGTTTGCGCATCTTTAAAAGACCTTCTGAAGTCTTGATCGAGCAGAAGTCTCCGCACATAGAACACACATCACCGCTCTTAAGAACATGGTCCCTGCTCATCCTTGAGGCCAGATCCGGGTCCAGCGCCAGCTCGTATTGCTGTTTCCAATCACGTTTCGCCCTGGCCCGGGATATGTCATTATCTCTCTTCAACGCTGACGGAATGCCCTTCACGATATCCGCGGCATGTGCAGCTATTCTGGATGCCATTACGCCCTGCCTGACATCCTCAACGTCTGGGAGACGCAAATGTTCCGCAGGTGTAACATAACAAAGAAAATCCGCTCCCCGCCAGGCGGCTATCGCGCCTCCGATGGCCCCTGTGATATGGTCATATCCCGGAGCGGCATCGGTAACAAGGGGGCCCAGCACGTAAAAAGGGGCTTCATGGCAAACAGTCTTCTGCATCCGCACGTTCGCCTCAATTTGATCAAGGCGCACATGCCCCGGACCTTCTATCATGACCTGAGCCCCTCTCGACAGCGCCCTCTGCTGCTGTTCACCAAGCCTCACAAGCTCCTGTATCTGCAGACGGTCCCCAGCGTCATTTATCGCTCCGGGGCGCAGGCTATCCCCCAGGCTAAGACATATGTTATGCCTTCTGGCAATGTCGACAACCTCATCGAACCGCGTAAGGAAAGGATTCTCTCTCTTGTTCGCCGCCATCCAGGCGGCTATCAACGCTCCCCCCCGGCTCACGATATTCAGTATGCGGGGATTCGTTTCTTTGATAAAGTCAACTTCCTCAAGGGATATGCCGGAATGGATCGTAAAAAAATCCACACCTTCCTCGGCTTGAGCTTTTATGATATCTATGAAATCATCCTCCCTCATTGACATGAAATCTTTTCCGGGCATACAAGCCAACTCGTAAACAGGCACAGTCCCCAGGGGGACCAAACACTTCGAAAGGATCCTTTTCCTTACCTTCGAGACAAAAGGCCCTGTAGACAGGTCCATTACAGTATCTGCTCCGGTCTTCACAGCTACATCCAGTTTTTTCAGTTCAGCGTTGATCCCGGAACGGCCTTTTGAAAGCCCTATATTTGCGTTGACCTTTGTGCTCATGCCCCTGCCGATCGCGCATGGTTTCATCAAGGTCCTTCTGTTATTCGCCGGAATGACCACGGTGCCGTTAGCCACCCCCCGCACTATTACCGATGCAGGAACCCCTTCAGCCCGAGCTACCTTATCAAGGACTTTCTTTTCTATCCTTATCATATTAGCAACGCCTTTTTTGGATTATGTATCACCGGAGCGTTTTTTAGGCACACCGGTCGTTCGTCTCTATTTGATATCGCGAATAGTGCCAAGCTCTTTTACCGCTGTTTTCTCGATCTCGTACAGTGAGAACCTGAATGTTTTAAATTTATGCGACAGAGCATTATCCAACAGTTTCAAGACTTCCTCAAGAACCCTGAGGGATTCTTTCCCCCTCTGCGAGTTGGCAAGAAAAAGGTCCACAAGATTCTCTCGCGTTCTTTCGGAATTTGAGGTCTTGATACCCACATCACCCGACGGATCGCGCGAGCAGAGAAGTTCCTTTAAGTGCTCTTTCCTGAGGTTGCGTATCGCCCCGAATATTTCGTGCCTTAGATCCTTTAATTTTCGGGTCAGGGATTCATTGTCCGAGGAAAAACGGATTATGTCTTCGCAAACCCTGATCCCTTCCATGACCCTGTTGAGGTTAGCATCTATTATCCTGTAAACCCCTGAATCCATACCACACCTGGTCTTTCCCTTAATTATACACCTTGAATATTTTTCAGTCTGTCTATAGTCCCTGTGGTCGAGTACCCGGCAACAAAGGGGATTACGATGACCTTCCCTCCGCAGCTTTTCACGTGTTCGGCCCCGACGATCTCATCTTCCTTCCAGTCCCCCCCCTTAAAAAGCACGTCCGGGATCAATAATTCTATGAGGGCCCTCGGAGTGTCCTCGTCAAAAACAGTGACAAGATCAACGCTCTCAAGGGACGCAAGGACCTCTCCCCGTGCCCATTGAGGATTAATGGGCCTACTTTCCCCTTTGAGCCGTTTGACGGAGGCGTCGCTATTCAATCCAACGACAAGCATGTCACACTGCTTCCTGGCCTGGGAAAGATACCGTACATGTCCTACGTGCAATATATCAAAGCACCCGTTGGTAAACCCGATACGTTTTCCCGAAGCTTTTTCTTTTTCGATCATCTTTTCCAGTTCTTCGCGGGTCTTGATCTTTGAATTATTCATTTTGAAGGGATACCTCGATCATCTTGCAGATAGCGTGGATTATCGTAGAATGAACTTCCTGTATCCTGCCCGTGTTGCTATCCTTAACAACGATGGGAAAATCTGCCAAAGACGAAAGTTTGCCCCCGTCCCTCCCTCCGATCGAGACAATTATCGCATTCCTTTTTTTTGCCTCAGAAACAGCCGCAAGGACATTTGGAGAATTTCCGCTAGTGGAAATGGCTACAACAACATCGCCGGGCGCGGCAAAAGCTTCGACCTGTCTGGAAAAAGAACGGCTAAAATCATAATCATTTGAAATGGCCGTAAGGGTGGCTTGATCTGCCGAAAGAGCTATGCAAGGGAGGGCCTTTCTCTCACTTTCGAACCGGACCACTAACTCCGCCGCCATATGCATCGCGTCAGCGGCACTGCCTCCATTACCAAAGATGAGGACCTTTCCGCCTTTTTTGTAACAGTCTATCATAGCCTGCGCTGCCTCGATAACACTTCCGATAGAGTCCTCCTCACCCGCAAAAAAGCTGTGAGCTTTCACGTTATCCGCGAATATATTATCAAGAAGCTCCCTGAATTTTTTGCTCATATTGAAAATCCCCCTTGCCGCAGCGAAAAAGTGCTCGCCGGACCTATCTGAAGGGTATCTCCGTGGGCCTCATTTCTTCTTCCTGTCCCTGCGTGATTTCAGAACCTTTTTGCGCTTTAATGATCCGGGACACATGCATCTTGATCGATATCTTCTCTTCAAGGCCGAGAATACTTTGCAACCGGTTCCTGACCGCCATCTGGATCCTCTCCGTGATATCCGGAACGTTAGCCCCAGCCGTAAGAGAAACCTCACATACCGCTTCGATCCCCTGACGAAGTGCCCTCACATGCGCCTTCACATCATTTATCCCGCTTATATCCCGTGATATTTTCTTTATGTAATCCTCGATCGCTCTAAGGGAAACTGTCACCTCTCCGTCCTGATTTTGAAATGCGATGATGCTCTCTCCGGATGACGTCTTCGACAGCCTCATTGCCCCTACCGCCCCAATGACCATAAAAAGGCCTCCCAACGCATAAAGTATTATCTGGAGCCCCTGAACGGAGGCGACCGCTCTCATGAAAGACATTGCCATATCAGGGGTGATCTTTTCTATAGCGACAAGTATGAGCAATGAAGCCGCGCCCATCATGAGGATGAAATAGATAAGAACCCCTGTTTTTCTGAAAAAACTCATTTTTCCTCCTTGATCGGCGCCCGTAAAGACCGCATCCCCTCTATTACATGGCCGACTGTTCAGGCATAAAAAGATGGTGTTACTCTTCCCTTTTAGGGAAGAACTTTTCAATATATCGAGTCGAGTAATCGCCCTTCTGAAAATCCGAGTCCGAGAGTACCATTTTTTGGAATCCCGCGGTTGTCTTGATGGGGTCAATTAGAAACTCACCAAGGCACCGTTGCATCGTCCCTATCGCATCCTTACGGTCCTTCCCGTAGGTGATCAACTTCGATATCATAGAATCATAGAACGGAGGTATTTCATATCCGGCATAAACATGGCTGTCCACCCTTACCCCGGCCCCCCCGGGCATATATAGGGCATTTATCTTCCCGGGGCATGGCCTGAAGTCATTATCCGGGTCTTCGGCATTGATACGGCATTCTATCGCATGACCCTTGATGTGTACATCCTCCTGCCGAAATGAAAGTGGCATGCCCGAAGCAACTCGGACCTGTTCTTTTATTAGATCGAATCCTGTCACGGTCTCCGTCACAGGATGCTCAACCTGTATGCGGGTGTTCATCTCCATAAAATAAAAATTGTCCCCATCGAGAAGAAATTCTATCGTTCCAGCGCCTCTGTACGCCACATTTCGCGCTCCCTCAACCGCTGCTTCACCCATTTTTTTCCTCAATTTCTCGGTAAGGACGGGTGATGGCGATTCTTCTATCAGCTTTTGGTGCCTTCTCTGGACCGTGCAATCCCTTTCTCCTAAATGGACAACATTTCCCTTATCATCAGCGAATATCTGAAATTCAATATGCCGGGGAGCCTCTATGTATTTCTCCATGTAGACCGCTGAATTCCCAAAAGCGGCCTCAGCTTCGCTCTGGGCCGTAATGAACGCGCTGACAAGCCTAACATCATTGTGACATACACGCATCCCCTTACCCCCGCCGCCGGCAGAAGCTTTGATTATGACAGGGTACCCTATCCTCTTCGCCTCTTTAAGCGCCTCTTCTTTTGTCGTGATGAGGCCATCGGATCCGGGGATCACGGGAACTCCGGCCTTTATCATCGTCTCTTTAGCAGCCATCTTATCCCCCATGAGCCTCATGTTCTCAGGAGTGGGGCCGATGAACTTGATCTGGCAGGATTCACATATCTCCGCAAAATGGGCATTTTCAGCCAGAAAACCGTAACCGGGATGTATCGCTTCAACATCCGTGATCTCGGCCGCGCTGATGATACTGGGAATGTTAAGGTAGCTGGAGGAAGCCTGTGCCTTACCTATGCAAATAGCCTGGTCAGCGAACTTAACGTGCAGGGACCTCTCGTCAGCTTCGGAATACACTGCTACCGTGCGGACCCCTAACTCTTTGCAGGCCCGTATTATCCTTAAGGCTATTTCGCCCCTATTCGCGATCAGTATGCTGGAAAACATTTTCTTCTCACAGTGGTTCGATCCGGAACAACGGCTGGCCGAACTCTACCGATTCGGCGTTCTCGACCATAATTTCAGCAATTTTACCGCCAAACTCCGCCTTGATCTCGTTCATTAATTTCATGGCTTCAACAATGCACAGCACATCACCTTTTTTTACAACACTTCCCACCTCCACATATGGCTCAGCTTCCGGAGATGGAGAACGATAGAAGGTTCCCACCATCGGGGATTTAACCTCTTTAGATCCGGACGAAGTTACCGCAGCTTTGGTTTCCACCGTTCCTGCGGATTCCCTCGGATGGACTGCCGGGGCCTGGTGATAGATTACCTCGCCTGTCGCCGCCTTACCTTTTTTTACGAGCTTGATCTTCATCCCTTCCATCTCAACCTCGATCTCCGCAAGATCGTTGGAGTTCATCATCTCGATAAGTTCCTGCATCTTTTTCATGTTCATATCGACGGCTCCCTTTTTCTTTCCGGCTCTGAACTTTGCTGCCCGAGCCGGAGCGGCTTTTCCTGATCTTTTCAAGTTGCCTCTCCTCATGCCCTCTCTATGTAGGTCCCTGTACGCGTATCGACTTTTATATACTCTCCCTGCTCTATGAAAAGGGGGACCTTGACTATGACCCCGGTCTCCATTTTTGCGGGTTTTGTAGCCCCGGAAACCGTATTGCCCCTGAACCCTGGTTCGGTCTCAGCTATCTGCAATACCACGTGAATAGGCGGCTCAACGCCAAGTACTTCATGGTCATGCATCTTCACCGTAACTACCATCCCTTCCTTTAGATACAAAGACTTGTCCCCAAGCGTTTCCTCGGACACATGTATCTGTTCATAGGTGGTCTGGTTCATGAAGCAGTACCCGTGATCATCCTTGTAAAGGTATTGCATGTCTTCCTGGTCAAGATAGACCTGCTCTATAGTATCGTCACCGCGAAGCGTGTCAGGGGTAACATTCCCGCTCTTGATATTGCGGAATTTCATCCGCATTATGGAACCGCCCTTGCAGGGCTTATAGAACTGGGCCTCCACTACTTCATGTAGCTGCCCCTTGTACATCACTACCAATCCTGGTTTAAGATCCTTTGCTCCTATCATCTGGTAAGCACCTCACATCCTCCGGCCTTTACAAGCACCATATCCTCCACCCTGACCCCTCCCAGCCCCTCCTCGTAGAGGCCTGGCTCCACTGTAATGACCATGCCGGACTTCAGAACGGTTGATTTTTCCCGGGAACTCAAGAACGGGGGCTCATGTACGTCCAGGCCCAAACCGTGGCCCAGACCATGAAGGACATGCTTGTCGAGGCTGTTATTTTTGATATATTTTTCCACTTCGTCCAATAGCTTCCGGATCTGCACTCCTGGCCGGATCATGCTTATGACCGTGCTCTGTATCGTGAGTACATGATCAAGAAGAAGCCTTATTTTTCGCATTATTCTACCCTTGGACCATACTCTTGTCAAGTCGGAACAGTATCCGCCGGAGCGTATCCCGAAGTCCACGAGCAGACATTCTCCCTTTTTTAATCTCCGATCGGTGGGTATAGCGTGTGGAAAGGCTCCATTCGGTCCGGATGCCGCGATGGTCTCAAAAGAATTTACATAACCTCTTTTTCTCACGCCTAAGTCCACAAGTGCGGCGATCTCTTTTTCGGTCATTCCCGGGGCGATCTTCCTTGAGACATCACGCCAGATCCTCAGTGTTTCACGCGCGGCATGCCTGATATGCCTTAATTCCGACGGCAACTTGATCATCCGCGCCGTATCACAGGGAGAAGAGTCTATAAGTTCACTGCCCCGCAAGGCCCTGGCCAGGGTCAAATACAGCAAGTGGCTGACATTGGAAGCCTGGTATCCGATCTTTTTCATGCTTCGAGGCGGGAGCGCGTCACGAAGGGCTTCCACCCTGTCACCGCGGGTATTAACAACACATATTCCTTCTCCTGAAAGACGTGAATGGGCCAAACTGTAATTCATGCTGTCGACCATGAACCGCGGGGTGATCGATCTTCCGGCGATGAAAACACTTCCTTCAAAATACAAACCCGTGAGGTATTGGATATCGCTTGCTCGTGTTATCAAAGCCGCTTCCAACCCCTGTCTTCCAACCACCCGCTGAACATTACCGATCCGGCCAAGTAAGGTGTCTCTATATTTTTTCATCGATCAACCCCAACAAAGCCATTACCCCAAGCACGTAGCTATTCCGGCCAAAACCGGATATCTGACCTATAGCTACCGGAGCTATGAGCGACTTATGACGGAATTCCTCCCGGCTATAGATATTCGAGAGGTGAACCTCAACCACCGGTATATCTTTCCTGGCGGCGATAGCGTCCCGGATAGCTACGCTTGTATGGGTATACGCCGCGGGGTTTATGATTATTCCAGACACTTCCGAACGCGCGATCTTATCAACTATATCGCCTTCATGGTTTGACTGGAAAAATTCAGTTTGAACATCATGAGCCATGGTTGCGGCGGTTACAGCGTCGTTTATGGCGCTAAGGGTCTGGGTGCCGTAAATATCCGTTTCCCTTTTACCAAGAAGGTCAAGATTTGGTCCATGTATCACAAGTATCTTTTTCATCTTTTTCTCCTCGACGGTTAATTTTTAGCTGCCCGCACATTGGTCCAGTACATGTCTGGACCGCGATACACATTTTCGCTATCTACCCTACACTCGATCACAAAGCCTCGGCGAAGGGGTCCTCTTCTTTTATCTCGCCTGTCTTTACGACCCCGGACAAGGCCCACCAAAGATATATCGCACCGCCTATGAAACTGAGAAAAAAGAGCCCAAAAAGAAGCAAAAGACTGCCGGCGAACGCTATCTCTTTTCCGACAAGAGGAGCAAAAAAAGCCATTGTCGCTCCCTCTCTGACCCCCAGTCCTCCGATAGAAGGCAGCATGCTGATAAAAGTGACTATTGGCATTATCAGGAATATGTTACCTATGCTTACGTTGTATCCCAGCGAACCAAAGAACAGGTACACCACGATAAAGTAAACAGCTTGACCGATTATTGAGGCCGCGAGGGACCGGCCCACTACATCCGTCCTGTTCCGGTAATCATGGACGATCTTGTATACCGCATGTATCTTTTCCCCAAGGCTCAACATTTTAAGCTTGCTAAGAGCAGTTTCGACCCACCCCGCTATTCGCGTATTGGTCACAACGGCAAAACCGGCAAGCCCCAGGGCAAGAAGAGATAAAACTAACGGGGTTACGGCCGATATACCGAGCCTTCCCCGGTCAACCACCAAAGCTACAGCTGCCACGATCAGAAAGGAATATAACCCTATGAACCGGTCCATAAGAACACTTGCGAACGATTGGACCTTTTTGCGGTTCATTAGTGAAGCATAATGAGCCTTAACGATATCGCCCCCTACGGCTGTAGGCATGAAATTATTGAAAAAATATCCGATGTACGTTAGCTGGGTCGACTCCCAAAATCCCATGCGGATATTTTCTCCCTCAAATATGATCTTCATGCGATAGGCAAGTATAAAAACGTTGATCAAGAGCAGGACCAGGCCAATGACCAAATGCCACGGTTTCGCCCTGAAAAGGGTCTTTCCTATGCCGGATATATCATCCCTCATAAGCCAGAAGAGAAGGCCTAGAAGCCCCAGGCTGACGAAAATACGCAAAAAACTGGAGATCCGGGACTTCATGTTTCCTCCTCTTTCGTCCTTTTTTCCGCAGAGCCGCGATCTTCCAGTCCAGAGACGAACATCATCCTCAACTGGTGCAGAACGTTCGTAATATTCCCGTCCTCATCAGCGGAGAGATTCCCTTTTGTTTTATCCTTCAACATTTCGATCGTGTCTATCACAATGCGGGCATGTCCCATATTTTTAGAATTCTTTCCTGTAAGAGGGTTCTTCACAATGCCCATGGCCACCAGAGCCTCAGCCATGAGACCCGAAAGGAAGGCATTAAAGTCCACTCTTTCGGTTCCATTCCGATCTTTATGCATTTTTACCTCAGGAATAACATTTTCCGTTTGATCTTCGGCATCATTGCCTCTGCCGCTAATTCCCCCTGCCTGACTATCACTGAGGCCTTATCGAACCCGAACTGGTCAATGTCCTTCAGCTCCGGTTTTATAGCGATATCAGCTTCGCTGGCCTGATATGTATTGAGTTCCTCTCCCATTATCTGGATGAACTGCACTATAACTTCAAGGACATTGCGTATTTTCTGGTCGCGAACGGCAAAACCCGGATTGACCGCCACTACAAAAGTCCCGCCCAAGGCATAAGCTGCCTTAGTGGGAATACTGTTCCTGACCCCTCCGTCGACCAGGAGCTTGCCGTCGATCTCTACGGCGGTGAAAACCCCCGGCCAGGAACAGCTCGCGCGGATCAGTTTGACCAGATCCCCTGAATCATGGATAAGTTCTTCACCTGTCTCTATATCGGTCGTTGTCAGCGCGAAGGGTATCTTCATATCCTCAAACCCTCTGCCTCCGATTATACGTCCTATTATACGCTCCAGTTTGTCTCCTTTTATGAGCCCCGTGGTATAGAGTCCGGGATCGGCGATAGTGGGCCAATTGAAATCAACTGCCATATCTTCAAGCTCACTAATGGGTATCCCCAGGCAATAGGCCGCTCCTATCAGGCTTCCGATGCTCGTTCCTACCATCATATGAAAGGGAAGGTGCCCTCTGCCGAATTGTTTCTCAAAGACCTTTAGCACTCCAAGATTCGCGAGTCCGCGGGCGCTCCCGCCTCCAAGGGCTAAAACAACCTTATTCTTCTTAAAAAGTCCCATCTACAATATCTCCTCAGGCGGCGCTAAAACACCATTATCCCGGAGCACCCCGGCTACCTGCCGGGTGTTCTTTATCAGACGGTAATTACCGGAAATAGTATTATAATTTAATAACAGTGAACCGTAAAGGATTGATTGGGTATCGATATGAGTGGCTCAATCACCCTGGGGGCTTGAGTGTACAGTAACAGTGACCTCTTCTTCGGGACGAAGCATTTCCTCTGCCACTTGGACAATATCAGCGATACTTACCGAGCCGATTTTCCCGGTATATTCCTTATAATGATCAAAGCCGAGCCCATAAAGTCTGTCGAGTGCCGCTGTCATAGCCATATTCTGGTCTGACAGGGCAGTTTCAAGATGTTCAGTTATAAGCCTCCTCTTTGAGGCCTCGACCTCCTCTTCGCCGATACTTCCGTCCCGGATACTCCTGAGGACCAGATCTATCCCGGATCGGGTTTTTACAAGGCCTTCCTCGCTCGTAGCGGCGAATACGGCAAAATAGCCGCTCTCGCTGCCGGTCATGCTGATCGCTCCTGAAAAATAGGTCAACGGATCACTTGTTCTGAGCGCCGAAAAAAGGGAACCATCCGATCCCGACATGATCGAACCCAATACCGAGAGAGCGTATTTCCTGTCATCTGAGGCCGGAACGGTTTTGTATCCCTTGAGTATCATTGATTGGTTCTTTTTGAGATGTATCTCTCTTTCTCGGACGATCCCTCCCCTTGTCTTTTTGACCTGCAAGGATCCGTGCACCCCGGCCTTCCAGGAGCTGAATCTCTTCTCGATCTCAACAACGGTCTTTTCAGGGTCAACGCTGCCTGCGACTACAAGAACAGCCCTTCCAGGGACAAAATATTTTTTGTAGTGCTCCACAATATCGTCTCTCGTAATAGAGGCGACCGTCTGTTCGGTGCCAAGGGGGTCCATACCAAGAACCTCATCCGGGAATATTTCGGAACGCAGGGAATTCAGCGCTGTAGCAAACACATCATCCTTTTGCTCCGAAATGGATGCCAATAATTTCTGTTTGCTCGCAGCGAACTCGTCATCGGGGAATATTGGCTGCGTCACGATATTGTAAAGAGTATCAAGGGCCAAGGAGAATCCACTCTCCATAAGACTGACCGAAACTCCCATGCTGTTGGTTCCGCTTATCGGGGTTATCACGCCCCCGGCATTCTCAATAAGCTCGATCTGTTCATTGCCGCTGATCCCCCGCGAACCACGCAGTAATAGCTCGCTGGTAAGCGCGGATATCCCGTTATTATTAAGCGTTTCAGCCAAAAGACCTCCGCGGACAAGGAGAACAGCCGTGAAGAGCGGCTGCACACCCACCCTGATAGCACATACCTCAAGTCCATTAGGCAATGTTACTGCTTTCATCGGCGCTTCCCCCAAAACCTCGGCCGTATTTTCGGGCACTGATGTGTTACGCGGGGCTGTTATAATGACAGTGGAATTGTCTACCTTGAGATAGCTTTCTGCGAATCGCTTTACATCGTCCTGAGTGACAAGTTCTATCCTATGGGAATATCCGGAAAGAAAATCAGGATCGGCCGTAAAGGCCTCCGAAAGTGATATGGAAGAAGCGATGTCTTCCGGCAACATGTGGGTCCTGTAGTACTCCGCCATCGTGAGACGTTTAGCTTTTTCAAGCTCTTTGCCGCTAACCCCATTTGCCGCGACTTCATCGATTGCGCTGTATATCTCGGTCAAGGCATCGTCTATTTTTGTCGGTGACCCCACTCCGGAGACTACAAAAATACCGTCATATCGGGGTGTATTATTGAACGAGCCCACTGAAAAGAGAAGCTCTTTGTCATCAACAAGCCTTCGATAAAGACGTGACGATCTGCCCCCTCCGAGTATCCAGCTCAACACATCCCCGGCATATAGGTCTTGCGAGTACAAACTGGTAGTGTGAAACCCCATTGTAATATACGCGAGATTCACATCCGCCTGGATACGCTTTTCTCTTGGTGTAAGCTGCTTTGGTTCCGCCGGGGCCTGCGGCAACCAAAGCATTTTCGACCGGGAATAATCTGCCATTATGTTCTCGGCAGCTAACAAAGCCTCATCCGCATTAACATCACCCACTATGGCCAGGACGATCCTTTCCGGGGAATACGCAGCGGAATGATAGCTTCGCAGATCCGTCTCTGTAAGGGACATCAGCCTTTCCTCAGCGCCTATGATCTTATACCTGTACGGAGAGGCTATGAACGCTTCCTCAAAAAGCAGGTCCATCTGGATGCTTTGAGGATCGTCGTCCCTCATGCGTATCTCATTAAGAATGACTTCCTTCTCCGACGATATGTCCGCATCCGAGATCTCGGGCCGCATGACCATACCCGTTAATATCTCCATGGCCCTTACATAGTTCTCTTTGGGGACCGTGATGGTATATTCAGCCGAATCAAGCCCCGTGGACCCGTTGAATACGCCACCAATGGATTTTATGGAATCGATCAGCTCATCCGTGGTCTGACCGGCAGACCCCTTGAAAATGAGATGTTCCAAAAAATGAGAGATCCCGGAACCGGCATATTCCCCTTCGTTGGAAAGGCCCGACAACGCACGCATCTGGATAGTGGCGAGTGCTGATCCCGGGACAGTCCGTATAACTACTCTGGATCCGTTGCTAAGGACAGCCTTACGGGTCTGGGCATGGGATGGACAATTTCCTGACGACACTAACAGGATGACAGCCACTGCCGTATATTTAGCGGATCTTTGCAGGCGGACACACAACAGGTTAGACATACATTCATCATATTAGACCGGGGGAGGATTTGTCAAGAAAAGCCCTCCGCCTCACGGAGAATGGAACATCATATGCGCATGGATACACCGAAAACATAATTCCTGGAAGGCGCGGGATATTGGTCTGTAGCTGTTCCGCTTACGTTTGAAACTGCATATTCGGAATATTTCTGGTCAAACACGTTGTTTATACCTAAAAATATTTCCGCCTCCTTATATTTAAAGGACAATTTACAATTGGCGACAAATCTCCCTTTCAATACAGGCAAAGTATTGTTTTCGTCATTTATCGAGTACTGACTGGACAGGTATTCGGCATCAAGGTTTAGGGCTACAAGATCGAAAAGCGAGAGAGTCATACCTGAGGTAAGCTTGTGTTCCGGAACCAGGGGGACTTTTCGCCCCGCGAAATTGCCATCCCCGAATTCCGCGTCTATATAAGAATATGCCGCGTAAATGTCAAGCCATTTGAACGGCTGGGACCTTACGTCAGATTCGATCCCGAACCGGTTGATGCGGCCGTAATTACGGTTCTCACCGAATGCGCCGAGGCTCGGGTCATAGAATATCTCGTTATCGGAAGTCATCCAGAAAAAGTTGACTCCCGGCTGGAACCATTGGCAATGCCTGTCGCGCATGCCTATCTCCCACGTATCGCCGGCCTGCGGTTTAAGCTCCGTGTTCAATCCGCTCCACCTCGAATAAAACTCATCGGTAGCCGGAAATCTGTAGCTCCTTGAGTAACGCCCGTAGATGCTTCCTCTGTCCAGATACTTGTACTCCACGCCTGCGTCAAAAGCATATTCCCCGGGACGTTTGGTTTCATATCTTCCCGCGTTCTCGGATTGGTCGAAAACGTAGTCGGCCCATTCGTACCGATAGCCGCTTGACACAATGAACTTCTCAAACACTTCGGCCTTGTCATTAACATACAGCCCAAAAGTCTTCTTACGGATCTTTAACTGGTTATATGTTAACCATGCGGGAGTAACTGTAAGAAGCCTATTCTCGGCCGAGAAGGCGTCGATACCCGCGGTAAATGTGTTCCGCGCCTCGAACAGATAAAGCGCATTGATATATTTTACCGACCCGCCTTTTGAATCTATCTGGGAATTGTCCCAGGTCGCGCCTCCTCCCCACAGGTAGTCCCAGGTAGTCGTATCCAACCTCTTTTTCCTCCCCCACACATCTAAGGCCAAACTATTCTCGATGTTTTCAACGTCAAGGAATATCGTCGGTGTGATCCTAAAAAAGGTGGTTTCGGTCTTAGCCCTGTCATTCGGCGTTGTGGAACCTCGCCTCCCAATTTGATCGATCTCCCACCTTTGAAGGCCAGCCGGCAGGCCATACCAGTCTTTGTGGTACCCTCCCTGAAGAGCTATATTCAAGATATCAGCCGGACGCACCTCAAAAGACGCGTCAAGATCATAACCATCATAATCCCCATTCAGCCTGTACCCGTCAGTTTTCGACCGTTTCGAAAATACATTATAATTCACCGGCCCTTCATCTCCGCTCGCCTGGCAACGGAAATTCTGATACCGGAAACTTCCGAAGTCCGCGCCGCCTTCCAGGTGATGTCCTTTTTTGCCCTGTTTTGTGATTATATTGACCACTCCCGCGGCGGCGTTATCTCCATAGAGCACCGATCCCGCGCCCCTCAGGACCTCTATCCTCTCCACGTTCTCTATAGGTATCTGGCTCCAGTCTGTCCCTGAGATATCGATCTCGTTGACCCTTCTTCCGTCGACCATGACAAGAAGGTTCCTTCCAGCTGTATCCCCGAAACCGCGCATGTCGACTGTTACTGTTTTCCCGGCCTGGGTATAATCCGACACGAATATCCCCGGCTCCCTCCTGAGAAGCTCGTAAATATGTTTGGCATTAGAACGTGCTATGGCCTTTTCATCGATTATTGATATATTTCCCGGAAAATCCCATGCCGGTGCGGAGAAACCGAAAGGGGTAACGGCATTCTCTTCTAAAAACTCAATCTTTGGCGATGTCTCTTCCGGATGCGCGTTCCCCCCGCCGCCCAGGCACATGATCGCCAGTGACGTCAGCACGATATGTCTCTTCAAGTAGCTCACTCTGGTCCTCCCTGCCAGAGATAAAAAAAGCCCCTGGCACAAAAATGCCAAGGGCTTGCCCGTCTATGGACCCTATGGTCGACCATCATCAGGCCTCCGCGGGCCTTCGGTCATATATTCGGCATAGGCAGGTCTTCTGACTCCCGGGTCATCCTACTAACCCCGCCTTCCCGCCAAAATGGCAGTGGCTAAAAGGGTTTTCGTCACCGGCTACAGCGGCGGGACCGTGTCCGACTCTACGGACTTCCCTATTGAGGCCTTGCGGCCGCCTGTGCCGTTACAAATTCATTTACTCGCGATGAGGACCATGCGCAGCTGTTTCTGCGAAACAAAACGAAGCGCTGCCTCATATGTTCCGAACAGTATCCCTGAAAAAATGATGTTGCCGGCCATGGTATTCCTCAAGAAAGGCAGAGCGTTAATGTAACATTGCGCCATACCATCAAAGGTCCGGGGATACCAGGCCATCCATACACCAAAGTTGGTTATAACATAGAATAGAACGGAAGAAACGACCGTAGCTCCAATAATGTATCCGGGGCTAGTCCGTTCTTTGAGGAACATGCCTATCAACGCCGTCAGAGCGAAAGCCCCCCAGGTATATAGAACAACATCATGCATGCCTAAAATGACATCGCTCAGGACCATTATCGCCAGAGGGACCCATGGGACGATCTTACGGTCAAGATATGCCCCGGAGAATAGCGCTATCGCGGCTACCGGGACAAAGTTCGGAGCGTGAGGGATAAGCCTCATGAATATCCCCAAAAACATCAAAGCATATACAAGCATATATGTCCTCCATGGAAAATTATAGCACATCACTTTTCAATATCCAACATTTTTGCCCTATCTGCCGAGAAGCCCTTTGCCTGCCAGACTCAGCAGGGTTATGACAATGCCTGCTATCGCAACCCCAGCGGTAACAGCCGGAAAAGCGTACCTGAAATGGATACGGAACAGTGTAGCCGCTATGCACCCCGTCCAGGCTCCTGTCATAGGAAGCGGTACGGCCACGAACAACATAAGCCCTATGGCCTCAAACCTCTCGATGAGATCGGATTTTTTTCTGGTCCTGTTCTCGAGCCAGTCAAAAAAGCGGGAAAATACCGGGATCTTCCTGAGTCTTTCCGAGATCGGATGGAAAAGAAAAAGAAGAGGGATGACCGGCAGCATGTTTCCGGCAAACGCTACGAGAAAAGTTTTTACAGGGGGGATGCCGAAAGCAATGCCCATGGGTATAGCACCCCTAAGTTCAGAGACAGGCATTGCCGCAAGGACAAATACCGCAAGTTCCTTGCTTGATGATGCCAGCATATCAGCTATTATGTCTATCATTTATACCCTTCACCTTTCCTATTCACCCCAGCCAAAACGGCCTCTAAGAGGCACAAAAATACACGGACAAATATCGTATTGCCTGAAACCGTCCCCTGCTCTCTCCACCACTGTTAGGACCTGATGCGAAAGATCACCCACTGGAATGACCAATCTGGAACCGTCGGCAAGCTGCTGTTTAAGTGGATCCGGGATATAGGGTGCGCCGGCCGTCACAATGATCCCCCCGAACGGGGCTTCCTCGGGCCAACCGGATGTCCCGTCACCAAGCCGGTATTTTACGTTCCGTATATTCTGCCTTCCGATCGCCGTCATGGCCGAACGCAAAAGATGTTCATCGCTTTCTACGGTACAGACCTCCTGCGCCAAGGTCGAAAGTATCGCAGCCTGATAGCCGCTCCCGGTCCCGATCTCAAGGACCTTCTCGCTGCCGGACAGCGCAAGGGATTGTGTCATAAGCGCTGCGATGTACGGTTGTGATATGGTTTGCCCTTTGCCTATGGGCAGCGGATGGTCGGAATAAGCTTCTCCGGCAAGCTCTTCCGGAACGAATTCATGCCGCCGGACCCTCCTGAATGCAGCTATCACACGCGGATCGCTTATTCCGCGCGGAATGAGCTGCGTCTCAACCATCAGATCTTTTTTTGATGTGTAGTCCATTCTTGGCCAGTGAGTGTTTGATCACAAGACGGAAAAATCTTATGGTATCGCGCAAAGGGTTTATCTTTGAAAGTTCATCCCCGTATATGGTCTGTACCGGCACCGAAAGGATCTTCATCTTTTTCCCGGCGGCATGGATTATCATTTCTGACTCTATATCGTACCTGTCCGATTCCAGAACAATATCCCGCATGGCGCCGGCGCGAAGAAGTCTGAACCCGCACTGGGAATCGGGTATGTCGTGGCCGCACATTTTAGATATCACCCATGACGTGAAACGGTTGGTCCAATATCTGTCGAGCGGCATATCACTCGTCTTTCCCATCCTGTTCCCTATAACTATATCTGTCTCTTCTTTTTCGGTCACGGCCATAAGACTGGTAACATCTTCCGGATGATGTTGACCATCGCCATCCATCATAACGATCCATTCATACTTCATCTTATCCATTACATGAGCGATCCCGCTTCTAACCGAAACACCTTTACCAAGATTGGAAGTATGTCGAAGCACCATAGCGCCGGCATCCAAAGCCTCTCTCTCGGTGTTATCGACAGACCCATCGTCTATTACGAGAACATTCAACCCCATATCGACGAGGACCTTCACTATTCCTCCGATGGTCTTGACCTCATTATAGGCCGGGATCATAACTATAGTATTGTCTGGCCGGGCTCCCATACTCTCCTGAATGCATACCACTGGTCAGGGTATGTCCTTATTAGTTTTTCCATTACTTTCAAGTACGTGGACATAAGGGCCTTCAAGTCGTGTTTTATGTCCCCCGAAGGGATAAATTCCTCCGGTTCCTCGAAAAGCATCACGAAATTATCATCCCGTCTGCGTGTAAGCGCCGTTACAAGTATCGGGGCCCCTGTTCTGAGAGCGAAGAAGGCCGGGCCTTTCGGAATAAAGGTTTTCCTCCCAAAGAATTCCACGCACTCCCCGTTCGAAGTGTAATCCTTATCGCCGACTATGCCGAGAACTTCGTTCCGCTTCAGCACCTGGAAACACTTTTTCACCTGTATCCCCAGAGGTATGACCTTGACATCATTCAACGCTCTCTGCCCGACGAAAAAATCATTTACTTTCTTATCCGCGTGCTCCAGTGCTATAGCGTTTATCGGATATCCCATCGCTGAAAG
The DNA here is from genome assembly GCA_028700515.1 of Candidatus Omnitrophota bacterium. GTDB lineage: Bacteria > Omnitrophota > Gorgyraeia > Tantalellales > Tantalellaceae > JAQVSN01. Next base: position 31,826 of record JAQVSN010000004.1, read on the forward strand.
CACGGCCCCGGCCAGTTCCCAGTTACCCAGATGAAGTGAAAGGAGTATAAGTCCTCTTCCTCGGGAGAGATACTTATCAATCAACTCTACTCCCCGGAATTCGACCCTCCTCAAGGCTTCCTCGCGGGTAAATCTCCCGAATTTAAAAAAGTCCACGAGGTATTTCGCGAAATTAGCGAAAAGCGCGTAGGAGTGTTTTTTGAGGTCCCGGGAAGATATCTTTTCATCTGTCACGATAAGCAGATTGGCTTTTATGTTATCACGGTCCGTTTTAGAAAAGAATCCGTAAATATAAGCCGCCATTACGGCAACCGCGTAACAGACCTTTCTCGGCAATGATCGGGCTATATAGTATCCTGCCTGGTATAAACCGTACATTTCAGTCGACTCCAAGCGCTAGTTTCGCGATATCTAGAGAACTTAAAGGCTTGGATAGCCTTCCTGCAGACTCCCGCATCGCGGACAATCTTTCCGGGCGTTCGAATATTTCGTCCAAAACGTTCTTGAGCTCTGAAAATGAAAAAACTTCCGCGGCCGCTCCCTCCGCCACCAGGTGGTCCGCGTTCCTTCTTTCATGACCGGGTATGGGATCTATGATCACCATGGGTAATTTTTTGGAAAGCGCTTCGGCGGTGGTAAGCCCGCCGGCTTTGCTGACAATAATATCGCTCGCATCCATAAGTTCATCGACATTATCGGCGAACGGCAGTACCACTGTTCCCTTGTCGTTCTTTGAAGCTCTCACAAGCTTCCTGAAAAGCCTCATATTTCTTCCGGTCACTACGATCGCCTGAAAGTGTTTCCGCCCATTCAACGTAACAGCATTTAAGAGCTCTTCCATTGGACCCAGACCCTGACTGCCTCCCATCATCAGTATAGTAGGACGTTCCGGGATCAAGCCCAAACGTCTCAAAGTGATCTTCCGGTCGTGGGCCTGACGGAACTTCAGCGAGACCGGTATCCCTAGCGGGTTGATCTTCCCTGAGGCTATACCTTTTTTAGCGAGCAGAGCACCGGTCTTCTCGTCGGGCACAACATAGTGGTCTACGGCATCATGCAGCCAGTAAGAATGCGGGGCATAATCCGTAAGGACCCCGATAAGTTTTGGGCCGCCCGCGCTTATTACCTTATAGTCGGCGACCATACCGCATGGAAAAGCCTGGGTGCACAAGACTACATCGGGGCGTTTCGCTGCGATCATCTTTTTTATTTTGTGCATATTATATCTATGGACGGCTCTGCGTGTATTCCGGGTCTTTTCAAGGACACTTGGGTTATCGTACATATCTCCCCATACATGGGGCCGTCTCTTAATGACCTGAAGATAAACGCGGTTTATCAGCCTCCCTAAAACCGGATTAGTATAGTCCAACGCGTTCATCTTCTCCACATGGGTATCAGGAGAAAACTCTTTAATGCCTTCCTCTATCGCTTCAGCCGCATAATAGTGGCCTGAGTACCTGGATATGTAGAGAATGAGCACCCGTTTTTTCATCTACACTCACCCCTGTCAGGCCCCGCCTCCTGAAACGGGCAGATAATGGCCACCACATCCGAATGTTTTATCTTGGTTCCGATCGTTGCCATTATCTTCGTTAAACGTCCGGCACACGGCGCCGCAACGTCAAACGAGGCTTTGTCTGTAACAACTTCCAGGAGATCCGCGCCGCCGGGAACACTATCCCCCTCACTAAAATACCAGGATGTTACAACCGCTTCTCCGGGCTCAGCCGCAAGTTGTCCCAAAGATACCTTGACCTCATCCCTGAAAGGGCTATCTTTGCCGATATTGCACATCTCAATGGCCTCCATAATGAATATCTATATCCTCGGCGAAGCGTCTGGCGAAAACATCCTTTACTATCGACATGTCAAGCAAAACCCCCAACTCTTGCCTCGCTGACGTAACTTTTATCCCGGGATCACCACACGGGTGTATGTTCCGGAACATATCTAACTCATTATTGATGTTCACTGCCGCTCCGTGTAAGGTCAGCCATCTTTTTACTGAAACTCCGGTGAAGGCTATTTTTTTCATCCCGACCCACACCCCCCGGGTCCCGCTGATTCTTGCCGCGTTGACCCCCAGTTCCCGCAGGCTTTTCTCGATGGTTATCTCCAAAAGGTCAATATACAGGGATATATCCTTCGCTCTTGCCTTAAGGTCTATGCTGGGATAAAGGAGAAGCTGCCCCGGGGAATGGAACGTTGTTTTTCCGCCTCGTGCGACTTTGATGACAGAGATCCCCTGCTGTTCGAAAGAGCATAAACCCGGAACGGTAGACGCGTCAGCGATACGCCCCAGAGTGACTACAGGGGGATGCTCGGCCATAATAAGCATATCACCCGCGTCTCCCGGCAACCGTCCTTTCATGTAACAAAGCTGAAAATCTTCCGCTTCTTGAAATTCTATTAAACCAAGGTCACGAACACGCATGACTGTTCCTTTTCCCAAAAAAGCTCTTGACGCTTCGATCTCTCATGCAACCTCTGAAAGAGTGTGCATGTCCCTGAAGTACTGAATGACCCCGCCTTTCGACAACATTTTTTTCAGCATCTTTGGAACAGGTTTTATGTCGACACGAACACCTTTGGAGAGGTTCATGAGGCAATTCCTGTCCAGGTCAAGAGATAGTTCGTCCATGTCATCAATGTAATTCGTCTCACACTCTATAAGGGAAAGGCCCCAATTCATGGCGCTTCTATAAAATATCCTGGAAAAACTTTTCGCCACGACAGCTCCCACCCCTGAAAACTTCAATGCCAGTACAGCCTGTTCCGCGTCGGGTCCGCATCCGAAATTGGATCCGGCGACCAAGTAATCCCCATTTTTTATTCTCTTCGAAAAATCTTCTTCTAATCCTGCGAACAGAGCCTTCACGGTTTCTTTGCCTTCCCTCGTCGAGCCCCTCTTCTCTAAAGGGAGTATAGTGTAGGTGCTTATATCGTTCTGGATCTTGAGGCGGTGTGCATGACTCCCCATAAAGGCTCCTTCTCTCTTGCGATCAGAGTTTACGTTTATATTCCCTCGGATCCGATATTTTACCGGCGATGGCCGTGGCTGCGGCGGTGGCCGGGCTCGCGATATATATGTCAGACCGAGGGCTTCCCATTCGCCCCACCCCATTAACACCTGAGGTCGAAAGAGCCACCTCTCCGTCACCCAGAACACCCTGATGTTTTCCGGCACATGGCCCGCATCCCGGGTTATTTATGGTCGCTCCGCTGTCTATAAAGAGTTCCACAAGACCTTTTTTCACCATAGTAAGATACGTTTTCCGGGAAGCCGGAGTAATAATAAGCTTTACCCCCTTGGCAACTTTTTTTCCCTTTAATACACGAGCCGCTACTTCCATATCTTCGATCCGACCGTTAGCGCAGCTCCCGATCATTATTGCGTCCACAGATATCCCTATCGCGTCATCTATGTCGCATACATCATAAGCTGAATGGGGGCGAGCTATTTTGGGGGATAAAGCCGAAACGTCTATTTTCCTTACTTCCGCGTACCGAGCGTCGGGGTCAGGGTCCTGAGGCTTTGGCTCTTTTGCGGAATGTTTTTTTATCCATTCGAAGGTCTTTTTGTCAGCCTTCAATATTCCGCACTTGGCCCCTGTTTCGGCGCACATGCTCGACAAAGTAAAACGCCCATCCATGCTCAGATCGCTCACGGAACTTCCTTCCAGCTCTATTGCTTTATATTCCGAAAGAACAGCTCCGGTCTCTTTTAACAGGGCCAATGCCATATCTTTCGCATATACTCCCTTCGAAAGAACTCCCTCAAAAATGACCTTAATTGTCTCGGGGACTCGGAACCAGCATTTTCCAGATGCCATGACAAGCGAAACATCTGTCGCGCTGACCCCTACAGCCATGGCATTTAGCGCCCCACATGTGGTTGTGTGAGTGTCCGCTCCGACTATAAGGTCTCCACAGGTCAGGTGTCCCGCTTCCATAAGCGCCTGTTGTGATATACCAAGCCCCACATCAAGGACACGGGAACCATACTCGCTGGAAAAACTTCTGATCCTATGGTGTGCTCCGGCGGCCGGAATGCTGGGGCTTGGAGCGGCATGGTCCATTACCATAAAGACCCTGGCTGGGTCAATGAGGGCTTCAGCGCCCAGAGAGAGGAATGCACTGGCCACGTCTTGTCCGGTGCAGTCGTTGCCGTAACAAAGATCCACGTTGGCCACAACCGCATCGCCCGCCTTTACGCGTTTCCCCGAATGTTCGGACAATATTTTTTCAACAATGGTCTGTCTCATAAAAAATACCCCCGGATAGCCTATATCCCCTTCAGAAAATCATTTATCCTCGAAATGCCTTTTTCTATTGTCTCCTTGCCAGTTGCAAAACTTAACCTTATATATCCGTCTTCGCCGAAAGGTCCACCTGGTATCACCGCAACCTTTTTCTCCATAAGAAGCCTCAGGGCGAACTCCATCGATCTCATGCCTGTCGATGAAATATCTGAAAACACATAAAATGCCCCTCGAGGCTCAAAAGGTCTCACCTTCGGAGAGTTGCAGAGCAGTTTTAAAACAAGATCTCTTCTGGACTGGAATTCAGCACATTTTTCGGCAATAAAAGCTGAAAGATCGTTCCTCAGCGCGGTTTCGGCCGCGACCTGGCTGATGGAACAGGGATTAGAGGTCGAGTGGTCCTGCAATGTAGAAATATGCCTCGCTAGAAGCGCGTCGCATGCGAGATAACCGATTCGCCAACCTGTCATAGCGAAGCTTTTAGATGTCCCGTTGACGACGACTGTACGCGCCTTTACATCTTCTCCTAAAGAAGCTATGGAATAAT
>JAQVSN010000044.1 GCA_028700515.1 Candidatus Omnitrophota bacterium
TCAAGGTAACAGCCGGATACTACCCCCGGCATACGCTCAAAGGAGAGTAGAAGCGGGCGGGTGTCAGGAACTTCTATGCCAGGCTTCTAACCCTGGCCGAGCAAGCTGTTTATGCTGTCGAGGAGTTTGTAGAGGTCCACGGGTTTACGCATAAACGCGTCGACTTCGACGCTTTTATGCTCGGAACTGATAGAGCCAGTGAGTAAGAGTATGCGTACCCCCTTCTTAAGTTCCCTCAAAGTGTTAACAATGTCGATCCCCTGGGTACCAGGCATCCGATTGTCGAGAATGACCAGATCTATGTCGTTGTCGTTCTTCACGACCTCAAGAGCATCAGCGGCATTGGCAGCCTGAAGGGTCTGGAAACCTTTTTTCCGGAGGAATATCTCAAGCAGCACTCTTATCTGGGGTTCATCATCCACTATCAGTATTTTTTGGGACATATCTTTCCTGCCTTATTTTGAGCAAAGTGCGATCTTGAATTACGAACAGCTCTAACTAATTATAGCGTACTATGCGTCCAACGGCAAACCTCCAGGATCATTTAGGCCTGCCGACAAAGATCGCCCCCAAAGCGAAGCCGATAAGCGCCGTGACAATTGGGTCGCTCGTAAGAGGACATTGCCCGGAAGCGCAGCGTCCAAAGTACCCCAAAGCACCCCCTACAGCCGCTCCTATGAGCGCTCCGAAGATCATCTTGGCCATTTTAGCTCCTCCCCGGGATATCGAATCCCTTTAGACGATGTCATCTCCAGAGCCCCCCGTCATGAGCAGGGCCAGGTTAAAAGCCCCGGCTATCAAACAGGTCTGGAAGATACCAAGGATCGGAATAAATACCGACGACGCCAAAAGTGCCCCCGCGCACGCGCCGATGAGATCCATCCCGTTACTGGCTCCGGATACCCTTCCTACATCGTTCCTTGAGTCCAGGACTATCCTGTTGGCTATCGGGAATATCATTCCTCCAATAAAACCGAAAATAACCGGCATCAGAGGGAATATAAGCTCCGCGCCGATGGCGCATACCCAGGCTGTCTCTGCTTTTGAGAAGAGAACGAAAACTGCCGGGAGGAAAAGCGATGTTCCTGCCAATAACGCCTGGAGCGTCTTAAGCGCCCGCTTGTCAGGGGCGTCTTTGTCCATTGACTTTCGGGCCTCAAAACTACCGATCACAAGTCCGGCCATAAAGGAGGTAACGATCACGCCGATCTTATAAAATACATAGCCATAGACAGCCTGGAAGGCGAGTATCACGCATATCTGGAACACTATCCCCGCAAAACCGGCCCCGGCTATGGCCAAAAGCGCGGCATAGCGTTTTTTGTCGTTTTTTTTCAGCAACGAAAAAAGCGAGACAAGGAATATCAGACTGCCTGACGCGCCCCATATGATACCCGCGTCCAGCGTATTAAAAAAGCGCCGCAGGGCCGGAGTATCGAATTGCGTGCTCCAGAAAACTGTCGCGAAATAATAGGAGATCGGCCTAAGATCGGTATTGAGAGAGATCCCTCCTCTGCCGGCTACGGCGTTCCTGGCGTATTCTATCCGTCCCGGAGAAAGAGTATCGAAGAGATAATATTCGTTCACATATTGCGCCTCTATACCTCTTTCAGTCATCCTGTCCGTAAGTATATCCACATCAGACGTCAGATGTCCGGGCTCTGAAGAAGCAAGAAAAAGCATGGTGTCCCCGGGGATGAGCAGTATGTCGGCGAACACGCTGTTAAGGCTCCTGAATATCGAAGAGAGATAATCCGCGAGTTCCTCCCCTATATAATTCTCGGATGAAGTAAGGCCGAACGAAAGCACAGCTCCCGGGGCCATTATCCTTTTAGCTTCCCTGAAGAACTCCACCGTATAAAAACGGTTTATCTGCGCGGTAAAAGGGTCTCCAAGCGCCACGATCACGCAATCATATTTCTCCCCGGTAGTTTTGACATATAACCTTCCGTCAACGTTCATTATCCGAACCCTCTCGTCGTCGAGAGCACGCGCGTACGTTTCCGGGAGATACATTCGTGACATTTCAATGATCAGCGGATCGAGCTCAATGTAATCGATCCTATCGACATCATGTTTCATGACCTCGGCAAGAAGACCTCCGGCGCCTCCGCCTACGATCAGTACCTTTTTGGGCAGTGTATTTTCTAAAAGCGTAAAGTGGACCGCGTTCTCGGCCGAAAGCCGGTCCGGCACTGTGTAAAGGTGGAGGCCATTACCATATAAAGATACCTGCCCTCCCCTTTCGGCTACAACAACATTACCGTATACGGAATCCCGTGAAGCCTTCACGCTGAATCCGCTCCAAAGACGCTTGATGGATCCCGTTTTTATCCGCTCATACCCCCCGGCCAGAAAAAAGACCGTACCGATAAGGATAGCAAGAGCGGTAAGGACCCTCGCCGAACGCCCGAAAAATACCCGATCGTCGTCTTTCTCAAGGATGAACGCGGCCGATAATATGAGTGCGGAAAAGATCAAAGCGATGCCCAGCGAGTCCATTAACGGCACAAGGATATAGCTGGCGACCAGTCCTCCGGCAATGGCTCCAAGGGAGTCCATCATGTATATACCCGCCACAGAACGGGAGGCCTCCGAAGGCACCGAAGAATATACCCGGCAGGCGGCCGAAAAGATGAACCCCAGCAGGACGCAGGGCATACAAAGAAGTGTCAGAGCCGCAAGTACCATCGGATAATATCCGGCAATCTCTCCGGGGAATATGCCCATGGCAGGCTTAGCGAACCTTATTCCCATAAGTACCAGCGGTATAAGTCCTGAGAGAAGGATCAGCGCGGAATATAAAAGCCTCGTTTTGTCGGACACTATATCAGCCAATCTGCCCAGGAACAGGCTCCCGATCGCCCCCCAAAAAAGCCATCCCGCGAGTATCATCCCGATGGATATCTCGTTACCGTAAAAAACTATAAGGAATTCCCTCAGGAATATTATCTGGGCGGCCATGGAGGCCGCACCGGCAGTAAGGACCGCTATACGGGTTCTCCCCTTTATATCCATATAAACACCATAGCTCATTTTATCCATGAAAGACCGGTAGACAGACAACGCGGCTATACCCAGACCCCCGCTATCCGGCCGGAACAAAAAGAACATGTTCCGTCGGGCCTCACATTATTCTCCGTCACTCTATAACCGATCCTCTTTATCACCGTCTTAGAGCAGGACGGGCATGACGTGCTCTCCGACCCCGAACCCGGAACATTCCCCACGTAGACATAATGGAGTCCGGCTTTTATGGCGACCTCCCGGGCTTCAAGGAGGGTCTCAACCGGGGTGGGGTACAGGGAACGGAGCTTATACTGCGGCCAAAAACGGGAAAAATGCATAGGGACATCCGGTCCAGCGTTCTCAACCACCCACGAGGCCATGCGTTTAATGTCTTCCATGTTATCGTTCATGGTAGGAACGATAAGATTTGTGAGCTCTACCCAAACTCCTTCGCGTTTGTATATTAGTATGGTCTTAAGGATATCATCGAGGTCCTGCGCGCATACGTCGGAAAGATACGTTGGATCCATCCCTTTGAGATCGATATTCACCGCTTCTACGCTCCCGCAAAGCTCTTTGAGCGGATCCGGGGATATCTTCCCCCCCGTAACGACTATGTTGCGCACTCCGCGCTTGCGGGCACGCTTCGCGGTGTCCAGCATGTACTCATAGAACACCGTAGGTTCGGAATATGTATAGGCAATAGCAGAACATCCGTTACCAATGGCCCCCTCCACGACTTGATCACAGGTAAGCCTGCGTGATGCCACCTCTTCGGGGGAACTTTGCGATATCGTCCAGTTCTGGCAGAATTTGCAACGGGAATTGCATCCGGCCGTGGCGATCGAAAAGGACTTGCTCCCGGGAAGAAAGTGGTAGAAAGGTTTTTTCTCTATCGGATCAACATGGACCGCGCAGGCAAGCTCGTACACAAGCGTATAAAGTTTACCGCCCAGGGGTTCCCTCACCCGGCAAAAACCTCTTTGTCCGTTAGAAAGCACGCAGTTGTTGGGGCAAAGCAGACATTTAACGGCCTCATCACCCATCTTTTCATAATACATCGCTTCGCGCATGCCGCGTTTCTCGCCTATGGCGGCATACGCTTTGTAACGGAAGAACCCTTCCAGCGCCCACATTGACGAGCCGCAAAGCACGCCCGCCTTAACGCATCCTGAAAGGAATTGCCTTCTCGTAAGTTTAGCATTTATCATGCCCGAGAGAGAGCTTAGCACCTTTCTGATATGTCCCGCGATCTTTTCTTCCCCGGACATAACGCACACTCCTCTTAAGACACTCAACCCGCCTGGCGGTCAGAGGGATCAAAGAAAGAAGTTCAGGAGACCTCCGACAGTGATGGCGGTAATGATCATCAAAGACGCCGACTTGAGCATGTCCTTTATCCCCAACTCCCTCGTCATCATTACGAAAGTCGCCATACATGGGAAATATACCGCCAGGACCGTGCACGCTATTACGAGCTGTTTCGTCGAGAGTCCCAGCGGCGCCAGCATGGCAACAGCTACGTCCTTTCTCAGGAACCCTACGACCATTGCCGATACGGTCCCCTCCGGAAGCCCCCAAACCCCTGAGATCAGGGGAGCAAGTGCTTTGGAAGCGGCGGACATCACGCCGCTCATATACAGGATATTCACCAGGAAAACACCCGCAAGCACATAAGGAACCGCCTCCGTCAGGAAAGATGTAAGCCTCATCATGAGTTTCTTCATCACGGCCCCGGGTTGTGGCATCCTGTACGGGGGGATCTCCCAGAGAACTTCCGGGCTGCGCCCTTTCATTACCATGTTCATGAGCGTCCCCTTCACCACGAATATCGCCGCCAGGACGGCGAAAATAAGCAACAAATACACTCCTCCCCTTTGCCCTACAAGCCCGACTATCATCGCCGTTTGGGCCATGCACGGAACGGCTACACCTATGAGAGTAGCCGCTATGAATTTTTCACGTCTTGTTTCAAAGAGACGGAGCGCCAAAGCCCCGGGAACGTTACATCCAAGTCCCAGTATGACCGGGACTATAGCGTAACCGTGCAGCCCCATCCGGTGAAGCAGGTTATCGGTCTGCGTGGCAAGCCTGGGCAGATACCCGGAATCCTCCATGACACCAAGTACGAGATAAAAGCTGAAAATGTAGGGTAGTATCTCAACTATGGGGACATATAGTCCGGTTGTTAGGACCCCGAAGGAAAGCCCGGGGTCTATCTTCCCGTCGATCATGTCGCCTATGATCATCCGGTGCAGGAACCCTTCCCCTCCCATCAGGCGGCTTAAACGCTCCGCTACGGGCATCCATATAGCATCGAATGCGGGAGCCAGTATCACGTTTATAAGGAATTCCGAAACACCTCTTACAAAAATGAAGCTCAAATACAGCACCAGTCCCGCCAAAGGGATCCCCATAAGAGGATGCGTACTTACGTCCTCAAGCATTTCAAGGAATGTGTGATGATGATGTTTTAGTTTTTGCACAGTTTCGACGATCCGGCCTACCTCTTCCCATTTCTCTTCCTTTTTGAGCCGGGTGGGAACCCCTCCCACGGCCGAAGGGATCGCCAAAACAAGGTCTTTTATGCCGAACCCGGTTATCCCGCTGGTAGGGATTACCGGGACTCCGAGCTCTTTCTCGAGCTTCGCGGCATCGATCTCTATCCCCCGGTGCTTGGTCTCGTCCCACATGTTGAGCGCGATGACCATCGGGATGCCGCGCTCTCGGAGCTCCAGCGTAAGATGCAGGTTCCTCTCCAGGTTGGTCGCGTCGACTATGTTCACTACGATCCCTCCCCGGGATAACATATCAACAGCCACCTCATCCGCCTTGGAGAGCGGCTCAAGACCGTACACACCGGGCACATCGATAATTACCGCCGGGTCCCCTCCGGGGATCTTCATGAACCCTTGAGTGAAATCAACGGTCGTCCCGGGATAATTGGATATCATTACTTTTGCGCCTGTCAGCCTTGAGAAAATAGCGCTTTTACCGACGTTCGGGTTACCCATAAGTAATATTCGTTTTTCCTCGTCCATATCACACCTCTATAAATACTTTCTGCGCAAGCCCGTGCCCTATCGCTACTTTTGATTTATCGACCTTAATCGTGACCGGCCCCCGCCAAAAATGTGAACTCAGTTTGGTTATCTTCTTGCCGGGCCTTATTCCAAGGGATTCCAATTTCAGCACTGTCTCCCTTCCTCCCTTTACCTCTCTTACTATCCCTGAACTCCCCGAAGGCAACACGTTCAGATCGACCGTCTTGTCTTTCATCTATTTTTTTCCTTTATTTTTTCCGTAACATGCCTAAGCCCTTCGTCAAAAAGGTTATCAATGTGCTCGTCGATCAAGGAATAGAACGATTTTTTTCCATCACGCCGGCATTTCACGAGTTCAAGGTCCTTAAGCGCCCTGAGCTGATGGGATACCGCGGAGTGGCTCATTTCCAGAAGTTCCGAAAGCTCCAGCACACACAACTCCGACCTGCTCAGCGCCAGAATGATCCGCGTCCGTGTCCTGTCGGCAAGGACGCTGAATGTGCGGGCAAGCTTTTCCACAACCTCGGGAGAAGCCATATGTTCTTTTATTCCGCTTAACAATCTTTTTCTCATAACATTTCCTCGTGTGAATATGTGCTCATATGTTAACATGTTTCATGCGTGCTGTCAACGATGTTTTTGTCCGGCATTATGGCGGCGTTATGAGGCCGGCAGCTGTCTAGCCCATCTTTTTTAAGATGATATCACCCAGCTTGCACCCGGCATGCCCTGCCACTACGGGGCACTTAGCTTTGAAGATAAAGTAGATCGGCCTTGATGAGTCCGATAGAGTTTCATAATTCCCCTGTCCTTTGCTTATAACGAGGTCCGCCGTTTCGAACAGCTCGCGGAACTCTGGCAGGGTTTCCCCGATCACGGTCCCCGGAACAGTTGAACCGCTTTCGATAACGCGCGTGATCCCGACAAGCCCCGTGAAAACGGCATCTTCCATAGTAACGTCATTTATTATCGCCTTACTCCTTACAGCGGCCGTAACTCTTTCGGGACCTAACTCCTCTATCAGCATCCTGTCAAAAACTATCTCCCCGGCATTATCAAGTATGTAGAGAATACTGCGGGCGGCAGAAGCATCTTTCCGGAAATGCTCATAGTCCAGGAAAGCGAAAGGTTTGTCGAGACATTCCTCGACCTCCTCCTCTATATCAAAGGCATGGGGGACTCCGTAATCGATGACATTTCCGGCTACGGCTATACGGACAGCGGCCAAAAGTGGATCTCGAGAGCCTCTGATGGTCTTTTTAAGGGATGGATACAGTTCCATCGCCAGAATGTTGCTCTTTCTCTTTATCTTCGCGTAGGGGTCGCCGCCTCCACACCTCGCGCCCACTATCCCATACACGGCCCTGGCTATCTCGGGAGGGGTTGTCCCTTCAGGGAAGGACGCGAGGATAGTTCTAACCTCATCGATAACAGCCTTCCGTACCGAAGGGGACGATCCGATAAGATCGGAGGCGTCGCCGGCCTGTCTTATAAAACAATCCATACATTCGGGATAAGTCTTCATTTACTTTCTGAGGCTCCCCCGGCCGCCGTTGCCGGCAAGATCCTCAAGCCTTTCGATCTTGTCCCGATATACTGTTGTACGGGGAAAGAGCGCCTCTATCCGGCGGTAATCATCGGCCGCCTCGAGATGTTTTCCGAGTCCTTCCTTTGCTTCCGCGAGCCAGGTAAGGACATACCTTTCCTGGAACTTATCGTGCCCAGTCTTTCCCATGAGGAATAGCGCCCTTTCAAGATAACGTTCGGCCGCGGAAGGGGCTTTAAAATACTGCTGGTATATCCTCCCTGTTTCGGCGTTCAACTCCCAGGAATCGGCATTGGTCTTAAGCCCCTGTTTCAGAAAAGCTAGCGCCTCTTTCGGCCTCCCCAGACGGTCCGCCAGCCAGTAAGACGTCAAAGTATACGCCGTCGTATTGGAAGGATCTATCCTGGCGGAAAAATAAAGCCACGGGACGATCTCCGCTTCCTCTTTTCCGGAAAGGTGTTTATGTTCGGTTACGGCCACAGCGTCAGCTATGCGTATAAGCGGGTTAAAGAGACCGGCGGGAGTGCCGTTGTCATGAGATATATCGTGATGCTCATGGTCTTCATGGTCTTCATGGTCTTCATGGTCTTCATGCGCATCGTGCGAATCGCTCTTTCCAATAGCCAGTCCCCCCTCATGCTCATCAAAAAAATGTCCCGCGCCTCCGTGCAGGTAAAGGTCAGCCTGAAGAATGGACATATTGGATACGATAGACCTGGCTTCCCCCAAGATCTGCCATGCCGCCGGAACTTCACTCATGTCCTTGGAGGAAAGGAAAGACCTTGTCTCGGCGTCTATGACCGATGCCAGGACAGCTATGGAAAGAGCCCAGGCGATAGTAACAGCCGCCGATGGTACCCTCAAAGCTGCCTCCTTGAAAAGATCCTGACAGAAAGATATATCAGGAAAGAGATATAAACTACGGTGTAGGCGGACACGGAAAAGACCGCCCACACAGGCAATGCTTCCCAGCCGTGCGTGATCCGTATCCTGAGGTCATAAAAATCATAATGGGGAATAAGGTAGTATACCGACCCGGCCGCATATGACGCCCATCCCTTTGAGGAAATGACCAGATCCCTTACCTGCCCGGAAAAGGCGCTGGAAAAGAAATACAAAAGGAGGGAAAGGGTAACATTGGCTGATACGGTGAGAAAAGTGGAAAAGAATACCGCTATCGCGGCCGTCATCAAAAGCGAAAATATCCCCAACAGGTAAGACTGGCCTAAGAGGCCCCATTCCCCTCCCGCTCCGGATATCCTGAAAAAGAAGAAATATACCGCAAAAAAACAGCTGAATGAGAGTATGGCCGCCAGGGAAGCTCCCATATATTTCCCGACGATGATACCGTACCTGCTTATCGGTTTGGCTAAAAGGGGATAAACCGTCCTCCTTTCCACCTCTTCGGGTATCTGCCTGGCCGAAAGAGCTACCGCCACCACCAAAGAGAACAGCGTCATGAGAGAATACCCCAGGTCGCGGACATAGCGGGACACATTTTCAAGCCCGAAGAAGGTCTGAGCGGAAAGAAGCGCCATGCTAACTCCGAGGAGTATAAGGAGAACATACATGTCTTTTTTCCTTACGATCTCCAAAAGTACACCTTTAGCTACGGCTGCTATCCCTACCATCAGTTCGCCTCTATTATTTTTAGAAAATAGTTTTCCAAAGTTTCCTCGGTCCCTTTAGAGCTTAGCAGCTCCCGCACCGTTCCTGCCGCGACCAGTCTGCCGCGCTGCAATATCCCTATCCTGTCAGAAACGATCTCCACTTCGGAAAGTTCATGCGACGAGAAAAATATGGTCTTACCCTTCGCTTTGAGTGTGAGGATAACATCCCTCATCACACGCCGCGCCAGGGGATCAAGCCCTCCCGTGGGCTCGTCAAGAACAAGGAGCTCGGGGTCATTGATAAGCGCCTGGGCAAAACTAACCTTCTGGGTCATCCCCTTCGAAAAAGTGCCTATCTGCCTGCGGGAGTGGGCGGATA
>JAQVSN010000045.1 GCA_028700515.1 Candidatus Omnitrophota bacterium
CTTCCGATCTCATAAGCTTATACTCGCCGGAGTTCACCTTGAAACCGCAGTAATACGTGAAAGCCGAGTAAAGCAGGCCTAGCGAGTGAGGGAATCGTATTTCCTCCATTATCTCTATCTTATTCCTCTGTCCTTTCCCAAAACTGGCCGTGGCCCATTCGCCCACGCCATCTACGGTAAGTATCGCCGCTTCTTCGAACGGGGAAGGATAAAAAGCGCTGGCCGCGTGCGAATGATGATGTTCCGGGAATATGACCGTACCGCCATATCCCAGCTCGCTGCGTATCTGGTCCTTCATGAAAAGCTTCTCTTTTATCCAGAGAGGCATCGATGATATGAAAGAGCGTATACCCCGAGGGGCGTAAGAAAGATACGTTTCCAGGAGACGCTCGAACTTCAGAAAAGGCTTATCGTAAAAAGCCACAAGATCTATGTCCCCGGATGTAATACCCGCTTCTTTAAGACAGAAATCAACGGCACGGCCCGGAAAGGACGGATCATGTTTTTTTCTGGTAAAACGTTCTTCCTGGGCCGCGGCGATAACTTCGCCGTTCTCTAAAATAGCCGCCGCGGCGTCATGATAAAACGCCGAAATGCCCAGTATATATGATTTTTTAGCGGCCATTTTATCTGTCTGTGAATAGTGAACTGTCAATTGTGGATTGTCATATATATGATATCTCCACTTTTCACTTTATCCTGATCACTGCTCACTTATTAACGAACCATTTCACAGTCCGCTCAAGACCATCGTAAAAATCAACTTTCGGCGTCACCTTAAGATACTTCTTCATCGCGCTTATATCGGCGAAGGTCCTCTTCACGTCACCCGGTCTTTTGGGCCCATGTACCCTCTTGATCTTTGTTCCAAGTATCTTCTGGAGACCTCTTTCTACGTCAAGAACGGAATAATCTCTGCCGGAAGCGACGTTAAAATACATCCCTGAAACTCCTTTTGCGGTACTCGCGGCGATATTAGCGTCCACAACATTTGAGACATATGTAAAATCCCTGGACTGCTTTCCATCACCGTCAATAACGCACGGTTTGCCTTTCCTGAGCCTGTCGAGAAAAGCCGGAATAACCGCCGAATATTTGGATTCCGGGTTCTGGCGGGGACCGAAGACATTAAAGTACCTAAGGCTCACGGTCTCAAGCCCCATAGTGTGCGAGAACATCCTCGAGTAATATTCCCCGGCAAGTTTGCTCACGGCATAGGGTGATATCGGGTTAGGCGCTATGGATTCTTTCTGAGGATATGATCTGCAATCCCCGTAAACTGAACTTGAAGAAGCGTAGACAACGCGCTTTATTTTGGCGTTTCTGGCAGAAAGAAGAACGTTGAGCGTCCCCGTAACATTCGCCTGATTGCTGTTCCATGGATCTTCCACGCTCTTGGCTACACTCCTCAATGCCGCCTGGTGAAGGACATAGTCCACACCTTTCATGGCTTTTTGTACATCTTTTCCAACGAGGATATCACCCTTATGGAATTCTATCTTTCCGGACAGGTGGCGAAGATTCTCCATATTCCCCGTGGACAAGTTATCGAGTACCCTGACCTTATGCCCTCTCTTTACAAGTTCATCAACTATATTCGATCCTATGAACCCCGCTCCGCCGGTTACCAGATATTTAGCCATCACTGCCGCCTTTATCGTTTTTCGTTGTTCGTTTTTCGTTTGTCGTTGACAATATCCGAAAAATTGATCGTTCGGGAAAACTACAGTTTGATGATATTTTTTCCTTTTATTCCCAAAGCCTCGAAGATCGCCCTTGTATCGAAGATACATTTGGCTTTCGCCGCGATCATCCGGTAGTTAAGACCGGTATGGTCCGCCGCTATAAGGACCAGATCTTGCCTGCGCACAAGCTCCGCATTCAGGCGGCTGCCTTTTATCCGAATGTCCGGCAGGTCCAGGGACGGTATATAGGGATCTGTGAAGCTGACCTTCGTCCCTGCCTTTTCAAGCGCGTTTATGATGTCAAGTGCCGGAGATTCCCTTAAGTCGTTCACATCCTTTTTGTAAGTTACTCCGACCACAAGCACTCTGGACAAAGAGAGCTTCCTGCCCTGATTCGAGAGGATCGATCTTATCCTTTCCACAACATAATTCGGGACCAGCCTGTTGGTCACCGCGGCCAGGTCTATCATCTTTGTCTTGAATCCCACCTTCCGGGCCTTCCACGAAAGATACATCGGGTCGGCCGGTATACAGTGTCCCCCTATACCTGGTCCGGGATAAAAAGGCATGTACCCGAAGGGTTTAGTGCTTGCCGCCTTTATCACTTCCCAGACATCAATACCGAGTTTATTGCAGAGCATGGAGAACTCGTTGACCAGTGCTATATTGACTATCCTGAAAGTGTTCTCCAAAAGTTTAGTTACCTCGGCTGTCTCCATGGTCGAGACGCCTATTGTCCGTCCTACCACCCTTGAGTAAAGAAGTTCCCCGAGTTCGGTCGATTTCGCGTCAACACCTCCGACAACTTTAGGGATATTTACAAAACTGTACTTTTTATTGCCCGGATCGATACGCTCGGGAGAAAAGGCCAGAAAAAAATCCTTGCCGGCCTTGAGACCTTTTTTTTCGAGAAGCGGCATCATTATGTCCCTGGTGGTCCCCGGATAGGTCGTGCTTTCCAGTATCACAAGCTGTCCCCTTTTTACATATTTCGCCATCGATCGGGCAGCCTTGATCACATAAGAAACATCAGGGTCCTTCACTTTCCTAAGAGGCGTAGGAACGCATATAATAACTGCATCGGACTCGCCAAGCACGGACTCATCGGTCGTGGCCTTGAAATTTGCTTTTCGAACGGCCTTTTTGATCTTGGATGAGGGTATATCGTTTATGTAAGACCGTCCGGCCTTGAGCTTTTCCACTCTTTTTTTATTGTTATCAAGGCCGCATACCGGAAAACCTTTTGCGGCGAATTCCAGGGCTATCGGAAGCCCTACGTATCCAAGCCCCATGACGGTTATGACGGACTTTTTACCCCTGATCTTCGCGGCCAATTCAGAATGATCGGTCATTTTTGACATAATCCTCCAAGGCCTCTTTCCATTGACGCATGGCCATACCTGTTCTTTTTTGAAGTTTGGAATTATCCATCGCCGAATATCCCGGCCTCAAGGCCGGTCTTCCCAGTTCTTCGGTCGTGAGACCTCCCATCCGAACCGAATCGGAAAGCCCGGCGTATCCTATTGCCGCAGCCGCAAGGTCGAACCAGGAACACTCACCGGTGTTACAGGCATGATAGACACCTTTTCCCTCCCAGACTCCGGCGTCGATAAGGGCCTTCAGGGCCCATGCCAGGTCCTTTGCGTAAGTCGGTGATCCTATCTGGTCTTGAACGACCTTAACGGCCCCTTCCCGGGACGCTTTATCCAGGATCGTATCTACAAAATTCTTTCCGTTCTTCCCGTAAAGCCAGCTTGTCCTCACCACCGCGTACCGTTCCATGGTCCCGGCTACCGCCTGTTCAGCCTTTAATTTACTGAGCCCGTAAACGCTCAAAGGACCCGGCTTATCGTCCTCAACATAAGGTGTTCTTTTCTTACCGTTGAAAATAAAATCAGTACTTATGAACATCACCGACGCTTTAACATCGCGGGCCGCCGCGCAGACGTTCTCTGTGCCGGTCGTATTCACATTGTACGCCCTGTCCGGATCAAGCTCACACCCATCAACGTCCGTCCATGCCGCGGCGTGTATGACAAGGTCCGCTCCGCTCTCGGCAAAGACCTTTCCCGGATCCCCTGTCATGGCAATATCCCCTTCGAAGAACCTTTGTGGACCGTAACCCTCGGAGCGCGGGCCTTTTAAGTCCATCCCCAACGTCCGGTAGTTCCCTTCGAGCGCCTTGCAAAGCTCTGTTCCAAGCATGCCGCTGGAACCGGTGATAAGTATCTTCATATAAAGTGTCAGAATGTCAGAGTGCCAGAGTGCCAGAGTGCCGGGATCAAAAAACCCTGACACTATCCCCCGTTTTTTGCTACGCAAAGCAGCAACGGGGGCGATGACACTTTGATACTTTGACACTTCCTTGGTTTTTTACCAGGAAATTATCTCCGCCCTTTCTTTGATCGGGCGCCACCACCATTCGTTCTCGCGATACCAATTCACTGTCTTCTTAAGATCATCCGCGAAGGAACCCTTTGGCTTCCACCCTAAAGACCTGATCTTTGTGGAATCAAGCGCGTACCTGCGGTCGTGTCCCGGCCTGTCGGTCACATGTTCTATCGAACCAAGGTCCCTGGACATGACCTTTAGCAGGCTTTGTGTTAGCTCGAGGTTGGCCATACAATTCCCACCCCCGATATTGTATATCTCACCGGGACGGCCGGAAATAAGGACCGTATCTATGGCCGAGCAGTTATCCTCCACAAAAAGCCATTCCCTTGCGTTAAGACCGTCGCCATAAAGCGGTACCTTTTTGCCGTCAATAAGGTTCGTTATGAAGAGTGGGAGAACCTTTTCCGGATACTGGTACGGCCCGAAATTATTTGAACTCCTCACCACTGTTACCGGAAGACCGAAGGTCATGAAGTACGAAAGAGCAAGAAGGTCGGCCGCGGCTTTCGTGGCGGAATACGGACTTGAAGGTTTAAGGGGATCATCCTCCCCGGAGAATCCTGCTCCGACGCTTCCATATACCTCATCGGTCCCTATCTGGATAAACCTTGATATTCCGGCGCGTTTTGCGGCCTCAAGAAGGGTCTTAGTCCCATATACGTTAGTAACCAGAAAATCATCAGGATATTTAATGGACCGGTCCACATGGGTTTCGGCGGCAAAGTTCACTACAGCGTCCGCTTCCCCGACGAGGTCCCCGGCCAAAGAAGCGTCGCAGATATCCCCCTTAACGAACCTGTATCGGGCGTCGCCTTCGATATCCTTCAGGTTTTCAGGACTCCCGCAATATGTCAGCTTATCCAGATTAATTACACGTACGTCTTTGTACTTCGCGAGGACATGCCGTATGAAATTGGAACCTATGAATCCACATCCCCCTGTAACTAATAATCGCATTTACACCCCTTCTTAGTGAGAAGCGACCAGTAAGCAGTTAACTTTTCCACCCCTCACTATTCACTATTCACCATTCACTATTTCATTGCCGCCACAAGGTTATTCGCCCTGAGAAGAGAATCAAAGGTCCCAGCGTCGGTCCACCAGCCTTCAAGTTTGGAGTAGGTCAATGTGCCTTTTTGGATATAACTGTTATTTACATCCGTTATCTCAAGCTCCCCTCTCCCTGAAGGTTTGAGGGTCTTAATAATATCGAAGACCTTTCCGTCGTACATGTATATGCCTGTAACCGCGTATTTGGTCATGGGCATTTTGGGCTTTTCCGTTATCTTCACGATCCTGTCGCCCTCGAACTCCGCTACGCCGAACCTTTCGGGATGCTCAACTTCCTTGAGGAGTATCCTGGCTCCTTCGGTCTGCTTATCGAAGGCCGACACTTCCGCCCTGATACTTTTTTCGATTATGTTGTCCCCGAGAACTACTACCACTTTTTCGCCGTCAGCGAAATACTCGGCGAGTCCCAACGCTTCGGCTATGCCGCCTTCTTTTTCCTGGTAGGCGTAATTTATCCCCTTCAGTCCAAATTCCTTGCCATTCCCAAGTAGCCTGAGAAAGTTCCCCGCGTGATCGCCCCCGGTAACTATCATTATGTCCTTTATGCCCGCGTCTACAAGAGTACGAAGGGGGTAATATATCATCGGCTCGTTGTATACCGGCAGAAGGTGCTTATTGGTTATCTTTGTAAGCGGAAAAAGTCTGGAACCGATCCCTCCCGCGAGAATGATACCTTTCATATGGTCTCCTTATTCCAACAATTTGATGCTAGATCCCTGATCCCAGATATTTTACGCGGAGTGTTATTCCCCTCCAGCCTCTTATCCAGTATCCTGCATCTTGCATCCTGTATCTTGTATCTTGCATCCTGCATCTTGTATCTTGTATCTTGCATCCTGCATCCTGTATCTTGCATCCTGCATCCTGTATCTTGCATCTTCTGCTATCTTCACTTCCTCCAGTCAAAGTCTATATCGTTCTCGTACGCGTCCACCCTGTATTCATCGGGATCGTTGGGGTCATAAGGCCTAGTGACCGTATTTATGACCACAGCCTCCTCGTCACTTATGCATTTGAACCCGTGGTATACCTCGGGAGGTATCTGGACCACCATGGGGTTATCAAGACTTATGACGTATTCTTCCGTTTGTCCGAACGACGGGGAATCCTTCCGGGGATCATAAAGACCAAGTCTCATTTTGCCTCGAATGCAGGTAAAATTGTCGGTCTGTTTTTTATGGTAATGCCACGCTTTCACTACTCCGGGATAAGCGGTCGTCATATAGACCTGTCCGAAGACCTGGAACATCTCATCGTCGCGCCTGAGTATCTCCATGAGCCTGCCGCGATCGTCCGGTATCAATTTAAGCTTCTTTACCTTAACTCCCTGTATCATTTTCCTGTCCCCCATCCTTCGGACGCTTAGCGCTTTGCGCCATGCGCCCTGCTTTATCAATTCCGTCCTATCCCCGCGTACCTGAAGCCCATCGCCTTTAACTTCCCGGGATCATACAGATTTCTGCCGTCTATGATCACCGGTTGGCGCAGGATCTTCTTAAGTTTGTCCCAATCCACCTCTTTAAACTCATTCCATTCGGTCATCAATATTACGCAGTCGGCGCCGTCCGAAGTCTCATATATGTCCTTGCACCACTTTATTCCCTCTACTTTGAGCTCTTCCATGGATCTTTCCATGGCCGCGGGATCGAAAACCCTTATCCTCGCTCCTTCTTTTACCAGCCTCCGGATCACATCAATGGCCGGCGCGGAGCGGATGTCATCCGTATCAGGTTTAAAGGCAAGTCCCCATACCGCGATCTCCTTATCCCGGATGTTCCATACAAGCCGGGCTATTTTCTCCATTAGAAGATCTTTCTGCATCTCATTTATCCTGTCTACCTCTTTCAATAGATCGAACTTGTATCCGAGCTTTTCGGATATATGGATAAAAGCTTTCAGGTCTTTAGGAAAACAGGAGCCTCCGAACCCGATCCCGGCTTTGAGAAAATGTGTATTTATGCGCCTGTCCAATCCTATACCCTCAGCCACCGAAGTCACATCAGCTCCGACCTTCTCACATATATTGGAGACCGCGTTTATGAAAGATATTTTTGTGGCCAGAAAGGAATTAGAGGCGTGCTTTATTATTTCCGCACCTTTGATACTGGTGACTACTATTTTTGTATTCAGCGGCTCGTATAGGGCCTTAAGTATTTCCCCTGCCTTTTCTGACTCAACCCCTATGACCACCCTGTCAGGGTTCATGAAATCCTTGATCGCCGAGCCTTCGCGCAGGAATTCCGGGTTTGAGGCTACGTCGAAATCACAATCGTTCGTCTTAAAGCGGTTTATCGTATCCTTTACCCATTCCCCTGTTTCGACGGGTACGGTGCTTTTCTCCACTATCAGCTTGTACGCGTCCATGCTCTCTGCCACGGTCCTGGAAACCTTCTCGATGCCCGTCAGGTCGGCGCTCCCGTCCTCCCTGGGGGGTGTCCCCACACACACAAAGATGACCGTGGAGTCCCGGGTGGCCTTTTTTACGTCTGTGGTGAAAACTAGCCTTCCCTTTGCCTTGTTCTTTTTGACGAGTTCTTCAAGGCCAGGTTCGTATATAGGTATCTCCCCGCGGCCCAGCATATCGATCTTTTTTTCGTCGTTATCCGCGCATATGACCGTATTCCCAAGATCGGCAAAACACGCTCCTGTAACCAGTCCGACATAACCGCTTCCGATTATAGTTATTTTCACTCATACCCCCTGAAAAAATAAAACTGATTATATATTAATATTATATGGCTTCGATATATCACTTGAAAGTGCTCAAAAATTATATCACAGGGTGGTTGATAGCCGCAATAGAGATGAAGTTATGCCGCCTTGAAGGCTTTGCCGGCCTGCTCACTCACCCGTACATGCATTTACCTCGTGTGGAACTATAGATAACAGAGGGCAAAAAACCATTCGGAGGGGATCGGCATCAGAAAACTCCGGCAAGATGGTGAACTCCCGAAGGCAGGCTGTACCCAGAACTTATATGGAGGACCCCTGCTGAGGGGTGGATGGAATGGGAGGCGTGTAGACGTTTTCCTGGCGCATAGCCCCGGGGGGACGCTTCTCATATGACCTGTCCAACCCTATCTGGAGGTCCGGGAAAGCCTTTATCCTGAAAGCACACCACAGGGTGAACTCATCCTTCATGGGATTTTTGCCCTTTAGATCGTATATCAGGGATACTTCCCAGCAGTGCAGGTCGCGCGTTATGGATAACTGCTGCTCCTCTATCCTGCTTTCATGCATATCCCATCTCTCGTAAAGCCCGAGCCTCCACTGAGGGCTAAGGATCAGGGAGGTGTCGAATGTAAGCTGGTTCCTGGTGTTGTACTCATCGCTTTTCTCGTAACGATATCCAAGGTCCATCCTGAACCTGTTCCCCGGCCTCAGGGAGAACTCCAGGCTCGCCGTATCCAGAGCCTGGTTCTTGGGTGTAACGCTCATCATAGCCTGAATGAACAGCCAATCGTAGGGATCAAGTTCGAGATCGAAGTTAACGTTCTCGAACTTGCCCGGTTCCTCCATTTCGAAACTTTTCTTTTTCATGCGGAAAACATAATCCGTGGAAGCGATGAACCTTAAAAGGTCCACCCTTTTCATGCTTTTGGGATCGTCCGCGTAATGCCTCTTGGTCTGGAGCTTATTCTCAAGGGACAGCCGAAATCCGTTCTCTTTTGCCAGGGAATCCACATAATCCATCTGGTAAAGGATATCCTTGTCCACCGAAGGCTGTTCCTGGAAAAAGTATACGACCCTTGGAACCACTATGTGCCTGAGGTCGTTAATATCAAGTCCGGCAAAATCGGTATCATAGTCGTATATCTTGTGGAACTGGCTGTAGAAACTGGATCCGGCCCCGACCGTCTGCCTTCCGAAAGCACCGGACTCCCACCTGTTCCTGCTGTATATCGTCTCCCTGATAAAGGCATATGGCACTATGTTGACCGGCCCCACACCGGTGACATACGAAAGGTTCTGGATGGTATCGAACCTTGCCACCCTTTCGGGGGGCTGGTAATAAAAAGCGTACTTTTTCTCAAAAGACGCTCCCGAAGTCGTACTGCTGTAGTAGAGCGGCATATCCCAAAGCCTCTGGTTGGGGACTTCTATCTTCGCTTCAGGCATTTTCTGGACCATGTCGTCGAAACTGTTGAACCGTTTGCTCGTTTCGAAGCTGAATATATAGTTCTCTTTCGCGGATATGAGGGATAAGTAGCTGGGCAGAGTGTTGTTCTGTTCCTCGTATTCGTTGTA
>JAQVSN010000046.1 GCA_028700515.1 Candidatus Omnitrophota bacterium
TGAGGCAGTCGAGCGCCGCCGCCTGCACCGTCTGCACTTCCGGCGCGGCCTCCGCATCGACGAACCGTTCCGGCGGAACTTGCGCTGTGGCAATCGTCAGGCGCCCTGCGTCACGCCGTGTGGACAGCAAATCAATCACCGGCTCAAGCGCCCCGGGACACCCCCAGAGCGGCGCATCAATACCGCGCGCGAGCAGTACGGCCGCCGTGCGATACTCGCACCTCGCATGCCCGGCGTGCATGTTTACGATCGCGCGTATGTCGCACGACGCGACGGCGTACAGCTTGTCGAGGGCGTGATTGAGTAGGGCGCAGCCCAGCTTGTCTATCGTGTACGCCGGGCCCCAGACGTAGACACAGCGGCCCGTGCCGGGCGTCCACTCCCGCGCCTGCTCTACCACGTCGTAGTCGCGATGGAGTGGGTTGGCGTTATCCAGCGTGTACAAGTCCATCTCGTAGGGCCCAGGCAGCGCGCCCGCCGCGATCGCCTCGTCAAGGAGTCGCGCCCGTTCCCGTCGCCGTTCCTCGGATTCAATCGCCATCAGTGCTCCCTCCTCTGTGTTGGCCCATATCAAGGGCCGTCCATCCACCGCATCAACCGTAGCCATGGGAAATTGGCCACGATCGCGCGCCTCCACCGTATCCTCAAAGTCAATGCATTTTCCCCCTACCCACCAGTGCACGCTCATTCGTCCCATTCCTCTTCCTTGCCCGGCTCCCAGTCGGGCGTCATGTAGCGCCATTCCCCGGGTTTCACCTCACGCAGGTACGCGGGTTGGCAATACTGCAGGATCCAGCCGCTACAACAGCCGGGGAGTTCGTCGACCCCGCAACCGCACTCGATGGTGGGCTCGCACAGGCCGTCATAGCCGTGCTCTTTAAGCCACGCCTTCAGGATGGCCAACACGTCGGTCGGTTGTTTCGGTTCGTCGCTCATCTCGTCTTCCCTCCGTTGGTTTTGCATTTCGATTCGCGAGCGCCGTCGGCCATTATCCGCCAAGATGGAGCACGAGGGGGTCGCCAACCTCTGTGTTGAGGCACTCCAGTATAGCTGTTTTAGCCGCCTGAAGTGCCGGCGAATCCCAAACACCAACAAGCTGCTCGGGCGGCACTCTCGCTGTGACGATCGTCACCTTCCCCATATCGCGCCGCGCCGATAACAGCTCGATTATCGGCTCAATGCGCTCTGGATCCTGCCAACAAGCTGCGTCAATCCAATGCAAGAGCAGCGCGGCCGCTGTCCGGATCTCACGCGGCGCACTATCCAGATCTCGCAAATCAATCGCTTCATAGCAGGCAACCGAGTACAGCTTATCTAGGGCGGCATTGAGCAACGTCAGCCCAACACTTTCTAGCCTGCACGATCCCCAGATGTAGACGCAGCGCCCCGTACCCGGCGTCCACTCCCGCGCTTCGCATACGGCGCTATAGTCCGGGTGCAGGGGATTGAGGAGCTCGAAGGTGTATCGTCTCATGATATCCGGTGATGGCAGCACACCCGCCTGTCTGGCCTCATCCAGCAATCGCGCTCGCTCCATGGCCCGCCCGTAATCATCAATCCCCGTCATTTCCGTCTCCTCTTTTCGCGGGGCAAAACGCGCCGCGTAAGCTCCGCCCTGTCAGATGCAGGGTGAGCGGACGCCCGGCTGGTGTGTTGAGCCGGTCGAGTGCGGCAGGCACGAGGGACTTGTTTTCACCGGAGCGGCGCGTCAGGAACTGCATGAGCTCCCGCTTGTCCGCGTTGGCGGTCAGGATTGTGCGTCGGCGGGCCTGCTCCCGCCGGTCGAGCGCTTCCCGCAAGATCACGATGCCTTGCGGCCCCCACGCCCCCTTGTCAATATCGTCGATGAGTAGCACGTCCGGCCACTCCAAGGCGGCCACCTGCTCGGGCTTGTACGCGCTTGCGCTCGCCACCGAGTGCCCCGACACTTCCCCGATGCGGAGCCGGTCGCCCATCGCCTCGTAGAGCATACACCGCGCAAGGTGCGACTTACCTACGCCGCAGGGTCCGTGCAGGTAGACGTTCACGTCGCGCTTCCACATCAGCGCCGCTTCCCACGCCGCGCTGTTGTGGCGCGGCGGGTCGAGCGAGCCGTCAAATCGTGTCGTCGCGGTCGCCGGGGCGATGAGCCCCATGGTCGCCGCCCTCGCCAACATGTCGCGCTTCCACGCGCCGTGCTCTTGTGAGCGGGCCTCCTGCTCCAAGCGGCGGCAGCATGCGTCGCAATACCGCTTGCCCGCGAACAGTTCCGTCTCTTCTCCGCAGCCGGGGCACGGGCCGCGCCACACGTCGAGGCTCAGGCTTATGCGCTCCGGGCCGTCAGAAGATGTCATCTGGGTCACCCTCCCAATGCGACGCGATTATCGCCGCCGGTTGCCGCCGCTGCCATTGGGCATAGATCTTCGCGAACTTCGTCACGCCATCGCCTCCCTTTGCCGTCCGGAGGGACGCAGGGCTCAACACCACTCCGCGCCAGAACTCCGCTTGCCGGTCGTCGGCCTCGAAAACCCATCGCAACACCTCCACCACCTCCGCCTCGGGGTAGCCGTCGATGTGCACCAGCTTGGCGATGGCATCGCGGGCCTTGCGGTCGGCCTGAGATCCGGGCTTCGGCGGCCCCTCCCTGGGGTGTGCCGCCTTGACGGACTGCCATAGGTCTGGCCAGTAGGCCGCGAGCACGGGGTAGGGTTCGAGCGGGTCGGGCGGCGGCGCGCTCTCGCGCTTGGCGGTTCCATTCGCGGGCGCCGCCTCCATACTTCTTGGCTCAAGGGCCGCGATGGAGAGTTGCCCCTCGTCGTGTGCGGCGGGCGACGCCGTAGGCGGAGCCTGGGCTGCGTCGCGCTCGGTTGGCGGGGGAGGCGGAGCGGAGGGGGGGGCGTCGGGAGATTTCGCGGTCTCTTCTTTCTCCCCTCCTACTCCTACTCCTCTCCTCTCCTTAGGCGGGAAAGTTCCGAACTGGTTCGGAACTAGTTCGGAACTAGTACCGTACTCGTTCTGAACTTCCGCTCGGTATTCCGGGTGCAGTTCGTAACCATCGGGCGGATTCGAGGGGGTAGGGTAGACAAACGAGGGCTTTTTAGGGTTCTGGAACTGTGCGAAGTTCCGGATCAGCCCGTAGCGGCGGCCGCCCGCGTCGTACAGGTGGACCTGCCGATGCGCTTCCATCTCCTCCAGCAGCGCCGCCACGTCCACATTGTCATAGGCCAGGCACCGCATCTTGAGCTTGACGGGGTTCGCCTCGAATACCCCGTTGTCATCTGCCAGGTTACGCACCGCCAATGCGAGTAGCCGGGCGTAGGGCGTCATCTGCACGAACTCATCATCTGTCCATTGCTCCGGATGCACGCTACGGATACGCGCCCGTTTCGCGACGCCCTTACTTGTTCTCGCCGTCGGCTCCATATTGCCTCCTAGAACGGGATGTCCTCGTCGGGGATTGCGTCCCCGTCACTATCCGCCGCCGCCGTCGGTACGCCCTGTTCGTCGCCCCACGACAGCGGCCAAAACCGCGACACGAGCACCTGGAAGTATGTCCGCGCGCTCCCGTCGCGCGCCGTGCCGCTGTAGCTCTCAAGTGTGCCCTGTACCTGCACAGGGTCGCCCTTGTGCAGCGCCTGGGCCGCGCGCTCCGCCATGTCGCCGTAGCAGACGCACTGCAGCCAGAGCGGCTCCGTCTTCTCGCGCCCACGGAACTGGTCGATCGCGATCGTCCACTTACAGACGGTCTTACGGGCGGCGGATTTCGTCTCGCCAAGCTCGGGGTCGCGCCCAAGGCGGCCCGCTGCGATGATCGTTGCGATGTTCGGGATTCGAATATTCGCCATCACTCCACCTCCTCGGGGGCGGTCGCCGCCGCCCCCTCCATCTCGCCGTCCACATACAAGACGTGCGTTGCCGTCTTGGTTCGTTGCGGGCATGACGCGCTCCGCACACAGGGCGCGTCGTGATGCGCGCACCTGGCGCTGGCGCATCGCCCATAGATCTCCCACGAGCAGTACTTCTGTCGGGTGTGCTCCATCATTCGCCCCTCCTGCACCGCTCCGCCGCGGCGCGGATTTCCGCCGCCGTGAATCGCCGCGGCCGCCCTTCCGCCCAGTCACACGCCACGCCCAGGACGTAGGTCGCGACGTACGCGCCGACGCCAAGCACCACGAGGGCGGTCGCCCAACCCAGATAGATCGCGATGATCTCGCTCATTACTCAACCTCCCCTCGCGCGCGCGCGAGCAGCGCGAGCTCCTCTTGTACGTCCAACATCTGCAGACGTTGCTCATCGCGCCGGGCGATGTCCGCCACCCGCGCCGCCATAGACTGGTCCTCCAGGACTCCAGCCCGCCTCTGGGTCGAGAGCAGCGTGTAGTGCGTGGCGTTGTAGGCCGCGTCGGCGCACACGCGCCCGACATGCTCCGGGTCGACAGACAAGTCCTCCGCATCGAATCCCGCGATGATCTCGACTGTCGGGCGTCCAATATCGACCGTCCAAAACGTGCTCAGCAGTCGCTGCGCCACGACGGCGCACTCATTGTCTCGTCGATTGCGCGTGTACCATGCGCACGCGACCTTGATCAGACTGTCGTGATCTATGGCAACGTGTATCAGCGCGCGGTTCAGAAACCGCTCACAGAGGCCATATCGAGCGTCGTAGTCGTCGATGGCGGCGGCCTGCTTCAGTGCTGCCGCCCATTCGGCATCGATCGTGGTCTCACTCATCACTCCACCTCCTTTGTCGCCTTGACGCGCAGCACGCGGTAGCTGGTAGCCGGGGTTTCCTTGTACGCCACGCCCGCCTCGTCAAGCGCCGCTTTCGCCTCGTCGGTCACGTCAGGGATCGAGAGCGAGCCCTTGCGCGCGGTCTCCTTCCACGTCCACGTGTATTTGCCCAGGCGCCCGATCGTTGCGTCGCCCATCTCCGCCTTGATGCGGTTCTCAAGTTCCGCCTTGCGGTCGTCCAGGTCTTTCTGCTTCACCTTCAGCTCGGCCAACTCCTCGGTCGCCCAGACGAGCGTCGGCGGCAACTCCACCGCCAACTCGTCATCGCCCGCCGGGTACCGCCGCTTGAGCGCCTCGGTCGTCGCGTTGTGTCCGTCGATCTCCGGGGGTTCCCGCCGCTCGACAAACTCCCAGAACTCCGACGCCGCCGCGCGGATATCCGCGATCATGGCGTCATCGCGCGGGATGGGGTAGACGCGGAACTCATTTCCGCCGATGAGCACCGCAATATAGCCGCCCGCCGCGCCGGTCACCGCGATTTGGTGTTGCACTTGGATCAGGTACTGAGCGGGCGGGCACTCGTCCCAGTCATGCCAGCGGTCCAACCCCGCCGTCTTGAGTTCCAGAACGGAGGTTGTCCCGTCCGCGTGCTCCACGAGCCGGTCCGGCGTCGCGAACATGTGGTTCGCGACATCCCGGTAGATGGTGTACGGGCCAGGGTCTTGCACCTGCACGCCGTCCATCTGCGCCGCGAACTCATCGGCGATGAGCCCCTCAAGCCGCGTACCCCAATACTGCCGCCCAGTCGGGGGACGGTCGTCGATCTCGTCCGTCACCTTGTCCGCCCAGACGGAGTAGGGCGAGGCGTGGGGCGAGATACCCATCACCGCCGCCATCTCTGATGCGCCGATACCCGTCTTTCGGGCCCGGAGCCAGTCCTCCCGGGTGTCATACACCACCACTCTTGCACTCATGCTGTTACTCCCTTCTGTTGCCGGTTCTTTTCGGCCCAGCGCTTCGTCGCCTTCTCCCGGCCCAGACGACGCCGGGCCTCACGTTCAATCGCCTGCTCCCACTGGTCATCCGTCCACGCGTCCGCGCCCGCCGGGGGCGCGTCGACCCACTCCATAGATACCGCCTCACACAAGGCGTACATATTGCGTCCGTTGTTGCGGCGTCGCTTTTCGAGCACCGGACCCCTATACGTCCTGCTGCTCATTCCGCCACCTCGACGCCGTCCGCCTGCAACTCCTCCATGCACGCGCGCAGTTCGTCGTCCGTGAGCAGGAGCGGGTTGTCCTCGCCGCCCCGCCGCTTGGCCCAGTCCCGGACCGCGTCCACCGCTTTCCAGTGGGGGGCGCCGCCGGCCGCCAGGGCGTCGCAGATGGACTGGATTTCCGTCAGCCGTGCCCCAAGCGCCTCCACCCGCCGCACAACCGCGCCGATCGCGTCAGGGTCCAGGTTGTCGAGGGCGTCAACGCCGTGCTCTTTGTGGATGGCGTCCTTGACGAGGGCGAGATCCAGCCCCATGCGGCGCATGAGGATCGCGATCCGTTGCTTGGCTGCATGTATGGAGAGTTCCGCGCCGTCCGCGCCGGTCGCTTCCGCTTCCCGTTCCCGCGCCTGGGCGGCCTGGACGTACTTGTTATCGTCGAACCGGCCGTAGAACACGTCGGCGGAAAAGCCGAGGTAGGAGAGGGCCTTGGTGAGGGCGTCGGTGAGGATCTTCTTGTAGCAGTCATCATCGACTCGGCAACGCTCGCCCTTGCCAATGTAGAGCTTGCCCGCCGTCGTGACGTGCAGCGTCTGCTCGCGCGTCTCATACCAGAGCGTCAGGTGGCAAACCACCAACTGGTCCTCGCCCTCGCCGTGGTACTCCCATTCGTGCTCCCACCCCCATCCCGCGCCGACGGGCCCGAACTGTTTCGTCGCCGCGGCGATCTGGCGGTAAGCGTTGATCGTGGTGTAGCTGCGCGGCCCCTCGGTCACGCGTTTCGTCCACGAGGGCGGGGTTACGGAGACCGCCTCCCAGATTCGCATGTTGGGATTTGCGGCCGGTTTCGCCGCGCCGGTCCCCTTCGACTTGCCGTTGCCTGTGTCTTGTGTTACACTCATGTCAGTTACCCTTTCTGTTGTGTCGGGGCGGTTGCTTCCACCCTCGACGCCTTGCCTGGGCGGGTGCGGCTCCCTTCCGCGCCCGCCTCTCTTTTGTCCGCCGCCGCTCGGTAGCCCCGGACAACGCCCCGGTCGATCGCTGCGCGCCAGTAGTCGCCCAGGCGGAGCTCGCCCAGGTCAGTCATCGGCGGGATCGTCGGGATCGTCGACGATCACGTCGGGGATCAGCATTTCGAGGCGGGGCCACAGCCCGATCCGGGGGATGTATGCTCCCCGGATCCAGCCCCGCACCGTGCCCTCCCCGACGCCAAGATGCTTGGCTACCTCCGACACGGTCAGGCCCTTTTCCGCCATCCCGCGCCGTAGCCGCTCGGTGCTAATCGTTACCATATCGTGTCCTCCATCGGGTTTGACAAGTCCAGTATAACCGCATAGAGGCGCGGTGTCAAGCAAAATCTTCGCTGATTGTTCCCATTGCGATTTTCCGCGTTGAGTTACCGGGGGCGGGGGCCTCGGCGGGGGCCTAGCGTCTCGGGCGGGGGCGTCGCCGATTGCAGAGCGCGCCAATAGCGTCGTGCGGGCCCGGGGGCGGGGGTGACTTCCCCCGCCTCCCACCGGTCGACAGTGCGCGAGATTACGCCGACGGCATCCGCCGCCGCCCTGATGGTGAGCCCGCGCGCGATCCGCGTCACCCGGAACACGTGCCCCCAGACGGTCCGCCCGTCTGGGAGCGTCGCGTCATACTTGAGGAGCGGGGCGTCGGGGTTGCCCGCCTCGCGCATACACGGGACGCCGCAAGCGCCGGTCTCCTCCGCGTCGAGGCGGTAGTCGGTGGGGGGGGCGATCATGATGGCGTCTCCTCCTATCCCCGCTCGTCCACGAGCCACTCCCGGCGGCTCAGGTGCGCCGTGGGGTTGCCTTCACGCAGGATGCGCTCAACCTCCTCGTCGGGCAGGATGTCCTCCGCGCCGATCAGCGCCGTGCACTCCCGGATCAGGCCGCATCCATCTACGTCCACCGTGTACGTTGCTGTGCATGTCCACTTACTCATCGTCTTGTTCCTTCCTGTCGCTGTGTTTCCGTAAGGGGGCGGGTGCGCCCCGCCCCCGTTGCGCGCTATTGCGTGCACTCACTGATCGCGGTCAGCTCGGCGCAATCGGTCATTTGCGCCCGCTGTTCCGCGTCATAAGCCATCCAAGCGACTCGCTGCGGCATCCCAGCGTCGGCCGGGGTGCCGGCGCGCTCCGCGCGCGCCTGCGCCGTAGACATGTCGCGCAGCGTGATGTCGTACGCAAGGGAGGCGCAAGCATGGCCGACCCGGATCAGGTCGGTTTCGTTGCTGGGCATCTCCGCGATGATCTGGAGGATCGCGCGGGGGCATGTGTCCAACGGCAGGCTGCGGAGCAGGCATCGCGCCGTGGCGGCGCAATCGCTGTCGCTGCGGATGCGCCGATGCCACTTGGTGGCCAGCGCGGCGATGCCATCGCCGCTCCCGCTCCCCGCGAGTCGGGTGACGGCGCGGTCGAGGAACCCCGCGCGGAGGGTGTACTGAAAGTCCGCATCGTTGATGGCGGCGGCCCGCTTGAGCGTTGCGCCCCAGTCTACATTCTCACTCATCGTCGCTTCCCTTTCTGTGTTTTCGTGAGGGGGCGGGTGCGCCCCGCCCCCGTTGCGCCGCCGTCAGTCCCATACGTGCTCGGCACAGTATCCAGACCACTCAGACTCCATGTCCGCCAGCACCGCATCATGATCCTCGCCCGCCTCGATCCGCTCCATCGCCTTGCGTCCAGCCGCTCTATACACATAGTGCGCGGACTGTGACGCCGCACGGGCGTGCAGATACGCCGCTGCGATGGGGTATTGCCGCTTGAGCGCCGCCACGTCCGCGTCCGGCCGGGCGGGCAGCCCTCCGTTACCGCTGTAGATGGCATCACTGAGCGCCTCGTCGTACGCGATCTGCGCCGCGATCGCCGTCTCAAGCTCGTCCAGCCCCACGATCGCCGCGCGCTTGGTGGTCTCGATCTCGTCGAGCTGCCGCTGGGCTTCCGCGGCGAGGACCGTCGGCAGCGCCTTGCCGCCCCACCAACAGTAATCGTTGACCTCGAGCCCCTTAGCCCGCAGCGCCGCGTGCAGCCCATCCGGCACCGGGATCGGGCGACGCCCGTCGTACTCGATCGCGCCCTTGGGCGTGTGGATGACCCCGTCCGTGACCGTGTAAGTTGTGCCGTTGTAGGTGATTGTCGTTTCCATCGTCGCTTCCCTTTCTGCCTTGCCCTTCCGGGCTCCCTTGACTTGCCCTAATCATACCACGTCATATGTCGCTTTGTCAAGGGGTTTGGGGATCTTTTTTTTGGGGGGGTAGAGGGGTGCGGAGAGAGGCAGAAGGGGGGCGGGC
>JAQVSN010000047.1 GCA_028700515.1 Candidatus Omnitrophota bacterium
GACGGTAGACGCTATCATAAAAGGCGCTCGCACGGGTAAGATCGGGGACGGGAAGATATTCGTTCTGGACCTGCCGGAATGCATCCGGATAAGGACCGGGGAGAAGGGGAACGAGGCGATAGGTTAGCTCCGGAAGATCCGAGAGTTATCAGGGAAGAGGGGAAGTGGTTATTAGTTATTGGTTATTGGGGAAAGCTAAAAGCCCCAATAACCAATAACTAACGCGCTATGCTTTCGGAGGTGAGATATGATACATGTTATAAAACACATAGAGTGCGAGGGGCCGGGCCTTTTGGGGCATATCCTGGAGGAACTAGGGGAGGAATTAATGATAGTTGAGGTGAGCAAAGGAGATGGACTTCCCAGAGTTTCCCGGGAAATGAGGGCAGTGATCACCCTGGGGGGGCCCATGAACGTATATGAGGAAGAGAGATTCCCTTTCCTCAAGGCTGAAGACGCGTTCATAAAAGAGGTGGTCCGCCGGGGGATACCTTATCTTGGGCTTTGCCTGGGGGCGCAGCTGCTGGCCAAGTCTGGAGGGGCCGGGGTGAAAAAATCTTTAGTGAAGGAAGTCGGTTGGTATGATGTGTGCCTTACCCGGGACGGAAAAGAGGACCTTCTTTTTGAAGGCGTGGAAGAAGAGCTCCGTGTATTCCAGTGGCATGAGGATACTTTTGATATTCCTCGGGGCGGTGTGCTTATGGCTGAAGGAAAGGTTTGCCGGAACCAGGCCTTCAAACTTGGTCCACGGGCTTATGGTCTTCAATTTCATCTGGAGGTTGACGGGGAAATGATAAAAAAATGGGCAAAGGAATACCTGCATGGTCCTGTGCGTGATATCGAAAGAAGGACGGAAGAGATGTTGAACGGCTATTACGCCGTGGAAAAGAGGATGCTTCGCCAATTAAGACGTTTGTGCTCGAACTTCCGAAGGATCATGGATGGTCCCGGCGGCGGAGAAGATGGTTCGTGACGCGGAGTGTCCGCTAAAAACCGGGTTTCTCGGTCGTCGTGGAGCGGACGCCGTCAGGAAGCATAGTGACCGGCATATCACCGAAGAAAAGGAGAAAATGTGAGAACAACAAGGGTAAGACTGGCCCAGGCCCAGATCAACGTGACCGTAGGGGACATAAAGGGTAACATCGAGAGGATCCTCGAATATGTCGGATACGCCCAAAGAGCCGGCGCGGATATGGTCGTATTCCCGGAACTCGCGGTATGCGGGTATCCCCCGGAGGATCTTTTGTTCCGTGAAGATTTTCTGCGGGATAGTTCCCGGGCGGTCAAAGAGATAGGCGCGAGGTCCGTGGGGATAATAGTCGTGGTGGGTTTTCCGGAGCGTGACCGGAAGGGGAACATATACAACGCCGCCGCCGTCCTGGCAAAAGGAAAGACGCTCGATGTGTATCGGAAGAAGCATCTCCCGAATTACGGGGTTTTCGATGAAAAGAGGTATTTTGTTCCGGGGGAAGGAACAACGTTATACCATTATGGGAAGGCTCTTATCGGGATCAATATATGCGAGGACATTTGGGCTCCGGATGGACCTTTCGTCGAGCAGTCCAACAAAGGCGGAGGGCTTATTATTAATATTTCGGCGTCACCTTATCATGCCGGAAAGACACTGGAGCGGGAGTCGCTTATCAGGAAGAAGGCCGCTAAAGAAGGAGTATATGTCAGCTATACTAACCTTGTGGGAGGCCAGGACGAGTTGGTGTTCGACGGGGGAAGTTTCGTTGCCGGTCCCGGAAGCCGGATATTGTCGTATGCGGGAGCTTTCCGCGAAAGGCTTCTGGTGACGGAGATAGAGGTGCCGAATGTGCCCTCAGAAAAGAGGACAAATAAAGATAAGGCGCGTTATGTGGAGCTTCCTTTTTTGCCGCGGGATGCCCGATCGAAGGAAAGGCCCGGAAAAGTGAAGAGGCTTTTGGGCCCGGCGGAGATATATGAAGCCCTGACCCTGGGGATAAGGGATTACACCCGAAAGAATGGTTTTTCCCAGGCGGTCCTGGGTCTAAGCGGCGGCATAGATTCTTCATTGACCGCGGCTATAGCGGCGGACGCATTGGGTGCGGAGAACGTGTATGGCGTGTGGATGCCTTCCAGATATTCCTCGGAGGTAACGGAAGAGAACGCCGTAAGGACGGCTGCCGGTCTGGGAATAAATTTCATGACGCTCTCCATTGAGGCATTGTACGGGTTGTATCTTTCGGTGTTGGATAAGTATTTTCTCGGGCTTAAGATGGATACCACAGAGGAGAACCTCCAGGCCAGGATAAGAGGCACTCTACTTATGGCCATCTCCAACAAATTCGGGCGTATCCTGCTGTCGACAAGCAACAAAAGCGAGACCGCGGTAGGGTACTGTACATTGTACGGCGACATGGCCGGAGGGTTCGCGCCGCTCAAGGATGTTCCTAAGACCATGGTATACAGCCTTGCGGAATATCGCGATACAAGATCCGGAAAAATATTCCCAAGAGGGGTTTTTAAGGTGGCTCCTACCGCGGAGCTCAAACACGGGCAGAAAGACGAGGACACCTTGCCGGCGTATCACATCCTTGATAAGATGATAAAGGAATATGTGGAATGCCGTAAAACGCGGCCTGGAAAAGGGGAGTTTTCCGAGACAGTACGGAAGGTCATAGCCATGATAGACCGGAACGAATACAAAAGAAGGCAGGGACCTCCCGGGATAAAGATCACACCGCTGGCCTTTGGTCGCGACAGAAGACTGCCGATAACCAACAGGTACAGGAGTCTGTAACCCGTGATGCGGGTCCGCCAACTGTAGCTCGCGGTACAACATGACGGTTCGAAAATCACTTGACAGAACTCCTGACCGATGCTACAATACAATCAACAAAGATGTTGTGAGGCGATGTGGCCCCCATGGACTTTAAGTGTTCGTGGGGGTTTTTTATTATCCCCCTTGCCGGAACGACCCGGTAAGGGGAGAACGGGACAAAGATACAGGTCCCCACAAATGGTGGAGCCATAGGCGAGGACGCCCTTCGGACGCTTTTTGCGTACCGGAAGGGCGTTTTTTTTGGAATGACGGGTGCAAGAGAATTAAGCTATTTTTGACACATTTATTACGGGCAGCAGGTTTTTTCCAGGGGGTATATGATGGAAATAAAGAGAGATGAAATACCGGAAAAAAATGCCGGACCATCGCCTGAGGAGCATACGGAGATGGATTATGGGCTGTTTTTGGCGTTCAATAGAGGTGAAGTTTACGACAAAGTGATAACAGGTACAGAGAGAAAGCTCCTGGTTAACGCGTTAAAGGCTTCTTTTGGCAACCAATCGATAGCGGCTAAGCTTCTTGGTATAAACCGGAATACGTTACATTCAAAGGTAAAGAAACTGGGTATCGATGTATCCGGTTTCAAGATATAAGGGGAATTTTGATGAAGAACACGCACTTTCCGGAAAAACAGGGTCTATACGATCCGGCTTTTGAAAAGGATAGCTGTGGAGTGGCTTTTGTCTGTAATGTCGGAGGGGAAAAGACCCACGACATTATCCTTAAAGGTCTTGAGGTCCTGGAGAGGATGAGCCATCGCGGCGCCGTGGGGGCGGATCCCAAGACGGGGGATGGAGCGGGCATCCTTCTTCAACTTCCTCACGAATTCTCGAAGAGGGTCGCCGGAGAAGCCGGCATAGAACTGCCAGAGCCAGGCGAATACGGAACCGGTATAGTTTTTTTGCCGACAGAACACGGAGACAGGGCTATATGCGAGCAGGTCATGAAAGAGATCATAGATATAGAGGGGCAGGTCCTTTTGGGGTGGAGAGACGTACCGGTGAACGACCGGATCATAGGCTTTACCGCCAGAGAGACAAAACCGGTCATCAGGCAGATATTCCTGGGGATGGGTAAAGATACTCTGGATACCGGGGCCTTTGAGAGAAAACTTTATGTTATAAGAAAAAGGGCCGAGCATGCGGTCAGGTCTTCCGGGATAAAACAGCGGAAATCCTTTTACATCACCAACATATCATCGAGGACGCTTTCGTATAAGGGGCTTTTGACCCCGGGCCAGGTGCGTGAGTTTTACGTTGACCTGGGATCTCCCGATATGGCCAGTTCCCTGGCGCTTGTCCACTCGAGGTACAGTACCAATACTTTCCCAACGTGGGACCTTGCCCAACCGTTCAGGTTCCTCGCGCATAACGGGGAGATAAATACCCTGAGGGGGAATATCAACTGGTTCCGAGCCAGGGAAAGGATGCTCTCAAGTTCGCTTTTCGCCAGCGATATCGAAAAGATCAAACCTGTTATTGTTGAAGGCGGCAGTGATTCGGCGATGCTTGATAATGTTTTCGAGCTTCTGGTCCTGGCCGGCAGACCCATCGAACACGCTATGATGATGCTTATACCTCCCGCGTGGCGTAACGATAAGATGATGGACGAAAAAATAAAAGGGTTCTTTAAATACCACTCATGCCTTACCGAGCCTTGGGACGGACCTGCCGCAGTAGCTTTTACCGACGGCCAGAAGATCGGGGCGGCGCTTGACAGGAACGGGCTCCGCCCGGCGCGATACATAATAACGAAAAAGGGTTTTGTGGTGATGGCCTCCGAAATGGGGGTACTTGATATCGACCCCAGTGAAATAAGGGTATCCGGACGCATAGAGCCGGGGAAGATGCTGTTCGTTGATACTTCATCCGGCAGGGTGATCGGGGACGACCAGATAAAGTCGACCATAGCTTACAGTAAACCTTATTCGGAGTGGGTGGATAAGAACGTGGTGGACCTTGACAGGATATCCTCCCACGGGGAACCGCCAAGGAGGACGGAGGATCTACTTTCATCAATGAAGGCTTTCGGGTACACCCGGGAGGATCTTAAGATGATACTTACCCCAATGGCCTTGACGGGACAGGAACCCGTAGGCTCAATGGGGAATGACACGCCGCATGCTTTCCTGTCGGCGCGGCCCCAACTTCTGTATAATTATTTCAAACAGCATTTTGCCCAGGTCACGAACCCCCCGATAGATTCGATAAGGGAAGAGCTTGTAATGAGCCTTGAGAGTTTTATAGGGGCCGAGCGTAATATCCTGGAGGAAACCCCTGAACACTGCCACCGCCTTCTCGTCAAGAGGCCGGTACTTACCGATCAGGAAACATCCAAGATACGAAATATCAATATCAACGGTTTCAGGACACGTACTATATACACCTATTTTGACGCGTCGGGCGGGATAGACGCTTTCGGGCAGGCGCTTGAAAGGATCTGTTTCGAGGCGGAATACGCTATCGAGAAAGGATATTCCTTCATTATATTGAGCGACCGTGGCTCGGGGAAAGAACGGGTGGCTTTGCCCGCCCTCCTGGCCACGGGGGCCGTGCATCATCATCTTGTGAGAAAGGGATCGAGATGCCGGGTGGGGCTTATCGTGGAATCGGCGGAACCCAGAGAAGTACATCATTTTGCCCTGCTTTTCGGTTATGGGGCGGACTGTGTCGATCCGTATCTCGCGTATGAAGCCGTAAAGTACGCTGTCAAAGAGAACGGATCGGGTATAGACGGTCCTTCGGCCGAAAAGAACTTTATCAAGGCGGTGAACAAGGGAATACTTAAGATATTGTCAAAGATGGGGATATCATTGCTCAGGAGTTATCGCGGAGCCCAGATCTTCGAAGCCCTAGGCCTGGACGATGAGATAATAGAAAGATGTTTCGCGGGGACCGTTTCGCGGATAGGCGGATCAGGGATCAAAGGAATAGCTGAAGAGACCCTTAAAAGACACACTGAGGCCTATTCGGGAGAGGAGGAAGGCGCGCCTTACCTCGGAACGGGAGGGGTATACCAGTGGAAGAAGGACGGAGAATTCCATCTCTGGCGCCCTGAGAGCATAGCGGCGCTTCAGGATTCCGTAAGAAAGGATGATATCTCCATATACAAGGAATTCGCGGGGCTGATAAATGACCAGTCAGCTAACCCTACTACAGTAAGAAGTGTACTGAAATTCTCTAAAACCTCGCCTATACCTTTGGGGGAGGTAGAACCTCTCGAAAAAATAGTGAGAAGGTTCGCTACCGGAGCCATGAGTTTCGGGTCTATATCGAGAAGTACGCACGAATCAATAGCGATAGCGATGAACAGGCTTGGAGGACGTTCCAATACCGGTGAAGGAGGGGAGGACCCGGCAAGGTTCCACAGTCTTCCGAACGGTGATTCCGCGAGAAGCGCGATAAAACAGGTGGCCTCCGGCAGGTTCGGGGTCACGACCAACTATCTTGTGAACGCGGATGAAATTCAGATAAAAATATCACAGGGAGCTAAACCCGGTGAGGGGGGACAGCTTCCCGGGCACAAGGTCAGCGCCATAATAGCCAGGACCAGGTATACGACGCCCGGAGTAACTCTTATTTCACCGCCTCCGCATCATGACATATATTCCATAGAGGACCTGGCCGAGCTTATATTCGATCTTAAGAACGTCAATCCGCGCGCCAGGATAAGCGTGAAATTGGTCTCCGAGGCGGGAGTCGGAACGGTTGCGGCAGGTGTCGCTAAGGGGCACGCGGACATGATACTTATATCCGGCGGGGACGGAGGGACGGGCGCTTCCCCCAAAAGTTCCATAAGACATGCCGGTCTTCCCTGGGAGCTGGGACTTTCCGAAACGCACCAGACGCTTGTTCTTAACGACCTCAGGACCCGAGTGAGGCTGCAGACTGACGGTCAAATAAGGACCGGACGGGATGTAGCTATAGCGGCGCTTCTCGGAGCCGAAGAGTTCGGTTTTTGTACGGCCGTCCTTATTACCCTGGGGTGCGTGATGTTGAGGCACTGCCATCTGAACAACTGTTCTCTCGGTGTGGCAACGCAGGATGAGCTTCTCGAAAAGAGATTCAGGGGAAAACCCGAATATGTGGAAAGATATATGCGTTTCGTGGTGGCTGAGCTCCGGGAAATAATGGCCTCGTTGGGGATGCGGACGGTCGACGAGATGATAGGCCGGACCGATCTGCTGGAGATGGACCGCTCTATATTGCCCGATAAAGCCTCGGGGACGGACTATTCCAGGATACTGTACAAATCGGAAACAGCTGAAGGGACACTGGTTCGATGCTCTTGCGAGCAGGACCATGGTATAAGTGATGTCCTTGACAGGGAACTTATAAAAAGATCCGCTCCCGCGCTTGATCGAGGCGGATCCGTGGAGATCGAGAGCCCTATAAAGAACATTAACCGAGCGACAGGGGCCATGCTAAGCGGCCAGATCGCCATGAGGTACGGAGAGGAGGGGCTTGCGGCGGATACCGTGCACGTCAGGTTCAAGGGGGTGGCCGGCCAGAGTTTCGGAGCCTTCCTTATGAAAGGGGTGACGTTCGAGCTTGAGGGCATGGCGAACGATTATGTCGGAAAGGGGATATCCGGAGGGAAGATAGCGATATATCCCGACAGTAAAGCCGAATATGAGTCTTCAGAGAACGTCATCATCGGGAACACGGCGTTCTACGGGGCGATAGAAGGTGAAGCTTATATAAGGGGTCTGGCGGGAGAACGTTTTTGTGTCAGGAATTCCGGGCTTTACGCTGTTGTTGAGGGCGTCGGGAACCACGGGTGCGAATACATGACGGGCGGACGGGTGGTGGTCCTCGGAAGGACAGGCGGCAACTTTGCCGCCGGTATGTCCGGCGGGATAGCTTATGTGTATGATCCCGTGGGAGATCTGGCAGTGAGATGTAATACGGATATGGTCGAAATAGACACGCTTTCCGAGGATGACAGGGCGGCGATCCATGAAATGGTGAGGAACCATTTAAAATATACGGCAAGCCCGGTCGCTAAAAGAATAATGGCCTCATGGCGGGAAGAGATGGAAAAGTTCGTCAAGGTGATACCTACGGAGTATAAGAAGCTCCTTCGATCAATGCTTTCCGGGGCGCAGCTCGAGGAGGTGTACGATGGGTGATGTTAGCGGATTCCTGAAACTAAAAAGAAAAGTATCGTCGTACAGGCCTGTTTGCGAGAGGGTAAAGGACTATAGGAACGTAAGCGTGCCGAGGACGGATGAAGAGTCACGCGAACAGGCTTCCAGATGCATGGATTGCGGCACCCCTTTTTGCCATTGGGGCTGTCCCGTCGGGAATTATATCCCGGAGTGGAACGACTTCGCTTTTTCCGGTAACTGGCAGAAGGCTTTCGATCTTCTGGACGCGACCAACACCCTGCCCGAGATCACGGGAAGGGTGTGTCCGGCTCTGTGCGAGTCCGCCTGCGTACTGGGCATAAATGACGACCCCGTTACCATTAAGGAGAACGAACTTGCCGTCATAGAGTACGCTTTTTCCCACGGGCTTATAACTCCCAGACCCCCGAAGGTAAGAACAGGGTTCATGGTTGCTGTTGTGGGCTCGGGGCCGGCGGGACTTTCTTCAGCGGCCGAACTTAACAGAATGGGCCATGACGTGGTGGTCTTTGAGCGTGACATGAAACCGGGGGGTATATTGAGGTACGGTATCCCCGATTTTAAACTGGAAAAATGGATACTGGACAGGAGGATAAAGCTCCTTGAGGCGGAAGGAATTAAGTTCGTTACGTCAGTAGACGCAGGCAAGGATTACGCCGCGGAGAAATTATTTAAAGATTTTGACGCCGTTTGTGTCGCGATAGGTTGCCGTACGCCGAGGGACCTTCGGATAGAAGGAAGGGATCTTGAAGGCATACATATGGCGATGGATTATCTTTCCTCTTCCAACAGGTATGTTTCGGGGGAGGCGTCCGGTCCGGAAAAAATGATGAACGCGTCCGGCAAAAAAGTAGTGGTGATAGGCGGGGGGGATACAGGCTCGGATTGTGTCGGGACGGCCATACGTCAGGGGGCGTCATGTGTTACGCAAATAGAGCTTTTGCCCAAACCTCCGGGATGCCGTACCGAGACAATGGCGTGGCCGAAACACCCGATGATACTCAGGACATCCAGTTCGCATGAGGAAGGGGGGTGCCGCATGTGGTCGGTCCTTACCAAAAAATTCATAGGTTCCGGCGGACGGGTCCGGGGAATATCGTGCGAACAGGTCGAGTTCGGTCCGGCTAAAGATGAAAAAGGGTGTCCCATCATGAAACCGGTCTCCGGAAGCGGGATAGAGAT
>JAQVSN010000048.1 GCA_028700515.1 Candidatus Omnitrophota bacterium
CGGCAAGTTTTTCACCGAACATGACCCATGTCGTATAGTAAACTGTGTATCCAGTAAGAAGCGCCGCCGAGAAAAGCAGGAGTAAAATGAGGCTGATATATCTTATCTGGAAGCTCTTAAGTATCAATAGCCTGGTACGTCTCCGTATGGTCATTGTCTCCCTAGTCCTTTTTCCAAACTTTTATATCTCTCTGCACAACTACCTCAAGCTCTTTCCCTTCCCGGTCCTTTATCATCTTCTCAACTTCCCGGAATGGTAAATACCTGGTATTCCTTCCGCCGATCCTGAAAACAAGATCATCGGGTTCCGCTCCCGCCAGCTTAAAGGCGCCTCCGGGGGAAACCTCGGTTATGACCAGCCCCCTGCGGACGATCTTAAGCTCAGCGCCGATCACATTTTTATAAGAACTGAAAGGCCATATACGGTCCAGCCCCCTGGGCGTCTTAAGCTCCGCACTTAAGTCCCTCTCTATGACCATCCTGGTCTCCCCGGGCCTGAGCAGCATATCCGCTACTTCTTCCGCCGACTGATATACGGCCATCTCACCCCAGATGGATATGATCCGGTCGCCCGCAAGAAATGGCATTCGGGAAGCGCCCAACCGGTTTTTGGTCACTTCCTCAACCGTAACATATTTTTCGCCTGACACTAGCTCAAGGCCCAGTTTTTTACGGACCTCGGAGATCGCGTTCCTCCCGGTCTCCCCGTTAAAATTCTCCCTGTTCCGTCTTACGCTATCCTCTATATCGTAGCGCGTCTTTGTCTCCAGATAGGCCCGAAGGTGATCTCTCTTATCTCTTGCTTCTTCAGAATCGGGATTCAGCTCAGCCGCCTTTTCATATGTCTGATAGGCCTTAAAATACTGTCCTTTTTTTAATTGGTTACGCCCGATCTGAAGAAGAGACCTTTCCTCGTCATCGTATACAGCGAAACGGATATCAGCTTTCATTATCGTTCTTTCTCCATCGGCCGTCGATACAACAATGCGGTCTTTCATCTCGTCGATTATTAGGCCCTTGATATTGCTCTCATCTTTAAGCATGACCGTGTCGGCCTCCGTGAACGGAGCCTCAGCTATCACGTCCAAGAAGAATATAAGAACACATACCCCAAGGACCTTACGGATCCTTTTATCCGAAAATGACCACATCTCTATCCCTTGAAAATATAGAAAAGAAGCGCAGCTATTATCAACGCTGATATCAGGTAGAAATCGTTAAAGTAAAAAAAATCGGCTACGCGGTCCAGAAAAGTGGAGGACGCTCCTTTTCTTATTGAACTCATG
This sequence comes from Candidatus Omnitrophota bacterium, assembly GCA_028700515.1. Lineage (GTDB taxonomy): Bacteria > Omnitrophota > Gorgyraeia > Tantalellales > Tantalellaceae > JAQVSN01. Next base: position 1,287 of record JAQVSN010000048.1, read on the forward strand.
CGTTCTTTGACATTCTTGCGTGTGTCACTCACTTTTATACGATCACTTTCCTGCACGCGCTCGTCTATCTCAGCTCTGATGGCATCGATCTGCTCAATCCTGAAACGAAGGATCTCTCCGCCTATCTTATAGGCGGAAATAACTCCATCTCTCACTAATTCGTTGACCTTTTCCTCGCTAATCTTAAGGTAATCGGACAACTCCTGAAGCGTAAGTAATTTTTCAGACATGTCAGGCCTTCACCTTTCCCTCTGAGATCCATCTGTCTATCTTTTCTTTATCAAAAACCCATTCGCCGCCTTCGCGTGTAGCGGGAAGCTTACCATTTGATGCCCATTCATTGACCTTTCCAGCGTCTATCTCGAGATATTTGGCCAGCTGCGTCATGCTCATCCAGTCGCCTCTTTGCTGATGACCGGACTTAAGATGCCCCCCCATCCTGAGCTGTCCTGTCAAAATGGCGCCTTCGGCTACGGATATCTTTATCGTCTCTATGTCTCCGGTGACTTTTGCCGTCTGCTCAAGGCGGAGAAAAGAAGAAGCCTTGATGTTTCCGTTCACCTGGCCCGATATCGTTACCGTCTCTCCGATTATGTTAGCGTTCACGACGGCATTCCCTCCGATCACCAGCGTACCCTTAGCCTCCAACATACCGTCGAACTTGCCGTTTATCTTGAGGTTGACCGGATCCTCGAACCGGAGAGTTCCCTGCATGCCGGCCGAAACTTCAAGGACCCTTTCTTCTTCCTGAGCCTTGCGTTCCTCCCGTCTTCTGTACCTCATGTTGTCCCTCCCAAAGCCTCTTTATCCCGAAAAACAAGATGCAAAGCCTCATCCGATATTCACTTCCTGTATCCCCGAAAGGACCGCGATATCGGAAACCATGTCTTTTCTGCGCATAGAGTAGTATACCATGACATCCAGGATGAAACGCCTGCTTTTTCCTCCATTGACATCTTCTGAGGATATTTTCCGGATCTTCCCTCCGTACACCTCCACAATGTTCTTGACCTCGTCAAAACCCTTGATGGATTCGGACGAAATAGTTACGGTGAGCACTTCTTTATGCATGTTGGATTCCATCGTATCCTCGAACCTCGAGAGAAAAAGGACCGCCAGAACGACAGTGGTCGTTATGGCAGCGGGGATGTACATTCCCGATCCTACCGCCAGGCCTATCGCGGCCACAGCCCATATGCTGGCCGCAGTGGTAAGACCACGGATCGACCAACCGTACCTTATTATCGCCCCAGCTCCGAGAAACCCTATGCCGGTCACCACGTTGGCCGCTATGCGGGAGGGGTCAACTGCACCCAGGTCACCGAACCCGACAGGCATAAAAATAGAAACCAGCATGAAAAGCGCGGAACCTATGGTCACCAATATGTGTGTCCTCAGTCCTGCCGCACAGCCGTGTATCTCCCTCTCAAGGCCAACAAGCCCTCCCATGAGGCAGGCAAGCAGCACCCTCACTGTCACAACGATTATCGGCATCCTTTTTCCTCCATGTCTTTAGTTCATCACAGCCGAAACGTTAAGCGTAAGATCGCTCCTCACTCCCCGGAGAAAAAGAGCCTCTCCGAGTGCGGCTACCATGACGGCGTTATCGCCGCATAATTTACGGGAGGGTAAGAAGAAAATATACCCATTCTTCTCACACATATCTTCAATCCCCGAACGAATCGCGGCATTTTCAACCACGCCTCCACCGACCGCAAGACGGCGGCAACCGCTAAAGACCATCGCGCGGCGCAGTTTTTCAACTATAATCTCCGTGACAGCCTTTTGAAATGAATAGCATATCCTGTCGATCTCTGACTCGCTCTTATCGCACCCTTTCCAGTAATACAGTACCGCGGTCTTTATCCCGCTAAAACTAAAGTCAAGTCCTTTATCCCCTTTCAGCATGGCCCTTGGGAAATCTATTGGGGACGTTCCCTTATATCGGTTGGCCCTTTTTTCGACGCGCGGCCCTCCCGGATACCCGAGCCCCATTATCTTGGCTACTTTATCGAAAGCTTCTCCGACAGCGTCATCCCTGGTCCTTCCTATAGACTCCCATTTATCAAGCCCATCACAGCGATAAAGCCCGGTATGCCCTCCGGAAGCCACCATTCCCACAAACGGGAATTTATCGTCTATCTCAAACAGGGGTCGTATAAAACACGAGATCATGTGCGCTTTCAGATGGTTCACACCGATGATCGGAACACCCAATGCGAGGCTTACAGCCTTGGCGAAAGACAGCCCCACTAAAAGAGAACCAGGAAGTCCCGGCCCGGATGTAACCGCGACCAGTTCGATCTCTCCCTTCTTTACTCCGGCATCATCTATAGCTTTACGTACCACCGGATATATGTATTCCGTGTGAAAACGAGAGGCTATTTCAGGAACAACCCCGCCGTAATCTGAGTGCAAATGCACACTTGAGGAGACCTCTTGAGAAAGGACCTTTGCGTCTCTTACGACACTGGCTGCGGTTTCGTCGCACGATGTCTCTATCCCAAGAACAAGCATTATATCCCCTAAGGAACTTTTTATAGTATAAAGGCCAAGGATCCGGTTGATCTCCCATGCACCTTGTTCACCGTACCGGAAGGCCCTAGGAACATGTTCCGCCGCTCTCTACTGTACCTCGACCATTGATGAGAGCCCGACAAATCGTACCCCTCTTTTTTTCATCGAGGGTACTTTATGAGCAAGCACCTTTATCGTCGCCGCGCGGTCATGTCCTATGGCGATAATGTCCTTACCTTCCAAAACCATTTTCGAGGCCTTATCAAGTTGACCGGCTATATGCACCTCGTCATTTGAGTTGTCAAGAAAGATATCTCTCTTGACCATTTTAACGCCGGTTGCCTCTGCAGCCTTACCGGAAACCGACCTGGAGGTAGTCATAGAATCCAAAAAGAACATCCCTCTTGCATTAAGCTCGGACATAAGCGCTTTCATTGTACTTTCCGAACTCGTGGCCTTAGACCCCTGATGATTCGAAACTCCGCTCGCCCATGGGACCTTGCCTAAAGCGTCCGCAACTATTCTCTTCACCTCTTCAGAGGGCATCGAGACCTTAACCGTATTTTTCTCAAGTTTCTCTGACGAGCTCTCGGGTTCCATCGGCAGATGCAGAATAACCTCGAGCCCCCGGGAAACCGCAAGATCGGCTGACTCTTTTGCTTTGGGGGTATCCGGAAGCACCGCAAGGGTGATCGGAACCCCGATCCCGGCTATCGCCTCGAGATTCTTATCCGTGTAGCCGATGTCATCTATAACGATTGCCAGTCTGCCCGCACCTCGGGGAACCTCGGCACCGGCCGCGGCCATCGTTGGCTGTTCCCGAGGTATATCCGTCTTCACCGGTCTTTTTATATGGATCTCAAGTATGGGCTCTTTCGCTTTACAGAAAGTATACTTATCGGCCCCGCCGGCACCTCCCTTTTCGGATGGAACAAACACTTTTCCGCAATAGCTGACACCATGCGTTTTTTTCAGCGATATCTTGAACGATCTTTCTATTCCCTCGGCATTAAAACCTTCCGGGGCGGTAAAAATATATACAACTGTCTTCCCCCTCTTACCGTTATTATTGTGGTAGTCCTCCTGACGGGATATGAGAGCATCCTCGTTCATCCCCCGGGAAGAAAGCACCGACAAGATCTCTGTTTCCGCCGTGGAAGGATCATCCCCGATGCCCCCCGAACAAGATCTTCCCCAAACAAGAAGAAAGACCCCAAAAAGTGCCGTCAAAATAATTATCGCTCTGCTTTTCATATCGTGAACCTCTTAATGTCTCATTCTTCCCCGGCCACGTGGTCCGCCGTTACAGTCTCACCGGCAGCCATGACCGGATGAGAGGACTTGTACCCTTCGAAGATCCTAAGACCATTGAGGACATTTATCGCTGCTTCAAGCTGACCGTCATAAGGTTCATCTTTGTCGGGATCGCCGGCCCCATTACCAGGATCGGATTCCCCTGTCTTCCGGACACCTTTCTCCTTCCCGGACCTATCTTTTTTCTCGCCTGCCTTCTCGAATATCCTTTCCTTCGTGTCCTGTTCTTCGTCCCAGGAAGCCTCAAAGTCCGCGATGTTTTCCCTCTCCTCCACTGCGATGTCCGGGTCGACTCCTTTATCCCTCAGGTTCTTTCCTGACGGCGTATAGTAGGCCGCGGTAGTTATCCTTAAAGCGGACCCGTCCTTCAGGGGAATGACCGTTTGTACAGATCCTTTGCCGAATGTCTGCTCCCCTATAATAAGCCCCCTCTTGTTGTCCTTGACGGCGCCCGCAAATATTTCTGCCGCGCTTGCCGACCCTTTATTGACCAGAACCACAAGCGCCATATCGTCGAATTCCGTCTTTTTTCTGGCCTTGAACTCCATTCGCTTTGACGGATCCCGTCCTTCCGTGTAGACGATCATCGCGCCTTGAGGCAAAAAAAGGTCCGCAGTCTCGACTGACGAGTCTAGGAGCCCCCCTGGATTATTCCTCACATCTATGATAAGGCTTTTTGCTCCCTCTTCTTTCAGATTCTTTATGGCGCTTTTTACATCGTACCCTGTCCTCTCCTGGAATTCGGATATTTTTATGTAGCCTATATCGCCGTCTATCAAACGGGTCTCCTTAATGCTTTTCACTTTTATTATGGCTCTGGTAATGTCAAACTCGAGAAGTTTATCTTCTCCCTCCCTTATCATTACAAGCTTTATTGAGCTGCCCGGCTCCCCCCGAAGCATCTTTACGGCATCATCAAGCGTCATGTCCATCGTAGAAGAATCGTCTATTTTTACAACCCTATCCCCGGACTTTATACCAGCCCTAAATGCCGGAGTATCTTCAATTGGACTAATGACCGTTAGAACTCCCTGCCTGACCCCTATCTCTATGCCTATGCCGCCGAATTCTCCCCTGGTCTCCTCCGTTATCTCCCTAAAACCTTCCGGATCCAGGAACTGGCTGTAATCATCAAGTGTCCCCATCATGCCTTTAACGGCCCCGTAAATAAGGTCCTTCACTTTTACCTGTTCGACATAGTCAACTCCTATAAGCGTCATGGAATCAGCCACTATCTGCAGATCCTCAAAAAGCGCTTTCGGGTCTTCCATGAAACCTTCCGAGGAGGTTTTCGGTCCGTCCTCTCCCTCAATACCCCACCCTCTAACCGATATAGTCATGAGTGCCGCTATCAATAGCAGTACCGCAAAAAAATTCTTCTTCATAATATCCTTTCGGCGGCCGGGCGCCGCGTTTTGTGGACTGACCGCTATCCCAGCTCTTTTATGAACATCTCGCCCAGAAGCTTCGGATTGCCTTTGCCTTTTGTCTCCCTCATCGCCTGTCCTACGAGAAAACCGATAGCCTGGGTTTTACCTGCTTTGTAATCAGATACCGATCTGGGGTTGGCGTCAATGACCTTCCTGACCACCCGGGATAACTCTTCCAGGTCAGACACCTGTTCAAGCCCTTTAGCCGTGACTATATCCTCGGGAGATTTGCCGGTCGACAGGACCTCATTAAGGACTTCCTTTGCCGCAAGCCCGCTCACCCGGCCGTTCTTGGCCATAAGAATGATGGACGCTAACGCCTTCGGAGAAAGCCCCAAACCTCTTATGTCTGTGGCCCGTTCCTTCATATGCATCAACACCTCACCTTTTACCCAGTTGGCGGAAGCCGCGGTATCTCCGGTAAGGAGAGTCGTCTCTTCAAAAAAATCCGCCGTCGCTCTTTCCGAGGTTATCGTATCAGCGTCCTTTGGGCTCAAGTTGTACCCGGACATAAAACGCTTTTTCTTTTCCGCCGGCAACTCCGGCATAGAGGAGCGTATAGAATCAACAAGGTCCCGGTCCACTTCGAAAGGCACCAGATCCGGTTCGGGAAAATACCTGTAATCATGCGCTTCCTCTTTGGATCTCATCGAAATGGTAATACCCCGTGTTTCATCCCAAAGCCTCGTTTCCTGGCGGATCCTGTCCCCATCATCAAGAAGCTCTGCCTGCCTTAACTCTTCATACGAAAGCGCGTCACGGACTGCCTTGAACGAATTAAGGTTCTTTATCTCGACCTTGCTGCCCAAAGCGTTTTGGCCTCTGGGCCGCAAGGAGATGTTAGCGTCACACCGCAAACTGCCCTCTTCCATGTTGCAGTCGGAAACATCAAGATATTTTATAATGCTTTTCAGCCCCGAAAGGTACTCATAAGCTTCCTCCGGACCTCTGATGTCCGGCTCCGAAACTATCTCGAGGAGAGGGGTACCGGTGCGGTTCAGATCGACATAGCTGTAAGGAAGCCGTTCGTCATGTATGAGTTTGCCGGCGTCCTCTTCGAGATGCGCTCTCGTTATGCCTATAACCTTTTCCGTCCCATCAGAGCACGGGATCGCAAGTTTTCCGCCATAGGCTACGGGCATGTCGTATTGGCTGATCTGATAGTTCTTTGGAAGGTCCGGGTAGTAATAGTTCTTCCTGTCGAATTTCACGATCTTCTGGATGTCACATTCAAGCGCAATGGCTACCTTGATGGCATACTCGAACGCCTTGCGATTTAGCACGGGCAGCGCCCCGGGAAGGCCCAGACATACGGGGCACACCTGGGAATTCGGGCCGGCACCGAACATGGTCATACATCCGCAGAAGATCTTAGTCTTCGTCGAAAGCTGAACGTGTACTTCAAGCCCTATAACTGTTTCGTATTTGCTCATACTATTCACGAATCATCTTCCCGCCAGCGCGAACTTTTTATGATACTCCGTGGCCTGCTCGAAAGCGTGGGCTGCCCTGAGCACCGTCTCCTCAGCGAACGGGGCCGCCATTATCTGCATACCTACGGGAAGTCCGGAACCATCAAAACCGCAAGGCAGCGATATCGCCGGAAGCCCGGCCAGGTTAGCCGAAATAGTGAAAATATCAGACAGATACATTTTTAAGGGATCATCGGTCCTCTCCCCTATTTTGAACGCGGTCGTCGGGGAAGTGGGGGTAAGGATGCAATCCACCGCCGCAAATGCCTTACTGAAATCCTCCGATATCCTGGTACGAACTTTCTGGGCTCTGAGATAATAAGCTTCATAATACCCGCTTGACAGGGCGTAGGTGCCAAGCAAAATACGCCGTTTGGCCTCATCTCCGAAGGCCTGGCTCCTTGTATCCGTATACATCCCGACAATATCCTCGGATGAAGGCGCCCGATACCCATAGTGGGCTCCGTCATATCTGGCCAGATTAGAGCTCGCTTCCGCGGGACCAATAATGTAATAGCAGCTCACGGCATATTTGGTATGCGGCAGTGAGATCTCTACAGTCACGGCGCCAAGCCCCTTTAGAACTTTGACAGCTTCGTCCAGTCGGGCTCTAACGTCGGCGTCTATGCCCCGAGCGAAATATTCCCTGGGTATCCCTATCCGCAGCCCTTTCACCTTGCCGGAAAGGCTTTCTGTATATTGAGGTACTGGCCTGTCGACCGATGTGGAATCCTTTGGATCATACCCGGCCATGACCTCGAGCATCCTCGCGGAGTCCTTAACAGTCCTCGTGATCGGACCGATCTGGTCGAGGCTTGAGGCAAAAGCGATGAGGCCATAACGCGATACCCTGCCGTATGTCGGTTTGAGGCCTACTACGCCGCAAAGAGCCGCCGGCTGTCTGATCGAGCCTCCTGTATCAGAGCCTATAGAGGCAGCCACTTCTCCTGCGGCAACCGCGGCAGCCGCACCTCCGCTCGACCCTCCGGGGATCCTCGTGGTGTCC
>JAQVSN010000049.1 GCA_028700515.1 Candidatus Omnitrophota bacterium
GAGAGGCTTGTGGATGAAGTCGTGATATTTATAGCACCCAAACTGATAGGGGGGGGCGCGTTGTCGGTCAGGGGCAAAGGGGTGGCTAATATCAAGGATGCCGTCGGGATATCCCACATGACCTTCGAACAGTGCGGGGACGATATTCTTGTGAGGGGACGGACATGTTTTCCGGATTAGTTGCCGAGATAGGGACAGTTAAGGCTTTTCGCCGGAGAGGGACATCGGCGAGGATAGAGATATCGTGTCCGTCCACCGCCGGAGGGACTTCTATCGGTGATAGTATTGCCGTTAACGGAGTATGTCTCACGGCAGTAAAGGTGTCCCCGCCGGTACTGGCTTTTGACGTAGTAGGGAACACCCTCTCTGGTTCCAATCTCAGGCGGGTCATCTCCGGAGAGCCTGTTAATCTCGAAAAGGCTCTTAAGATGGGCGATGCCATCGGCGGGCACATGGTGACCGGCCACATAGACGGTGAACGCGAGGTGAAGTCAAGCCGCGTTACACAGAAGGGATGGGCTTTGGATATCTCACTCCTGGAGGGAGATGCGAGATACCTTATCTCCAAGGGGTCGGTCGCGGTTGACGGGGTCAGCCTGACCGTAGCCGAACTCACTCAAGAGTATTTTCGCGTATATGTTATACCCCATACGCTCGGGAACACTACTCTGGATGCCAAAAGGGCCGGAGACCCGGTGAATGTGGAGTTCGACATGGCCGCGAAATTCGCCGCGAAGAACGCTCCCGGCGGTGTTACGATGGACTTTCTCAGGGAGAAGGGGTTTGTGTAGTCGTCAGTCGGCAGGGATTCGATGTTGCAAGGTCACATGTCATACGACCAGATACATTGTTCCCCGATCCACCCTGTGCCCGGCGCCATGCTAAGTGAGCGTACGAGTTAAAGACGATACCCCACGTTACTGACGACTCTCGGCTGACGACTAATAACGATCGCCTATACTTTTAGCTGCCGGAAGTTTCTCTCCCCGCCGATCATGCTGTATACTATACACAACAAATAATTTTGAGCCTGATCGTGCCCGGAAGATCATTCAAAGGAGGCCTGTTATGAGTAAGGTTCTGGTTATGGTCCTGGTCCTGTGCGTTCTGGCTTCTTCCGCATGGGCGGGAGATGCCGTAGAGAAGCTTGGAAGGGGTGTTTCCAATATTATTTCAGCTCCATTCGAGATCCCGAAGACAATGGGCGATATTAAAGAAGAGAAAGGCTACATCGCCGGTCTTACCTGGGGCACCTTCGCCGGGACTGTCGAGATGATGAAACGCCTTTTTGCGGGCGTATTCGAGGTGGCGACATTCCCTCTCCCTATACCGGATAACTACGCTCCCATAAAGACCGACCCCGAGTATTTTCTCGACGGTAAGGATCCTCGGGAGGATAGAAGGTAAAAGCGGGTTAAGGTTCCAGGCCCTTTGGAGCGGTTTCACTTTGGGCATTATGTAACCTTTGATGTTGACGGTGTTTTGTTATAATGATAGGATAATCCAGTTATTTTTCCTTCAGATGATCTACTAATGACGGTTTGGTTTGGCCGGGGCGTAGCGCAGCTTGGCTAGCGCGCCACGTTCGGGACGTGGAGGTCCTGGGTTCGAATCCCAGCGCCCCGACCAGTTTACGGACCGCTTCTCTTAAGACCGGTATATAATGGTGTTTAAAAGCTATTTCAGTGAAGCTGGGATTCGAATAGAGCCGCCGAACAATTTGAAGGAAACCGGGAGCAGGCGACCGGTGACCACCAATGAGGCGGCGAATGGCCGACCGGAGCGCCGCTATGTTTTTTGACGAGCGGATGCGAGGAAAAAAACATGGCAGCGGGGCGGAGGCGCCGAATCCCAGCGCCCCGACCAGTTTACGGACCGCTTCTCTTAAGACCGGTATATTTCCGGTATATTTATGGAAGACCCAAAGAGCGTTCATGTGATATACAGCGGAAATGTTCAGGGTGTAGGTTTCAGGTTCACGGCCCGAAGCGTAGCGGCTAAATACGCGATCACGGGTTTTGTGAGAAATCTTACCGATGGGGACGTCGAGCTTCTCGCGGAGGGGGATAGATCCGACCTTGAACGGTTCCTTGAGGAGCTTTCGGACGACATGGCAGGTTATATTTCAGACAGACATGTCAGTTGGGGCGCGGCCCGCGGAGTTTACAGTTCGTTCGGGATAGCTTTCTAGAACAGGCGTACAGTATGTTACACGCCCATTCGGACAGGTATGTAAATACTGATCCGTTCCCGGTTCGATGCTCCCTGTGGGTCGGATAGGAAAGGGCGGAGATGAGAAAACAACACGGAGGTTCCATGGTAAAGGGATTGTCTGTAAGGATATGCGCGGCGGCGCTTTCGACCTCGGTTATCTTTTCGCTTTCGGGGTGCGCCGACCTCAAGAACAAGTTCGTGCGGAAGAAAAAAGAGACGCAGGTCAAAAGATACTACGCGGTCAAGGAATATCATGTGACCCCAAGCCTCGATCTTTACATGAAGAGATATGTTCTTTGGAAGAATTGGATCAGGCAGCTCCAACAGGATCTCAATGCCCGGAATTTCAAAAAACCTCTCGTCGCGGCCGAGCAAACACTTTCCAATCTGGAAGATATGCAGGGGATGCTTGTGGACGAGAAAGCCGAGGCGTTGCAGAAGTATGTGGACGAAATGGACTGGGTCTATGCGAAGATAAAGAAGGAAAAGGTCACCACTGGTAATCAGGTCCAGCTCAAGAAACGCATAGATGTGGTAGCCGCCGAAGTTCAGCGCAAATTCGCGTATGGCGACATGAAAAACCATATCCGCAAGGAATTTGACGGCAGGGACTACTCACCGTCAACGATCCCCCCGCCCATGGATGACGAAGAGAGCGAAGACGACGCTTCAAGCTCGCCTGAGGTCCGGCTTGAAGGCGAGGAGAAAGCCGGAGATCTCTCCGGAACGGGAGAAAATGTCTCTTAAGGTAAAGACTTTTATATTAGGGCCTCTTTCCACTAATTGTTACGTTGTTTGGGAAGACAAAACCCTTAAGGCCGTTATACTGGATCCCGGAGCGCATGATCGGTCTGTGGCGGACCTGATAAGGGACGAACGGCTCGACGTCGCGGCCATCATCAATACCCATGGTCATGCCGACCACATCGCCGGAAACGCCGGATTCGGATACCCTGTGATGATCCATTCCGACGACGAAATATGCCTGAGCGATCCGTCCGCGAACCTTTCTTATCTGGCCGGTACCGTGGTCATGCCTGTTAAAGCCGCCCGCGTTCTGAGCCACGGGGACCTTGTAGAGATAGGCAGCGAAACGTTGGAAGTGATCCATACCCCGGGACATAGTCCGGGAAGTATATCCTTGAGGTGCGGCGATATCCTGTTCTCCGGCGATACCTTGTTCTTTGAAGGGGTAGGAAGAACCGACCTTCCCGGAGGGGACATCGAAAGTCTCGAAAAGAGCATAAGGGAACGCATCTTAACTCTTCCCGGCGCGGTTAAGGTATACCCGGGCCACGGCCAGACAACGACTATCGACCATGAAAAACAATTTGATCCATTCCTCTAAATCGATCCCGTAGGAGCCGCGATGGAAGATCACATATCTAGGTTCATTGATTTTCTCGAAGTGGAGCGCGGCATGAGTCCAAACACGCTGGAAGCCTACCGGCGTGATATCGAGAAATTCATGGCGTTCTTAAAGAGGATCGGAAAAGATATCTCCTCGGCCGTCCGCGAGGACATTACCGATTTCATGCTGGAATTGAAGGACTCGGGGATGGGAGCTTCATCCATAGCAAGGAATCTCGCGGCCCTTAAGACATTCTGGAAGTTCCTTGTGGCGGAACAGCTTTCTTCTGAGAACATAGCCGCTGCCGTCGAGACCCCCAAAACGTGGCAGACCATACCCGATGTACTTAATCGTGAAGAGGTCGAATGCCTCCTTGAGGCACCCCGAGGCAGAAAGTGGTCGGTCGCCAGGGACAGGGCGATACTTGAGGTCATGTACGCTACGGGGCTGCGCGTTTCCGAGATCAAGGACCTTAAAAAAGGCTGGGTAAATCTGGAGTCGGGTTATGTGAAGTGTATGGGTAAGGGAGGCAAAGAGAGGATAGTGCCTCTTGGCAAAGTAGCGGAAAAGGCCGTGAGGACCTATTTGGAGAACACCGGACCTGCGGCCCCCGTTTCCGGGGCGGAAGGATACCTTTTTCTGTCCCGCGCCGGTAAACCCATTTCGAGACAGAGTTTATGGAAGATGATAAAAAAATACGCATTAAAGGCCGGAATAACAAAGTGTATAACTCCGCATACGCTTAGACACTCTTTCGCTACGCATCTCCTGGAAGGCGGCGCGGAGCTTAGAGGAGTACAGGAAATGCTCGGGCACGCGGATATCTCGACCACGCAGATATATACTCACGTTAACAAGGATAAGCTCCGGGGGATACACGAGAAGTATCATCCGCGGGCGTAGAAACTCTTCAGTCTTGCGGGCTGATAACTGACGACCGACGACTGACATAGACAACCAATCGCTGAAAGCTAAAATGAACCTCACAACCACACACAAGAACGCCGATCTCGACGCGCTTTCGTCCGTCGCAGCGGCTTCCAAACTATATCCGTCCGCCCTTTCGGCGTGCATGTCACGCGTCCTTCCGGCCAAACTGCTGGATGTTATAAGGAAGATCGGGCGTGAAGCCGATGCCATGGGGATGAACGCTTTCCTTGTCGGGGGTTTCGTCCGAGACTTTTTTCTGGGGGCCGGCAATTTCGACCTTGACGTGGTCGTTGAAGGAGATGCCATAAAATTCGGGAAAGTGATCGCGGACGGGATGAAGGGAAGTCTGGTGGTCCATCACAAGTTCGGCACCGCTACCGTCGTCAAGGACAAGGCCGTATGGTTCGACGAATCACTGAACGACCGCGGAAAATTCAAGATAGACATAGCTACAGCCAGGAAAGAGGTTTATGAAAGGCCGGCGGCTCTTCCGACGGTGGCGTTCAGTTCCTTGAGGGACGACCTTCACCGCAGGGATTTTACGATTAACGCGATGGCCATAAACATAAACCGTCATAATTTCGGGCTCTTTATTGATTTTTTCGGAGGAATGCGGGATCTGGAAAGAAGGATAATACGCGTTCTTCACGACAAAAGTTTCATAGACGACCCGACCCGCATATTCAGGGCGGTAAGGTTCGAGCAGAGGTTCGGTTTCCGGATCGAGGAGCATACCGAATACCTTATAAGACACGCTGTTAAACAGGAAATGTTCAGGCGTACCGAGAACCAGCGGATAAGAGAAGAGCTTGTCCTTCTTTTTAAGGAGAAAGATCCCGAAAAGGCGATCTGCCGGATGAAAAAGCTCCATGAACTCAGGTTCATACATCCCGGTCTGAAGGCCGGCAGAGCTCTGGCAGGACGGTTCCGGGAACTGCGGGAATGCGCGGAATGGTACGGGTCGGCTGGCATAAAAAAGAGGCGCCTCGATATATGGCTCATGTACCTTATGATCCTGCTTGAGCCTCTGGGCCGCGAAGAGACGCGGGAGGTCCTCGATAAATTCGTGTTCACGCGCAGCGAGCATATAAGAATTCTTTCCTATAAAGATAAAGCCGCGAAGGTCATAAGGAAACTATCCTCAAAAACAGCGATAAAGAACAGTGCCCTTTATTTTATGCTCGAGCCCCTTTCACACGAGACGACTTTGTGTATAATGGCTAGGACGGCCTCAAGGACGGCGAAGGCACGTGTGCGAAGGTTCTTCATGCGTCTTAACGGGAGAAGCCTCTCGATCAAGGGGGAGGACCTGGCGAAGATGGGGCTTAGGCCCGGCCCCGCATACAAGGATATCCTGGAAAAAGTGTTTTCGGCTTCGCTTGACGGGAAAGTATCGGGGAAAAGGGAAGAACTTAACTTGGCGAAGGAACTGGTAAAAGGTCTAAAACAAAACGAGGGATCATCATGAAAGACCGGATGGGACGGGTCGATGAACTGATCAAGCGGGAACTCTCGTTCATCTTGATCGAGGACGTGGAGGATCCCCGTGTAGCGGGTATTACGATAACCGGGGTTGAAGTGACGAAGGATCTTTCCATAGCGAAGATCTTTTATCTTTACTATGGCAGCGCCGAAGAGAAGGTCTTCGTAGGTAAGGCCCTGAGGAAAGCGGCCGGGTTCATAAGGGGAAGACTCGCGAAGAAAATATCCATTAAATCCATGCCGCGCCTGGATTTCGTAGAGGACAGGACCGAGGAGAGACAGGAAGAAGTAGAAAGGCTTTTTAAATTGATCGAAAAAGAACGTCCGCCGAGCGGGGAACCCGCGGCCGGTGAAGAAAGGAATAAGGATGAACAGGGAGGATAATACAAGAGAGATCATCCGGGCCATCGGGGCGTCAGATAATTTCCTGATCACGGCCCATGTGAACCCGGAAGGCGATTCTGTGGGGAGCCAGCTTGCGATGCTGGCCCTTTTGGAGAAACTCGGTAAAAAGGCCGTGATAGTGAACAACGATAACGTGCCGGATAACCTCAGGTTCCTGCCGCGCGCGGAAACGGTCATGACGGAGCTCCCGGACGGGTTCATTCCGGGAGCCGTTATAGTGTTGGATTGTCCGGTGCTCGGGCGCACCGGGTGGGTCTCCCAGGTCATAAAGGACCACGTCATTATCAATATAGATCACCATGTAGGGAATGAATATTTCGGCGACGCTAACTGGGTCGAGAGTTCCGCCAGTTCCGTGGGTGAGATGATCCACGGTCTTTTCTCGGATCTGGGCGTGCAACCCGGTCCGGAAGAGGCTGCCAGTATGTACACTGCGATCGTCACGGATACCGGAATGTTCAATTACTCCAATACCACGGCACGGACCCATATTATCGCCGCTGAACTTATATCGAGAGGGGCTAACCCGCAACAGGTGTTCTCCGAGGTATACGAAAAGAAGACACAGGAACAAGTGAGGATACTGGGCAAGGTACTGTCCACCCTTAAGGTCGAGGAGGATGGCCTGGTCTCCCACATTACCCTGGGGCTGGATATGTTCGCCGGAGAAAGGTCCAAGGACGTTTCCACCGAGGAATTCATAAATTACGCCAGAGCGGTCAAGGGAGTGAGCGTCGCCGTGTTCTTTAAGGAAAAGCCGGAAAGTCCGGGTTCTATAAACGTCAGTTTCAGGTCGACCGGGAACATGAATGTGAACAAGGTGGCCGCGGCGTTCGGGGGCGGCGGCCACAAGAAAGCGTCAGGATGCGTACTGAAGGGGAAAATGGAGGACGCTAAACGACTGGTATTGGACGAGGTGCGGCGCGTCATAAAAGAAGAAGGGGCCGTATCGTGAACCGCGGCGGGGAAAAGAACGGCATACTTATAGTCGATAAGGCTAAAGGCATGACCAGCCATGACGTGGTGGACATTGTGAGGGAACGTTTCGGCATAAAAAAAGTCGGCCATGCGGGAACGCTCGATCCGAACGCCACGGGGGTGCTTGTCATGCTCCTCGGCAGCGCGACTAAGGCTTCAGCCTCCTTCATGAGCGATGATAAGGAATATCTCGCGGTAATGAAGCTTGGAGAGCGTACGGATTCGGGCGACCGGGACGGTAAGCTGATCAGTACGGAGCATGTTACCGTTGACGAGAGAATGGTCCGTGAAGCGGTCTCCTCGTTCCTCGGAGAAATAGAGCAGGTACCTCCGATGGTATCCGCGAAAAGGGTCAAAGGAAAGCGGCTCTACGAACTTGCCCGAAAGGGCGTTTTTGTGGAAAGGCCTCCGGTGAAGGTCACGATAAACAAGATCGAGGTAACGAAGATAGTCCTGCCTTATGTGGAGTTCGATGTCATTTGCAGTAAAGGGACATATGTGAGGCAGTTGGCCGATGACATAGGCGAGAGGCTGGAGTGCGGCGCGCATCTGGAGGAGCTGCGCCGGATCCGGTCCGGTCGATTTACGGTCGGGAAGGCCGTAACGGTCGATCAGCTGAAGATCATGGATATGAGGGGTCTGGATGAAAACATTATACGGTTACCGTAACACGGCTGATACGCTCGTTTCGCCCGTCGCGGCGATAGGGATATTCGACGGCATACATATAGGCCACAAAAGGGTAATAGGGAAGGTCCTGAGCTGCCGCGGACATGCGGGGGACAGGATACTTATAACTTTCGATCCGCATCCGCAGTCGGTGCTCCGCCCTGACAAGACACCTCCCCGGATAATGTCCCTGGACCACAGACTTTCGATATTTTCGAAAATGGGGCTCGATGCTGTTATCGTCATAAGGTTCACTGATTACCTGGCGATGATGCCTCCCGAAGAGTTTGTGAAGAACGTGCTTGGGACGATAGGGGCTAAAAAAGTCTTTGTAGGGTCTAATTTCCGTTTCGGCAGGGGAAGGTCCGGGGACGCGAAGATGCTGAAAAGCATAGGGGCCTCTCTGGGCGTCGACGTACAGATAGTTCCTCCTCTCATGTACGGCCGTAAGGCCGTGAGCAGTACATGGTTAAGGAAACTCATAAAGGAGGGGAGGCTTGCTAAAGCCGAGAAGCTCCTGCGCCGTCCTGTATCGGTGTACGGTACGGTCATAAGAGGCGACGAAAGAGGCAGGCGGCTCGGTACCCCTACCGCTAACATCGATCCGCACCAGGAAGTCATACCTC
>JAQVSN010000050.1:0-5842 GCA_028700515.1 Candidatus Omnitrophota bacterium
CTCCTCCGCCGGACATTCCTCCTCCAAACCCGCCAAAACCACCGCCGAAAGATCCTCCACCGCCGGAAGACCATCGGGACCCGCGCCCTGAAGCGCCCAGGAAAAAAAGCGGCCACCATCTGCCGAAAATAAAAACAAAAAAGATGATCATGAAGAAAAGCGTCGCGACCGGAGACGCCTTTTCTTTCTGTCCGGCATCGGCCAGCGCAGGCGCTTCTTCCGAAAGATCTATCTCGACGCCGTAGTGTTCACTGACCAGCTTGACGAGCTCGACAACCCCTGAAGCCACCCCAAGATCGTAATTCCCCTGTCTGAACGCCGGGACAACGAGCGAATCGATTATGACCTTGGAGTAAACGTCCGTGACCGTTCCTTCAAGCCCATACCCCACCTCAATGCGGACCTTCCGGTCCTCCACGGCCACGAGAAATAATATCCCGTTATCTTTTCCTTTCACGCCTATTCCCCAATCGGCGAAAAGGCCGACAGCATATTGTTCTATGGTTTCCGGGGCCGTGGTCCTGACCGTGGCCACCGCTATCTGGGAGGTTGTCTTTCTTTCGACGCTCGCTAAAAGATTCTCTATCTCCCGTTTGGCCTCGTCGGAAATAACGCCGGCGTAGTCGTTGACATATCCCGAGTAAGAGGGATACCGGACGGCGTGGACATTGTCGGCCGGCACGAGTGACCCCGCCGCCAGAAATACCGCCAACAAGACATTTTTCATGGCATACCTTATATTCTTCTGCAAAGTTCTTCCTCCAAATAGTGTATTAATGCCTGTCAACAGCCTCGGAAAGCCTCTCAAGACAGGAAAGCAGGTTCGAGAGAAAATCCTCGGCCTCAACACCTAATATTTTTCCGTCTTTTTTAGCGTCCCGGAGCACGGAACCCAAAGCCGAGGTATCCACACCGTATCCGCACGAAAGCTTCTTCAGCACCTCATCGTTGGCCATTTCGGGAACGCCTTCTTTCAACTTCACCAATGCCCTGAAAACAGGCATCAGCGACTTTACACCCTTTTTTATGAGACCTTCGAGTTCTCTTCTGCCGGCGGCTTTTTCAAGATACGCCTGCCTCAATGTCACCATACGACCTTTGATCTGGTATTCGCACTCTCTTCTTATATCCTCCCCATTGAGGCTGATATCGGCAAGCGCGTCTTTACCGTAAAGCACTAACCGGGTATCCCGCATGCCGTCGAATTCTATGGGAAAAACATCGAGCGACATTTTTATATAGGTCGGCGTAAGAAAAAGCGGAGCCGTTATGCCCGCCTTGAACCCTTCTCTTACGACCGAAAGGACAGGCTTTAATGCCGGAAGGTAGGCTTCCTCGAGTACTACGGCCAGGTTAATGTCCGAGTTTCTTGGGTCATAACCCTCTCCGGTAACGCTGCCATAAGCAAAAACGGATACAAGTTTATCCCCGTATACTCCTATAAGCTTCTCCAAATAAGGCTTTACACGTTTTGCGGCATTTTCAGGCAACCTATCAAGATTCATCACATCCATAACTGCCCCCAATTGGATTTTGTACTACACCATCGTCTATTCGACATAGAACAGTGCTGATCGTTTTTTACGTATTATACCCTATGCCGAGGATAATAAAAAGGAAAACGGCGGTCCTGTTATGGCCCGCGCAAAGAACGCGGCATCCCCGGCATCGGCCATTGATGCCTGCGGAGACACGGACAAACACGCCAATAACGAGTGCCGTCCAAAGCGGGGACATTGATAACCCTTATTCTTGCCATGGTGGCGGTCACAGGATATAATAGCTTCCGAACGTTCCTAACATATGAGGAGATCTCCCGAGTAATGGTATCCAGAATACGCGCCATTTTGATCGTTCTTGCGGCCATGTCGGTCTTTTCGTCCGGCGGCTTCGAAGCGCGTTCACAGGACAGCGGGAAGAAGGAAGATAAACTGGTTTTTGCCGGATGTTCCGACTTCGCTCCCTATACTTTCATTTCGGAAGACGGACCGGACGGGTACGCGGTGGATCTTATAAAGCTCATCTCCGCGGCCATTGGCCGGGATATCTCGGTTAAGCTCCTGCCCCCGGAAGAATGCATCAAACAAGTAAAGCAAGGGATAGTGGATGGCCTTGTCGGCGTACCCAGGGATAAGGCCCTTTCCAGATCTGTGGATTTCTCTATACCCATCTCGAACCTGGAATACGCCATTTTTGTGGACGCTAACAACAGTTATGTCAGTTCCCTTAAGTCGCTTGAGGGGACCGTGGTAGCCGTCCCTGAAGGGCCAAGCCCGCCAAGCCTCACATCAAAGGACCTGCGTATAACGGTCCTGGAAACCTCCGATGTCCGGGAAGGACTGGAAAAGATCACGAACAGGGAGGCTACAGCCCTGGTCTCCGCCAAAAGCGTCGTTTTCTACTATATACAGAAGGACCGGACGGAGAATATCAAGATAGTCGGCGCACCTCTCGACATGATACCCTACTCTCTGGCGTTGAGTCCTTCCCATAAAGACCTTCTTACCAAGATAGACAAGGCGTTGCTCAATTTCGAGAAAGACGGCACCATGGAGAAACTGCACCGTAAATGGTTCGGCTATAGGGTGCACCAGCCCTTTCCCTGGAGAACTTTCATCCTTGCTACCTCTGGGATAACCATAGTTGTGCTGTTCCTGGCGGCCGGGTTGTGGGTCATATCATTGAACGCCACGGTCAAGATCAAGGCCCAGCAGATACAGCTGATGAGCCAGAAAATGGTCGAAAAGGACAAGTTGGCGGTCCTTGGAAAGCTTGCCGGACAGATAGCTCACGAACTCAGGACACCCTTAAGCATAATAAACAATTCCATCTTCCTTTTGCGGAAAGAAGGCACGGATAACAGGGAACTGTTCGAGAAGAGGCTTCATGTACTCGAGGAAAAAGTTAAACTATCCAGCAATATCCTGGAAAGCATCTTGAGTTATTCAAGGGTCAAGGCTGAAATGGCTTCCATGATATCCATTAAGGAATGCGTTGAGGAGGTCGTTAAAGATCTCCAGAAGCCTGAGGGGATAACCCTCAAGCTCGAGCTGCCTGCTTCCCCTCTTTTTGTTTTCATGGACTTCCACCAACTTTACAGCGTGCTCCGTAATATAGCTATTAACGGTATTCAGGCCATGGGAGAGACCGGAACTTTGACCATACAGGTCTATCGTTCGGAGGGCGATCATCCCATGGTGAACATAAAGGTGGCCGATACCGGAGGCGGGATAGCCGAAAGCGCGAAGAACAAGATATTCAACCTTTTCTACAGCACTAAAATAACAGGCACGGGACTGGGCCTCCCTATCTCCAAATCCATAATAGAAGCGAACGGCGGGACGCTTATGCTCGAGGAAAGTAACGATAAAGGCACTTCTTTCGTCGTCAAGCTGCCCGCGGTCAAGAAAGGAAAAAATGAACCCGTTCCGAGCGTCGCATAAGATACTACTGGTCGACGATGATAAAGACATGTGCGAATCCCTGGCCGACGTTCTTACCCTCGATGCGGACTATGGCATAAGTTTTACCACCGATCCTTTCAAGGCACTCGAACTTGTGAAAGCCGAGGATTTTTCACTTATCGTTCTTGATTATAAGATGCCTGAGATGACCGGGCTCGAACTCCTCAAACGGATAAAAGAGATCCGCCCTGACGTAAAGGTCTTCCTCCTGACGGCATTCATATCTAATGAGCTCATCGAACACGCCAAAAAAGAAGGCGCCGCGCGCGTGCTTTCAAAGTTTATTTGGCCCGATGAGATAATCAAACACATAAAAGAAGCCCTTTCTTGAGCCGTGGGGCCGTCTGTACCGTGTTCGATCCAAAAAAGGTCGTCAAAAGTCCTTTTTCTGTTGAAAAACCTCCTCTCTTTATGGTATCCTGACTGCTGATTTTTCCGATATCCCCCCTCACATAGTTGTTTTAAAAAAAGGAGTGTCAAATGAACGAGCAACTCTTAGTGATCATCCCCCTATTGGGGGTGGTTGGGCTGTTCTTCGCTTTAACGACCTTCTTCATGATAATGAAGAAGCCGGAAGGTCTCGACAAGATGAAAGAGATCTCCCGTGAGGTCCAAAAAGGCGCGATGGTATTTCTTAAAAGGGAATACCAGATAATCCTGGTTTTTGTGGTTATCATGTTCGGAGTTATAGCGAAGTTCCTCAACATGACCACCGCGATAGCCTACGCGACCGGAGCTTTTTCGTCGATGCTGGCGGGTTTCATAGGGATGAACGCCGCGACCCGTTCCAGTTCACGGACCACCGAAGCCGCCAGAACACTGGGAGCCGCTGAGGCTCTCAACGCAGCCTTTAAAGGCGGTTCCGTAATGGGTATAACCGTAGCCGCTCTCGGAGTTCTGGGAGTAGGCGCATGGTTTATGGCAGGGAAAGACCCGGCTATTCTCACGGGCTACGCGCTTGGCGCCAGTTCCATAGCCCTTTTCGCTCGTGTAGGCGGAGGCATATTCACCAAAGCCGCCGACATGGGATCCGACCTTGTCGGAAAGATCGAAGCCGGTATCCCCGAAGACGACCCGCGTAACCCCGGAGTTATCGCCGATAACGTCGGTGATAACGTTGGTGATACCGCCGGAATGGGAGCCGACCTCTTCGAATCTTACGTCGGTTCGGTGATCGCCACGATAGCCGTAGGCGCTACTCTCGCGGCCCCTTTCGCGCACATGTCATTCCCCCTTGTTCTGATCGCCATCGGTCTTGTATCCTCTATGATAGGCGTCATGTCCATGAATTACCTCAAAAAGTTGGATGCCGCATCGGCATTGAGAAATTCGACCTATGTCGCCGGGGTGTTTTTCATAATAGGCGCCTATTTCGCCACCTCGATGATGTTCGGCTCTCTTAACTACCTTTGGGCTATACTTGCGGGTCTTCTGGCGGGAGCTCTCATCGGAATAGAAAGCGAACACTTCACATCGGGCGGCCCTGTAAAAGATGTGGCTAAAAGTGCCCAGTCAGGTCCGGCAACGACTATAGTGTCGGGGTTAGCGATCGGGTTCGAAAGTACTATCCTTCCCATCCTTACTATCGTAATAGCTATGCTCGTCGCATTCAAGTTCGGGAACCTTTACGGTATAGCCCTTTCGGCAGTTGGTATGCTCGCGACGATAGGAATAGTGATGTCCACGGACTCATACGGTCCTATAGCGGATAATGCCGGTGGTTTAGCTGAAATGGCGGGGCTCGACAAGAGCGTAAGAGGCATAACCGATAAACTCGATTCCCTTGGAAACACCACCGCGGCTATCGGCAAGGGTTTCGCTATAGGTTCGGCCGCCCTTACGGCACTCGCCCTTTTTGTGGCGTTCCAGAAATCCACGGGGCTCGCGAGCATAGACATCACTAAGCCGATGCCTGTGGCCGGACTTTTTCTTGGAGCCCTCATCCCGTTCGCGATCGCGGCTATGACCCTCAAGGCCGTGGGCCGAGCAGCCGACAGCCTGGTACAGGAAATACGCCGTCAGTTCCGCGAGATCAAAGGTCTTATGCAAGGTACCGCTAAGCCCGACACCCAGTCATGTATCGACATCGCCACAAAAGGCGCTTTGAGAGAGATGGTGCTTCCGGGCGTAACAGCCGTACTCGCTCCTTTCATCGTTGGAACCGTACTGGGAGTAGAAGCGCTGGGCGGATTCCTGGCCGGAGCTACGGTAGTCGGCGTACTTCTCGGCATAATGATGTCGAACGCGGGCGGTACGTGGGATAACGCCAAGAAGTGGATCGAAGCCGGGAACCTCGGAGGCAAGAACACCGAGACACATCAAGCCGCGGTCGTCGGCGACACTGTCGGGGACCCGTTCAAGGACACCACTGGGCCCGC
>JAQVSN010000050.1:5942-8584 GCA_028700515.1 Candidatus Omnitrophota bacterium
CCCTTATCGGTGATCTTAAGATGCGGTATGACCGGAAGGGCCATGAATGAGAGGGTAAGGAAAGGGTCCCGGTCGAACCCCATCTCGGAGGTAAGCGCCAGAAGGCTTTTATGCGCTCTGATAACTTCATCGGCGCTCAGGGTCGACATGAGGCCCGCGAGGTCAAGTGGTAATGCCTCGCTCTTCTCCCCATGAACAGCCGCCATCCCACCTCCAACCGACCTGACCTTTTCGACAGCCTTTATCATCGAGGTTTCATCCGCGCCCAGAACTATCAGGTTGTGGGAATCGTGGGCCACTGTAGAAGCTATAGCCCCTCCCCGGAAAGAAATGCCCTTAATGAACCCCGTCCTGACGTTACCTGTTCCCTTATGTCTTTCAAGAACGGCGATCTTGAATATCCCCCGGGCGGGATCGGCCCGGAGGACACCTCCAACGCAGGGCAGGGAAACTTCGAAAGCCTCAGTAAGCAATGAATCATATTGCGCCCCTATCACCCTCGCTTTCCTGTCGGCGGCGGGACACGTTATCATCATTTTTTCGGCATACCCTTCTCGTATGTTCACCGGGTGGCTGTACCCGGAATAATCGAACGTTCTCTCTTCCTCTTCTATCATGCCATCCCTGTATACTATCCGCCCGTTCACCATGACCAGTTTCGGGTTGATGTCCTTGAGCGAATCGAACACGACCAGATCTGCGGCGGCCCCTTTTCCGATGTATCCTGTGTTCTTCCGGAAATGCGCGGCAATATTAAGTGTAACCATGGTAATGGCCTCTATGACAGCCCTTTCACGGCCGCATTCCAGTACATTTTCAAATATCTGCGCGGCCGCTCTTACAAGGCCATCAACATGGCCTTTTTCCCTCATATCTTCGGCGGAAAGGTCATCTGATACAAGCCCGAAATTCTCCAGGCTTATCCCTTTTTCGCATATGCCCGGAAGGATATTCTCCAGGTCCTTCGACGCGGACCCGTGCCTTAACATTATGAACATGCCTTTTTCCCATTTCTCTATGGCCTCCTGGGCGGACGTACACTCATGGTCGGAGCTTATCCTGACCTCCCAGTCATCTTCACCGTTCGAAATATAGTCCTCCAGCGGTTTTCCGGAAAGTCCGGGGGCATGTCCGTCGACCAGCTTTCCGGCATCAAGCGCGGCTTTGACCTTTTGCCTCGCGTCTCCCACCCCATGGACTATCCCCGGAAAATTCATCATCTCCGCCAGTCCGTAAACGCGTTCATCTTTAAGAAATTTCTTTATATCATCAAGCGTTATCGCCCCGCCGGACGTCTCCATATCCGTTGCCGGAACACATGACGGAACAGCTATATTTATTTTGATAACGGCCTGTTCAGCCTGTTCAAGAAAAAGTTCCACGCCGCGCGGACCCAGCACATTAGCGATCTCGTGAGGGTCGCAAAAAACCGCGGTCGTACCTTTTTTTACGGCTTCACGGGAGAATTCTATAGGAGTGAGCATACTGCTTTCTATGTGTATATGTCCGTCTATGAACCCCGGAGCCAGATAGGCTCCTTTAAGGTCTATCACCTCACATCCCTGAATAAGCGGAGCCTCCCCCAGGTATGTCTTCGCGTCCTTCACGAGAACATCGGTATTTACCACTTTCCTGGAAACGACATCTATCACTTTCGCTCCGGTGAATATTACGGGGCGCATCCTATTTCCGTCCTTTCTTTTTTCCGAAGTATCCCTCATTGACGGCCACGACATACGGTATTTCCCTGAATTTTTCCGCGCAATCAATACCATATCCCGCCACGAACATGTTGGGGATATTGAATCCTATATAATCTATCTTGAGACCTTTCCTGAGGCGCGGCAGTCGTCTGGCCTTTTTATCCAAAAGAGCGCATATCCGTACCGAGGCGGCCCTTCTTTCCTTTAAAAAGTATTTCTTGAGCTTGGCAAGAGTAAGCCCAGTATCGACGATATCATCGACGATTATAACATCCTTATGGCGGATATACGGAAGGTGGCCTTCTATTTTCACTTCTCCCGAGGACTCAAGACTTTTCGCGTACGAGGAAGCTTTTATGTAGTTGATCCTCACCGGCGGCCCGCCGCATCTGTATATCTCCTGACAAAGCATGTTGGCGAAAGGGGCCGCGCCCTTGAGAACTACGACAACCTGTATTTCATTGGCTTTTTCATTTTTCGCGTCACGGCAGATCGCCACTGCAAGATCATGTATCCGCTCCTGCAGAAAAGTCGGGGAAATAAGAGGGCCGTTTATCTGGCCTTTAAGGTCTTTCCGTACGGAAACCTGGGCTGAATCTTTAGGATGGATAAGGCCTCCGAGCGGCACTGTTCCGGGTATACGCATGGCATACCGCCTTTCATCGATATCAAGTTAAGAGGTTCAGGTCCTTCCGGGAGGTATTTTTCTCGAAGGATACCTGCCGCACGAGAGTTTTTGGCCCTCGGGGCAATATCCAAGCTCTTCACACTTGGCGCCGCTCCCGGAGAAGACCTCCGGAAGCTCCCGGACGCATATCTTAAGCATTTTTTCGGCGAGACCGCGTATTTCCCACTGCGCCCTGGCGCAGCATCTGTGGTGGAAAAAATGCTTAAGTTCCCTGGCGTTCATCGTGATGACTATTTTCGTTTCAGCCGCCT
>JAQVSN010000051.1 GCA_028700515.1 Candidatus Omnitrophota bacterium
TGGTGCCGGAGGTGGGAACGCCAGCCCTGAGCCTCTTCTAAAGGGCGCAGGGTCCCCACCCCGGCAAAGTTTACGAGGAGCGAAAAGATCGGAAGCTTGCTTCAAGATCTTTTCGTGACAAGTAAACAAAAGAGCCGCCCGAAGGCGGCTCTTTTGCAGGGATGCGAAGCATCACTGGTGCCGGAGGTGGGAATCGAACCCACATGGGGTTGCCCCCACTGGATTTTGAGTCCAGCGCGTCTGCCAGTTTCACCACTCCGGCGTTAAAGGATTAAATAATTTTAGTATTGTAGCTCCTTATAGTCAAGTGATATGACTCGTTCCGTCTTTGCTTTAGGCCTGGAGCCTGGCTCCCTTCTCTCGTTAGTCCGGTCCCGGACCCCTATAAGAAGCGCCTGACCAGGTATACCATGTTAATGCCCGGAAAAACCGTTGACACGTGTACAGGCCCAATGCTATATTGGTCTTCCGCTCTTTTAACTTGTGGGGCTGTAGCTCAGCTGGTAGAGCGCGTGCATGGCATGCATGAGGCCAGGGGTTCGAGCCCCCTCAGCTCCACCATATAAAAAACCCGCCTTCCGGCGGGTTTTTTTATCTAAAAGAGCAATCGATAATAGAAAACATATTCAGCTTATCGAATGCGGTCGATCCTCGAATATCGATCTTCGAAAGCAATCTCCTCTTTTTGTCCCCGTGCCCACCCCCTCCTACTTCACGAACTCTATCAGCGAAGGATCGTAGTCGGACGGTTTCTCGTAGCCCAGCAGGTTAAGTATGGTGGCGGCTACATTGGAAAGTCCCCTTTTCGGAAGTTCAGCCATCTTGTACTCCCCGGCATAAAGCGGATCATATATGATGAACGGTACGGGGTTCAATGTATGCGCCGTCTTAGGCAGGTGCTTACCGGTCTTTTTATCGATCGTGAACATCTCGTCTGAATTGCCGTGGTCGGCGGTCACAATGGCTGTTCCGCCGAGTTCTTTTACGACATTAAGTAATTTCGCGACACATTTGTCCACGGTCTCGACGGCCGTTATGACGGCCGGAACAACTGCGGTGTGGCCTACCATATCGCCGTTGGCGAAGTTAAGCCTTCCGAACCTGTACTTGCCGCTCTTAAGGAGTTCCTCGGTCTTTTTCTCGATCTCGGGGGCTTTCATCGCGGGAGCCTTGTCGAACTGGATACGGTCGGAGGGGATCTCCACATACAGTTCAAGGTCCTTGCAGACATAGCCCGACTTATTGCCGTTCCAGAAATACGTCACATGCCCGAATTTCTGGGTCTCGGAGATCGCGAACATCGTAACTCCGGAAGCGCACAAATACTCGCTTACCGTCAGATCGATCTCCGGGGGACTCACAAGATAATGCTTCGGGATATGAAGGTCTCCGTCATATTCCATCATCCCGGCAAAAAGCACGTCGGGAACCCTCACCCTGTCGAATTCCTTAAGATCCTTATCGTCAAAAGCCCTTGATATCTCTATCGCCCGGTCGCCCCTGAAGTTAAAGAACACTACGGAGTCGCCGTCGTTTATGGTCCCCACGGGTTTTCCGCCCTCGGCAACAACAAAAGAGTCCATATACTGGTCGGTCATTCCGGGATCTTCCCTGTAATATGTCTCAACCGCCTCACGCGCCGAAGAAAATTGCCTTCCAACCCCGAGTACATGGGCATCCCACCCTCTCTTCACAACGCTCCAGTCGGCGCCGTACCTGTCCATGGTGGTCACCATGCGTCCGCCTCCCGAAGCTATCCTGTAATCGTATCCTTTTTCCGCCCTTATCTTCGAGAAAGCGGCTTCCACCCTTTCTATATAGGTAAGAGCGGACCTTTCAGGTACGTCCCTCCCGTCCAAAAGGGCATGGACCCTCACCTTCCTGACGCCGTCATCGGCAAGACGGCCAACCATGGCCAAAAGCTGGTCTATATGGGAGTGAACATTGCCGTCGGATAGAAGACCTATGAAATGGAATACCGAATCGTTCTTTTTGACCCTGTTCTCGAGCTCCGGCCAGAGTTCCGCGGTAAATATCGAACCGTCGGAAATGGCGGCGTTTACCCGCTTAGCGCCCTGAGCAAAGACCCGTCCGGCGCCAAGGGCGTTATGCCCGACTTCACTGTTTCCCATATCATCGTCGGAAGGAAGACCTACAGCGGTGCCATGGGCTTGAAGTTCGGTATATAATCTGCTCTTAAGGAGATCCTTCAGACAGGGATCTTTGGCCATAAAAACAGCGTTGGAATCGTCATTCTTCCCTATCCCGACCCCATCCATAATGATCAAAAGAAGCGGCCCTTTTCGGGGAGTAAAACCGGATAGTTTCTTGAGTTCTAATTTCATATCGGCTCCGTGTAATGGTTTTAGTTGTAAGCTATAAGCTTTAGTCCAGCCAGGGTAATGACAACCCGTTCATTATAAAGGGGCACGGGGCAAGGGTCAAGAGGAACGCGGTTCGTGGTTCGTGAATGGTGGTTCGTGGTTCGTAAGGGGGACAGGCTATCCCACGCCATGAACACTGAACCACGAACCATAAATCACGCTTTGACCGCTATTATAGTGATGTCGTCATGCTGAGGAGCTTTTCCTTCAAATACGGAAACAGCGTCATGCACGATCCTGACTATCTCCCCGGCAGACCTGTTCCCGGATCCGGAGAGTGTATCGAGAAGTTTTTCCTGTCCAAACATCTCCTCACGCGTGTTCATTGCCTCGGTCACTCCGTCGGTACAGAAGAGGAAGACCGTTCCCGGAACATAGGCGAAAGTTCCCTCGGAAAAATCGCTTTCCAGGAGACCTAAAGGTATTCCCTCTTTGACGTCAAGCAGTGAGGTCGACCCGTCAGGCTTAATGGCTATAATAGGAAGGTGCCCTCCCGAAGCATACCTTACTATCCGCTCCCGGGTATCGAAGACGGCGTAGGAGAGCGTGACAAAAAGACTGGCTCCGCCCTCCTTAACAAGACGGTCATTGATAAGTCCTATTATCCTCGCGGGAGAACCTTCATGTACGTAGGTCTTGAAAACGCTTACTACCCTGGCCATAAAAAGCGCCGCGGGAACACCTTTACCGGAAACATCCCCGATCATTATGCCTGCCTTACCATCATCGAGAGATATAAGATCATAGAGATCTCCTCCTACCTGATTCGCGGTATACATTCTGGCGGCGATATCAAGACCTGTATCCGCAGGCTCTTTCGTCGGAAGAAAACTCCTTTGTATATCCCTGGCAATATTGAGTTCCTTTTCGAGGACCTCCCGTTTCCGGGTCTCAGCGACATATTTTTTGAAAGAGAGCGCCACATAGATCACAACTACGGTAATAAGCGGGTAAAAAACGTCGATCCACAGGCCAAATATTTGAAAAAGGAAATACGAGACGGCCGAATATCCTAACATTACAAGCGTTATTGAAATAATGGCGAAACGTTTCCCCGCCTTCATGGTCACCCAGCCTGTAATGACCGCGAG
Source organism: Candidatus Omnitrophota bacterium (assembly GCA_028700515.1). Lineage (GTDB taxonomy): Bacteria > Omnitrophota > Gorgyraeia > Tantalellales > Tantalellaceae > JAQVSN01. The sequence continues at coordinate 3,476 of JAQVSN010000051.1, forward strand.
TATGATAAGAACCATAAGGTTCCACCACCTCGTTACCCTCTCAAGATGCCGTCCTTTGACGATGCTGTTATAAACGCTTGTGTGGACCCCTATACCCGGATAAACGGCTTCCATAGGTGAGGGGTGCGCGTCCGGAGAGGCCGTCGCGGTGAGCCCAATGAAACAGACCGCGCCGCCAACCTCCTTTTGCAGGTCGAGAGTAGCTTCATCCCCCGTTATGCCGGCAAGATATGACTGTATGATGTCCACATAAGAATAGTGGCGGAAGCCCTTTCCCCATTTATCCGGATAGTCCACCAGGATAGATGACCTTTCGTCAAGAGGGATGCGCATGTCCCCCGCCATCAGATACCTTCCCGGTACGATCTCTACGTCGTCGAAAGAATACCCTAACCGGTCAAGGGCGGCGAGAACCGTCATGTGGGGATAGAACCTGCCTTCATGCCATATGATCGCCGGAATGCGCCTCACCTTGCCGTCGGGATCGGGTTCGACATTTATGAACCCGGTGCTTTTAGCCGCCTTGGCCAGAGGATCTATCAGCGGCGCGGCGTAACCTGACGCGGATATCCGGTCGCCGGTATCCCCCCCGCGGTCTATGTCGAAAACGTACGGCATGTAGACATCGCCGGCTTCGCTGATGGCCGCCGCGAAGTCGGCGTCGCCCTCTTTCTCCTCGCTGAAAAAGATGTCGAATATGATATCTTTGGCTCCGGCGGATTTGAGGGCTTTGACGAGCACGGCGTGGTAAGTCCTGGGGAAGGGCCATTTTCCTATCTTTTCTATGGAATCGTCCCCGACCTCAATTATCACTATTTCGGGCAGGACCGTCCGCGCGGGTCTCAGCCTGTACCTGAGGTCGAGCATGCTGTACTCGAACTCGTCGAAAACCCTGAGATAGGAAAGAAGCAGAAGAAGAAAGCCGCCCAAAGCGGCAAGGAAAAGATACAGGAGTTTTAATTTTACCTTAGCTTTCAAAATGTAACCTCAGTGAGGCCGGGGACAAAAGATCTCATTCCCCTTTGAAAAGGAGTTTCCAGGGGCTCTTTTTGACGTCCTCGCTGAATTCCTTCAAATTCTGAGATGTGGCTTCAAGATTGAGGACGATGCTGTCAATGTTTCCCTTATTATCGGCAACGATGGACTTAACGTCCTTGAGGATACCGTCCAGACTATTAGCTATTTCCTCGGCCTTCTTCATGAGTATCCTCATCTGGACCGGGTCCTCGCTGTCCAGCATACCTCCCTCTTCCATGAATTCGGGGGATACCCCTGGGGTTATACCCACAAAAGCGTCCCCTACAAAACCGGCCGTACCTATATAAGCTATCGAGTCCTTGCGGAGTTTAGCCCTTGAATCTATCTCGAGCACACATTCCACCGCGGTGTTGGGATCATAGGAGAACTCAGCCGTAAGAAGCCTGCCTACCTCTATGCCCGAAAGTTTAACTATCGCGTTAGGCTTGAGGTCCCCCGCGTAAACGAACCTGGTCTTCACCGTATATGTCGAGGGCTTCACCCCGGCGGTCTTATAAAAAAAGAATATACCGATAACGACCGCGAGAAGGACCACAACACCGGCTTTTATCTCATTAGAGATCCTCATGACTTCTCCTCCTATTAATGGCTCGCCGGATATCCGGGCGGACCGTATTATTGCGTTAGATCGTCCAGATAATCGCCCTTTTGCTGGAAGAACCTTACAGGGCCGTCGGGGCTTCCGTTGATGAACTGCTGGACGATCTCGTTCCTGGAATTAGTTATCTCCCCGGGCGTGCCTACTTCGAGCACGCGTCCTTCATAAAGCATCGCTATCCTGTCCGCTATGGACATAACACTTTTCATGTCGTGGGTCACCACAACGCTGGTCACCTGGAGCTTTTTAGAAAGGTCGACTATAAGTTTATCCACGACAGCGGCAACTATGGGATCGAGCCCCGCGGTAGGCTCGTCGTAAAAGATTATCTGCGGGTCCATGGCTATGGCGCGCGCGAGACCGACCCTTTTCTTCATTCCTCCCGAAAGCTCGCTCGGCAGGAGGTTCTCGAATCCTCTGAGGCCGACAAGTTCAAGCTTCATGGTGACCATGATGTCTATGACACTTTTATCAAGACGCGTGTGCTCACGAAGAGGCAGACTTACGTTCTCCCCGACGGTCATCGAGTCGAACAGGGCCGACGACTGGAACGACATGCCTATCTTTTTCCGTACTTTGTCGAGTTCCGAACCGTAACGGTCGGTAATATCCTCACCCAGCAGTATCACACGCCCTGAAGTGGGTTTAAGGTTGCCTATTATGTGCCTCAAAAGCGTGCTCTTCCCGCAACCCGACCCGCCCATAATGACGAAGGTCTCGCCCCTGTAGATCTTGAGGTTTATACCGTTAAGGACGGTCCTGTTCCCGAACCTCCTGACAAGGTCCTTCACCTCTATCACTACTTCTCTTTCATTTGCCGCTTTATCGCTCATGGCGACCGCCGTGTGATATTAAGGCCGGAGGCCTTAAACGTTCGAAAAATAAAAAAGCCCCGTAAGGACACAATCCACGAGGACTATCAGTATAAAACTTATTACGACGCTGAGCGTCGTAGCCCGCCCGACGCCTTCCGCGCCTCCCCTGGTGTCCAGTCCGACATAACAGGATATCAGGGATATGACCCCCGCGAACGCGGAAGCCTTCAGGAGACCCGTCCAGACGTCTTTCCAGGTAAGAAGATCAAATGAAAAGGATATGTAGCGATACGCGTTAAGTTCGAGATTGAACACCCCTACTATGAGCCCTCCGAGTATACCTACAAGGTCGGCCATCACGGTAAGGCACGGCAGCATGATCATGAGCGCCCAGAACCGGGGCACTACCAGAAAACGGACGGGATCGAGAGCTATGGTCTCAAGCGCCTCTATCTGTTCCGAAACTTTCATCGTACCGAGTTCGGCGGTTATGGCGGACCCTACCCTGCCGGTGACCACTAAAGCCGTAAAGACCGGCCCCAGCTCCCTGGCCATGCTTATACTTACCATCGGGGCCACGTATATAAGGGCTCCCAGCTGCTTAAGCTGGTACGCGCTCTGCATCGCAATTACTATGCCCGTAAAAAGTGAAATAAAGAATACTATCACTATCGACTGCACTCCCGCAAACACCATCTGTTCGAAGATGCTCTGCCGCCTGGCGGCCTTGCCTCTCAGGGGTCCCATGACGCTCCAGGAGATCGTACTGTATAAAAGCGCCAGGATAGCTGTCACGTGAGCCATGAGCTTCAGGGTAACTCGGCCTGTTTCTCTTATCGGGTTTTTCATTAAAACTCCCGCCGTATCCGAACGGCATAAAATGTCAGAAAGAGGCTATCGCGTCCTTTTCCTCGGGTAATATATCGAACAGCTTATCCAATTTGGTTATTTCGAAAAGCCCTTTCACTTTGCCGGATAGATTAGTAAGCTTGAGCTTTCCACCCAAAGATCTCAGGTTCTTGAATATCTCAACCAGAGTGGCCAGACCGGAGCTGTCGACATACCCGACATCCTTGAGATTTATCACCACCTTGTTCTTCTTGGCGTTGATGGCTTTATCGAACGACTTCTTAACGTCGGGCGAACTGTTGATATCGATATCCCCGGACACGCGGAATACCGATATCCCGCCCATTTCCTCAAGGTTGATCTGCATATAATGCCTCCGTCAGTCTTTTACCGGTGTTTTCTGTCAAAATGCTTTACCATTACGACCTTACGGCCGCCATTCTCATACGTTACATCGTCCATAAGATGTTTCATCATGTAGACCCCGCGACCGCTTTCCTTTAGAAGGTTCTCCTGTCTGGTCGGGTCCGGGAGCATCTCAGGATCGAACCCTTTGCCCTCATCCTCGACGGAAATAGTCACCGACTTATCCGTCAGGTCGTACCCCACGGTCACTTTTTTGGAAGGATCGTTCTGGTTGCCGTGTATCATTGCGTTGCGGAGAGCCTCTTCGAACCCTACGTGTATATCAAAAATGATGTCTTCCTCGACGCCTGTTTCCTTCAGCCTGGCTATGAGCTGTTTACTTATCTCCTTGAGAAGATGGCTGTCGTTATCTATTTTTGTCCTCATGCCTCAGGTCCTCACCCTTCCTTGAAAACCCCGATCTCCCTGTACTTCTTGTAGCGCTCGTCTATAAGGGTGTCCGGGTCCAAGCGAGAAAGTTCATCCAAACTCTTAATTATGATCTTTTTCATGTTGGCGGCCGTCTCCGTAAGATCCCTGTGCGCCCCCCCGAGCGGTTCCGGGACCACTCCATCTATAATGCCGAGCTCAAGAAGTTCCGGAGCGGTAAGTTTAAGGCATTTCGCGGCAAGCGAGGCCTTGGTCCTCTCTCTCCAGAGAATGGCCGCGCATCCTTCCGGCGAAATAACGGAATAATAAGCGTTCTCAAGGACATATACACGGTCGCCTACACCTATGCCGAGGGCTCCGCCCGAACCGCCCTCTCCTATCACAAAAACCAGTATCGGAACCCTTATACCGCTCATTTCTCTCAAGTTAAAAGCTATGGCCTCGGCCTGGCCTCTTTCTTCGGCGCCTATGCCCGGATACGCCCCCGGAGTGTCTATGAGCGTGACTATAGGGATACCGAATTTTTCGGCGAACCTCATGAGCCTCATGGCTTTCCTGTAACCTTCGGGATGGGCGCACCCAAAATTACGCATAAGGTTCTCCTTCATATCGCGCCCTTTCTGATGCCCCATGATCATAAGCTTCCTGCCGCCTATCGTTACCAGTCCCGCGATAAGCGCTTTGTCGTCGCTGAAATGCCTGTCACCGTGGATCTCGATGAAGTCTTCCGCGATGGCCCCTATGTAATCAAGCGTATAGGGTCTGTCGGGATGTCTTGAAAGCTGTACTTTCTGCCATGGGGAGAGATTATTGAAAGTCTCTTTTTTGAGGGTATCCAGTCTTGACGTAAGCTTGATTATCTCGTCGGAAAGGTCTATTTCCTCCCTTTCCGTGAATTTCTTGAGTTCCTCGATCTTTTTTTCGAGCTCAAGTATGGGTTTTTCGAAATCAAGTATTATAGCCATATTCGTTTCTCGTTTAAT
>JAQVSN010000052.1:0-3916 GCA_028700515.1 Candidatus Omnitrophota bacterium
AGCTTATCTTTACGGTTTTGAGGCGTAAGGACCTCGCCGAGGCTTTTGGGATATTGGAAAGACACGCCCCGGGAGCTTTCTATACGGTAGAGGATGTCAGGGCGTCCGCCGACAGAGGTTTTCTTAAAGGCATAAGATCGCCTCGAAGGGACATATCCGGAAGACTTCGGGGACAGGTGCTGAAACGCAAGTAGTTTGCTTTACAGCACTCTGGATAGAAGGTTTAAAAATGAAGTTAAATATTGAACCGTTGACTGGACGGATTTTTTTATATAAAATAAACAGAAATAATTTCTATTTAGGAGGATCCCATGTCCAAGATCCATTTTGACAGGCTGGCCGCCAGCGCCATTAAGGATACCCCGAGACGGAGGGCTATTATCTCTTTTTTTGAGAAAAGTACGGGGGCTAAAGATCCCGAAACGGTCTGGGAACACTTAAAGACAAAATTCAGACGCTGCGGTCTGCCGGGTGTTTACCGCAATCTGGAGCAGATGGTCAATGCTGGGATACTGGTCCGGGTCCAGAGGGAGGGGCGCAAAAGGTATTATGGGCTGTGTCCGGGATGCGGACATATGCATCACCATCACATTGTTTGTGTGAAGTGCGGGAAGATCGGGGAAATGCCCGAATGTACTCTTTTTAAAGGAAGGACCCTCGGAGGCTTCAAGATCGTAGACCATTTTATACAGCTTTCGGGTATCTGTCCGGAATGCGGCAAGTAAGCCGGTTCAGCTGCCTTCCCGGAAATGCTCCGAAAACCCGGGTCGATATGGCATCGGAATCTCTAAGCAAAAAAGTGTCCGTTTTAATATGTAATTTGGGGCGCATAAATGAGGAGGATAAAATGACTGGAAAGATATTCATCGCGGTGTTCCTATCAGCGTTCCTGTTTGTCCATAGCCCGGCTCATGGGGCCGGTGACGCTTCTCAACTCGAGATCGAAGAGCTGCGCAGGGAGATCAGGGAGATCAGGGAGATGGCCGCCCGTTATGAGGCAAAAATAGCCGAACTGGAAGCCAGGGTAGTGCAGCAGGAAAGAAAGTCTACAGAGAGTGAAATTCATGCAGAGCATGGTCATTCGGACCACGTGCCCGGACTTCATCATAACCACGGCATGTTGGGAGATAAGGTTAAACCCATAGGGGCCATTGACGCGAGATATGTACGGGTGGACGGTGAAAAGAACACACTTTTCCTGCATGAGGCCAATGTCGGGGTACAGGCTGACATAACCGATTGGCTGTTCGGTTTTATAACTCTTACCAAACATCACGGGCACGAAGCGGAGATAGAGGAAGCGTATGCCAGACTGCATTTTGAGGAGTGGGGGCTTTCGGCTAAACCCGGTAAGTTCTTTGTGAATTTCGGTCCGGAGAACATCGCGCATTTTTCCGAGAGACGCACGATAACTTTATCCGCCATGCATGAAGGTATGTTCGGCTCGGAACCATGGGCAGATACCGGGGCCCAGTTCGACTGGCGTATACCGTTCGACCATTATTCCAACGTAAGTTTTTCGGTCCTGAACGGCGATAACCCTGTTTCTTTCGGCGACGGGACAAGCACATTTTCGAATAACAACATGCCGGTCGCTGTTTCCTGGACGAACGCTTTCGAGACAGAAAATGGGCTTTTAAGGTTCGGTCCGGAACTGGCTTATGGGCAGTGGGACCGTGATGACAAATATAATGTCTATATCGCCGGGGGAGAGGTCTATTACAAATGGGGGAATTTCGATGCTCAGGCTGAACTTATGTACAGGAGCAAGGAAGAAATGCCCGGAGTAAAAGAAAATAACGCCTATGGTTATTATGCCTGGGGGGCGTATAATTTCTCTTTTGAGTATAAGTATCTGAGAGGAATAGAACTTTTGGCCGGATTCGGACAGTTCCTGCCGGACACCGGTGACAGGGAAACAAGGATAACTCCGCAGGTAGCCTTTATTATAAACGACTACGCTAAGGTCCGGGCGGCATATGAGATAAGGGACCAGTATCCTAAGGATAGTAAGGATAACCGCTTCATCACTCAGTGTGTGTTGTCGTTCTGATCCGTCGGTCGTGTTTCGCGGATCGTGATCCGGAAAGCTCGGACTGGTCATGTGTCGTGGGTCATGCGTCATGGGTGATCCGCTGCAGACGTCAGGTAGCAGACATCAGATATCTGATATCTGATGTCAGTGCTTAATATCGGTTTCTAATTTCCCTTCCAAATCTTTCTTCCCATATCTATAATAAGACTGATGGCAAAGCTTAATCATTACGTTTACATGATCCGTTGTAAATACGGTACTTTATATACAGGCTATACTCAGGACCTTAAGGAACGCCTCAATAAGCATAATTCCGGGAAAGGCGCCAAATACCTGAGGGGCAGGGGACCGTTGGAACTGGTTTATTCAAAGGGTTTTAGGACCAAAAGCGCGGCCCTCGCCGCTGAAATTATGGTAAAGAAGCTTACGCGAGATAAAAAGGAAGAACTTATCTCCGGAGCGGGGGTATAGGGAAGCAGTATCTATGGCCCGGACTTTTTAGGAGAGTGGAAGATGACGACATTCTGGCTGACCATGTTCATAGCTCTGGGCATTTCTTTTATGTGTTCGATATTGGAGGCGTGCCTCCTGAGCCTTTCCCTCGCGGATATAGCCAGGATATCAGAGAAGCGTCCGGCAGTCGCCCAGACGTGGAAGATCTTCAGGGAGAACATACAACGGCCTATCACCGTTATACTCATTATAAACACGCTCGCGCATACCATCGGAGCGGCTCTTTCCGGTGCCAAATTCGACGAACTTTTCGGCACAAAGTGGGTTTTCATTTTCTCTCTTGTTTTTTCCTTTGTCATGATACAGTGGACCGAGATACTCCCGAAGACCTTGGGAGTAAGATATAACAGGAATGTGGCCCTCATCGCGGGGATGCCGCTTAAATTCCTGATCACGGTATTCACGCCTTTTGTCGGACTTGTACAATTTCTGAACAGGCCATTCGCCGGGAAGAAAGAAGAGGGCAAAGAAGCGGGCGCGGTGGAGGACATATCCGTCCTCGCCAAGTTCGCGGCTCTTCAGAAAACTATAAGCGTCGACCAGGAGAGGATCCTTTCCCGGACGGTCAAACTTCAGAGGATAAAGGTAAGCGATATTATGGTAAAAAGAGATGAGATCAAGTTCCTCTCTACGAAGATGTCCCTCACGGACGCTCTTATAGAGGCTCATATACACCATCATACGCGTCTTCCCCTTATCGAAGGGGATAACCTCGATAAGGTCATTGGGTACATTAACTTCAAGGATATAGTGAGCGCCCTCCAGACAAATCCTAAGGATCCCTCCCTTAAGGGGATATCCAGGCCTGTTATGGAGGTTAGAGAGAACGAGCAACTTTCGGGCCTTCTTAATAAGCTTACAGGAGGATATCAGCACATCGCCGTTGTCAGGGACGACGCGGGGAATATTTCGGGACTTGTCACTCTGGAGGATGTAATAGAGTCCCTGGTGGGAGAAATGCAGGACGAATATGACATTCTTCCCACATATTTTTACCAGATAGCCGTTAACAGATATCTGGCCGGCGGCGGTATAAAGCTTAAGGATCTCCCTTCGAGGGGAACATTCGGTCTTCCCGGAGACGAACGGACCCTCAACGAATGGTTCCTGGATTCTCTCGGACGGATGCCTAAGGTGGAAGACCGAATATGCCACAGCGGGAACGTTTTCATAGCCAGAAAGGTCAGGCGGTCAAATATCTTCGAGGTCATCATAGAGACCGATATCGAAAAATAAGGAGTATCCCCGAGGTATGAGAACAGCCCTTATCATTTTCATACTGACGTACGTTGTGATCGCTATCCAGAATGTTCCGCGGGTCCATATCAGCCGTCCCGCGGGGTCGCTCATAGGCGCCGTATCCATGGT
>JAQVSN010000052.1:4016-8448 GCA_028700515.1 Candidatus Omnitrophota bacterium
CTTTTCATAGTAATGAAAGGGATCGAAAAAACCGGCATAACTGGTATTATGTTCGACCAGGTCAGGCACTTTATCTACGGCGCGAAGTTCGTCCAGATAGCCGGAGTTTCATGGGTTTCCGCCTTAACATCGAACGTGATAAGCAACGTGCCGGCCGTCATATTGTTCTCGAATGTTTTTTCCGGGGTGGCGGTCCCCCAAACAATATGGCTGGCCCTCGCTATGTCGTCGACGCTGGCGGGAAACCTTACCATTATAGGATCGATAGCTAATATAATAGTTTTTGAATCGGCCAGAGACGACACGCAAGTCGGTTTCTTTGAGTACTTTAAAGTGGGATTACCTATTACCCTCGTGACCATGGCTATCGGGATATTTGTGCTGATATGGAGACCTTGACCATTCACTTGTGTTAAGTTCCGGAAAACCTTGAAGGAGAGGGATGAGAGATGCTGTTCCTGGATATCTTTAAAAGTTTTTCCCCTGTCACACAGGCCTTGTTTGCGGGGAGCTTTACGTGGGGGGTAACGGCTTTGGGTGCTGGCTGTGTTTTTATGACAAAGACCGTAAGCCAGAAGGTCCTTGACGCTATGCTGGGGTTCGCCGCCGGGGTCATGATGGCCGCCAGTTTCTGGTCGTTGCTGGCCCCTGCCATAGAAATGTCCGGTGATCATAGCCTCGCCCCGTGGATACCGGCGGCAGCCGGATTCCTGCTGGGGACGATCTGCCTGCGTCTTGTCGATAAAGTCCTTCCGCATATTCATATCGGTTTTCCCATGGAGGAGGCGGAAGGGATAAAAACATCCTGGAAGCGGAGCACACTGCTTGTCGCCGCGATAACGCTGCACAATATCCCGGAAGGGCTCGCCATCGGGGTGGCTTTCGGAGCCGCGGCCTCGGGGCTTCCTTCGTCGACCCTCGCGGGGGCGATCGCCCTCGCTGTGGGCATAGGAATACAGAATTTTCCGGAAGGTTTTGCCGTGTCCGTGCCTCTCCGGCGCGAAGGGCTTTCGCGGCTGAAAAGTTTCTGGTACGGCCAGCTTTCCGCCATAGTTGAGCCCATAGCGGCGGTAATCGGAGCGGGAGCTGTTATTTTAGCCCGTCCGATATTGCCCTACGCACTCGCCTTCGCCGCGGGAGCCATGATATTCGTTGTTGTCGAAGAGGTTATCCCGGAATCACAGCGTAACAACAACACGGATCTGGCGACAGCAGGGACCATAGTGGGATTTGTTGTCATGATGATCCTGGATGTGGCGTTCGCTTGATCTCAAGGGAGGCGGACACTGGCCGATCGTTCCGCGGGGACACATTACAAAGGGAGCGTGCCGAAATGGACAAATATCTGGAAGCCGCGTTAGAAGAGGCGAAGAAAGGACTGGGTGAAGGAGGCATTCCCATAGGCTCAGTGATCGTAGTTGACGGTAAAATAATAGGGCGGGGGCACAATAGACGAGTGCAAAAAAACAGCGCTATCTTACACGCGGAGATGGACGCTCTAGAGAATGCCGGAAGACTTCCCGCGGAAGTTTATAGAAAATGCACACTCTATACGACGCTTTCCCCATGCCCGATGTGTACGGGAGCTATTCTTCTTTACAAGATACCGCGCGTGGTCATTGGAGAGAACAGGACGTTCATGGGGGAAGAAGAACTTCTTCGATCGAGAGGCGTTATAGTGGATGTTATTGATGATGAAGAGTGTATTTCGCTTATGAAAAACTTTATTAAAAACTCCCCCGCGCTGTGGAATGAGGATATAGGGGTATAAAAGGGCGCAGGAACCCTTATGGAAAGAGCGGACATTGCCGTTGAATCCTGAAGGTGTCATATGGATAAAACGCTACACTCGGGTTCCATCCTCGCTCAGAGAATGGTATGATGATCGATAACACGATATAGATAAAGGATGTTGAAAGACAGGTAAAGAAGGGATCGAGCTAAATCGAAAATGATATGGTCCCAAACAATGGGGATAGGGAGAAGGCGTGAAAACGGGGGAGTATCTGATAAAAGCAATAAAAGAAACGGGAACACGACATGTATTCGGCATACAAGGTGATTACGTATTGAACTTTTACAGTCAACTTTGTGCGAGTCAGCTTAAGGTGCTGAACACCTGTGATGAACAAGGGGCTGGTTTTGCGGCAGACGCTTATGCGCGAGCAACAGGATTTGGTGTAGTGTGTGTTACATACGGGGTTGGAGGGCTTAAGATAGCAAATAGCACCGCGCAGGCCTTTGCCGAGTTGTCGCCGGTACTGGTGATCAGCGGCGGTCCGGGCATAGCCGAGCGTAAACACGACCCGCTTCTTCATCACAAGGTCCGTTCTTTTGAGACGCAACTCAATGTTTTCCGGGAAATGACCGTAGCGCAGGCAATTCTAGATGATGCAAAAAACGCTGCTACCGAAATAGACCGTGTTATTAATGCCATTATACAGACAAAAAGACCGGGTTATATAGAATTACCGAGGGACATGGTAGATGTAGATATCGATGATACTCATGCGATCCATAGAGAAGAACGCCCGGCTATTGACCTGGTCGCGGTTGATGAAGCTGTTCGTGAGGTCTTAGGGATGCTTGCCGCGGCTGAACGGCCGATAGTAATAGCTGGTGTTGAAGTACATCGCTTTGGGCTGCAGACGCTTTTTCTGGAGTTTCTCGAACGTTCAGAACTTCCTTTTGTTACCGGGGTCCTTGGTAAATCGGTGGTTTCGGAAAATCATCCACAGTTTATCGGTGTCTATGCAGGAGGGATGAGCCCTGATGATGTTCGTGAGGCAGTGGAAGGGGCCGATTGTGTTATCGCGATAGGCTCTTATCTCATGGACATAGCTACCGGGATATTTACTCATCATATAGATCCCAACCAGAGCGTCGTGATGTCTCCGGATAACATCTTAGTAAAACATCATTCTTATTTGGGCGTCGGTATGGAATATTTTCTTAAGGTCCTTACCCGTGCGATGCCGGATCAAAAGAAAAGGTTTGAGCAACCCAAAAAGCATGAGTTATCTCCGTTTGCCGCGCAGCCAAACAGCAAAATAACAATGGACCGCTTTATCTCATGTATTAATGATTTCCTTGACGATAATACCACGGTGATAGCGGAGCCGGGCGATCCGCTGTTCGGCTCGCTTGATATCAGGGTCCATGGCATGGCTGAATTCCTTTCGCCGGCCTATTATGCCTCACTGGGCTTTTCAGTTCCCGCGTCGATAGGTATTCAACTTGCCTCGCCGGGCAGACGGCCGCTTGTTCTTGTCGGGGATGGGTCGTTCCAAATGACCGGAATGGAGCTTTCTGTCAGCGTACGCTATGGATTAAGTCCTATTGTTGTAATCCTGAATAATCACGGTTATGGAACGTTCCGTCCTATGATGGACGGAGATTTCAATGATCTTCAACCTTGGAGATATGCCGATATAGTGAAGGTTATAGGCGGAGGAGAGGGGTATACGGTCATCACGGAAGACGAATTATCGGCCGCTCTTAAAGCAGCCAGAAAGAATGTATCCAGCCCCACTATAATCGATGTCAATCTGGGCAAATATGATTGTTCCGAAAGGTTGAGAAAGTTGACCGAGAGACTTAAGGAACGCGTGAAGAAATGATCTCGGGCAATAAGATCTTTATCCGCGTCTTTGAATGATCTCCGGTTGAACTGGCGTGGGATGCTGTTTTGGATATTTCGGCATCTTGAGTTAACGGCAAGGACATCATCGGAAGAAAGAGTGAGAATGCGCGTGATATTATTGTCATTTTTCGGGCTGAAAATTGACAAGTATAATTACTTTAGAGATCAAGAGGATCTTGAAAAGATCGGACAGGATCGCTTGGAATACTGGGTGGTTCAATGAAGCCTATAGCCTAAACGGGGTTTACTGTGAAACAATGGTACGAATCATTATTCGAAAATTACGCCCATAAATACGACAAAGAATGTTTTGTGCAGGGCACTGTGGGTGAATGCGATTTTATCGAGCAGGAAATAAAGCAGAATAAATCCCTGAAGATACTGGATATCGGTTGCGGTACCGGACGTCACGCGATAGAGATGACGAAAAGGGGATACAATGTCACCGGCGTTGACTTGTCCGAGAATCAGATTAAGAGGGCAAAAGAAAAAGCAGAAGAAGCCGGATTGTCGATCGACTTCCAAATACAAGATGCCCGCGATCTTCCGTTTGACGGTGAATTTGATCTGGCGATCATGCTTTGCGAAGGCGGGTTCTCTCTTATGGAAACAGATGAGATGAACTTTGAGATCCTCAAGAACGCGTCAAAAGCGCTTAAAAGAAAGGGGAAACTTATTTTCACCGCATTGAACGGATTGTTCCCGCTCTTCCATTCAGTCAATGAATTCTATAAGTTGGCCGGGAAAGAAGGCCAATCCCAGTGCAAGGAGTGCTCCTTTGATCTCGCG
>JAQVSN010000053.1 GCA_028700515.1 Candidatus Omnitrophota bacterium
TTCTTGAGGCTCAGGCGAAGGATTCCCAGGGTCCGCCTCCGGTACTTTCGTGGGATGGGAGCACCCGATTCGTTAATGAAGCTATACAGATGGTAGTTCTCAAGAACGCGGACCCGGCTGCAGAGCTCGAGAAAGCCGCGGCCGAAATGCAGAAAGAACTTAACGCGTCGAAAAGATAGATGGCGGAAGAGTTCAGGACACTGTTCCAATTTCAGTATCAAGCTGGAATACGTAAAAAAAGAGGCTCTTATTTAAGAGCCTCTTTTTTTGTTTTTTGGGGAGATATTAGAAAAGCATCTGTATCTTGGCGATGAATTCCTGCGGAGCGCTTATCCTATCCTCATTGTTCGGCCAGGTCGGATCCCTGTGAATGTTGGGGTCCCCCCTGCCGGCGAACTGAATGCCGTACTGCAGTTCAAGGTTCAGACTGGATTCGCCGCCTTTCTTTATACTGCTGAATCCGTGGCCAAGAAGGCTTATTATGGGGCCTATCCTCCAGGTGTAAGCATCCTTTATCCTGCCGGTGCCGGGTTGGGAGATCATGCAGTCAATTTCGGTCTTCAGCATTATGCGGTCATGGGGTGAAAAGCCTGTCTCGAAAAATACCGGAAAGGTGTTGGCCCAATCGCTGTCGGCCACCCATCTCTTTGAACGGATCTTGTAGCCAAGCTCGCAGGCGACGTAGGCCGGTCTTTTGTGTACGGAGAAAGCTTTTCCCATAAGTATCCTGGTCTCAAGAGCGTTGCCCCATTCGTCAAGGGTAGGTTCTTTGTTCCTGTCAGCGTTGGGGAATATGAAAGCCTTCATTTGGACAGCTGCCACAAAAGGTTTATCGAGGAAGCGGTATTTGAACCCGAAATTGGGTTGTTTAAAATTCTCATTGGTAAGTTCGGATGAATTCCCGTGTATCACATAATCGTCCTTCCAGATGCTCCTGGAATAGGGGATGCCCAAAAGGAGGTTGAAGTTGTCCGTCGCGCCGTATTCGAATTTCTGCTCAAGGTCGAACACTCTCGAGTATCCGCCGTTATTCCAGCGGCTTCTATTGCCATCGGGGTCAAAACAGTATCTGGAGATGCTTATTCTTCCGAACGTTTCGGCCCAGAGCCTGTTCTTCTTAAGCGTCCAGGGACCGGCGGAAGCGTCGTTCGTCAGACACGCTGCTGTGACGAACAACGCCAGCATCAATGTCGCTTTTCTCCTCATCTCGATGTCCTCCTTGATTGTTGGCCGCCTTTTGGGGCGTGTCTTGATTCCGTTGTCTACCGACTAAGTCCGAAAAGGGCGGTGAACCAGGCGATCGGACCGGAAGGACCCTTGCTTTGCTCGTCTATTATCGCCTTCAGGTCATGTGGAGAGAGAACGCCTTTTTCCGAAAGGATGGCTCCTATCTCTTTTTGGACTTTATGCTTTTCCAGGTATTCTGCCTGCGCGAGAAGGGCGTCCCGCATATCCTTTTCCGTGACAAAACCCCGGCTGACGGCTATTTCGCCGAATTTTTTGGCTTTTTTCCGTTTGAAGAATGATAACACTTATGAGCCTCCGATGTTCATCAAAAATGTGTATATGAAGGCGGAAAGTTTTGTAATTAGTATATATTCTCCGGTGAGGTCAGTCAAGGCTTATAGCGTATTAATAATGATAAGGGGGATTTTTAGCCTGAAAAAGGCCAGAGACGCCGACCTGGGAACTTCAAAAAGGATTGACAGCGGCCCGGCATATAATATAGTATTTATAGGCATTATCGCTTGAGCCCTTAAGATCCGGGAGGATCCAATTATGCGCGACTTAAAGTACATATCTATCCTGATAGCTGTTTCGGCCTTCCTTTTCTTTTTTAAGCTTGGAGATCTGGCCCTCACTGATCCGGATGAGCCCTTTTATGCGGAAACGGCGAGAGAGATGCTGCTTGAAGGGGAGTGGATAACCCCAAAATTATTCGGTGAACCCCAGTTCGAGAAACCGATATTGTACTACTGGTTGATAAAGCTCAGCTATATTGTTTTCGGTGTAGGGGAATTTGCCGCCCGCTTTCCTTCGGCCTTGTTCGGACTTCTCGGGGTGCTCGGTATATATCTCGCCGGGAGGATGCTTTTTTCGCCCCTCACGGGTTTCCTCTCGGGGATAATGGCCGCTACTTCGGCGGAGTATCTGGTCCTTTCGAGAGGATGTGTTACGGATATGGTGCTTACCGTTCTCATCCTTTTTTGTCTGGTGTTCTTTATTAAGGCCTGGATGTCGGGCAACAGGGATCACTATGTTCTTTCAGCCGCGGCGGCGGCCCTGGCCGTCCTTACGAAAGGCCCGATAGGTCTTTTTATCCCGGGAATGGCGGCTCTCATTTTTATGATAGCCACGAGATCGATAAAGAGGATGAGGGAGATCCCGTTCTTCAGATGTATTTTCGTGTTTGCCGCGATCGCGTTCCCCTGGTACATCATCGTTTCGTTCCTGCACGGCCAGAGGTTTTATGACGAGTTCTTCGGTTTTCACAACATAGTCAGGTTCGTACATCCGGAACATAAAATAGGGGCTACGCCGCTGTTCTATATACCCGTCCTCATCGGGGGAGCAGCCCCATGGAGCGTCTTTTTACCTTTTGCCGCCTGGCGTATGTGGAAAGACGGACGCGAGAGTTCATCCCTTAAAGGTTACAGGTCGCTCCTTTTGGCCTGGTTCCTTGTAGTTTTTGTTTTTTTTACCGCTTCGCAGACGCGGCTTGTGACCTACATATTCCCTCTTTTCCCGGTACTCTACCTGATACTTGGATGGTACTGGGAAAAGGCGATCGTTTCCGGTTCGACCGACCCGGATGGACGCTTTACTAAAGGGATGTATTGGGGGCATATACTTCTCGCGTTATCCGCCATGGGCGGTCTTATCGGCGGGTACATAGCCCTTCGCCATCGCTATTCGGAGGCCTTTCCGGGGATGCTCGCGGGCATTACGATATTTTCGGCCGCTCTCGCGGTTTCGCTGGTATTTCTCGGGAAAAGACAGGTCATGCGGTCCTTTGCGGTTTTAGCCGCGGGATTGATAGTCGGGCTTCTTCCAGTGCTATACCTTGTGATCCCTGTTGTAGAGAAGGTGGAATCAAGTAAAATAATATGCGATGAATTCCTGAGGATTTCCTCGCCCGGTGATCCTATCGGGGGAGAAGACGACAACCGCCGCGGTGTAGCTTTTTATACGGGCCGGACCGATATTCTGGACATACATCCGCAGGAGGCGCTTATGGAGTTTGTCTCACGCCCCGAAAGAGTGTGGTGTATCATGAAAGTTAAACACTTTGAGAGGTTCAAAAAGGATGGGGTCTACATCGTTCCGCCTCCGGTGTTCCAGTCGGGAAAGAAGATGCTCGTGACGAATAAGCCGCTGGGAGATGGTAAGCGGCCTTAAAGATCCGGATCGACAATACAAATGGATAAACAGTTCAGCATATCCTTCGTCCTTCCCATGTACAACGAGAAGGACAATATCGAAAAGGCTGTCGCGATGCTTGCCGCGTTGGCGCCGCGTCTTGCCGATGACTATGAGATAGTTTTCGTGGATGACGCTTCCACCGACGGGTCCGCGGATATCGCCGAGACTGTGTCTTCCAGAATGCCTGAGGTCAAGGTGTTCCGCCTCAAGGAGAATTCAAAGTTCGGCGGCGCTTTTGCGGAAGGATTCAGAAGGGCTTCCAAAGACGTGATCATTTATATGGATTCCGATATTCCCGTAAGGCCCGAGGACATTGAGGCTTCGTTCCCCCTGATACGCGAAAATGACGTTGTGAGCGCTTATAGCGTGGTAAAAAAGGGAGATACCCTTAAAAGAAAGATAATGTCACTTGTTTATAACTTCATGGTGAGGGCGCTTTTCGGTCTCAGCATAAGGGACATCAATTCAGGATACAAGATAGCGCGCAGAGAAACAGTAAAAGACGCGGTTTTCGTGTCACGCAGTCCTTTTGTGGATGTAGAGCTTTTCGCGCACGCGGCTAAAAAAAAGGCCCGCATAGCCCAATTTCCAGTAACTTTTCTGGGCAGGGAAGGCGGTATTTCATATATGGCCCGTCCCTCCATAATTCTCGCCACCTTCAGGGATATGATCAAGGTCAGGGCGGCTCTCTGGACCCGAAAATGAAAAAACTTATTATTAATGCTGACGATCTTGGTGTTTCAGATGCCGTGAACGAGGCGGCAGAGTCGTGTCTGAAGTCGGCCGTGATCACCGGTGTAAGCGTTATGCCCTGCGGCAGGCGTTTCAGAGAGGCCGCGGCCATGCTCAGGAATATGGGGTTCGTTGAAGCCGGGATACATTTAACGTTGACCGGAGGCCTTAAACCCATAAGCGGAGGGGCTGACAGCTTGAGATCATCGGATGGGCATTTCCCCGCGAACTATATGCATCTCGCGCGTCTAAGTCTGACCGGACGCGTTAAGGTCCGGCATGTAAGGGATGAATTCACCGCCCAAATAGAGGCCCTCAGGAATGAGGGTCTTAAGATAACCCATATAGACGGCCACGAGCATGTCCACATGCTTCCGGGGATATTGAGATGCGTAATAGACCTGGCCAAAGAACACGGGATAAAATACATACGTATTCCGCTTGAAAGATCATCCTACCTTTTGGAGGGGGCATACGCTGTTGATATCTTCAGACATGCCGTGCTCAAACCTCTTGCGGCCACGGCTTTAAAAGAGGTTAAGAAGGCCGGACTTTTTTCGAACTCGCATTTTCTCGGACATATACATTCAGGGCGTATCAATGAAAACGTTCTTGCTCTTATGCTTGGGAGAATGGAAGAGGGTGTTAACGAAATAGCTTTTCATCCGGCCGTATTTACAAAAGGACTTCTGGGGTGCACTCCCAGGCAGGCCGATTCCGCGCGGGAACTTAAGACATTACTCGAAAGCGGGTGGAGAAAGAGGGCAGAAGAGCTGGGAATAAGACCGGTAACGCATAAAGAGGCGTCATCTTAGAGGCGATAAGAGATCTTTACGGACACAAAAAAACCGCTGCTTTAAGGCAGCGGTTTTTTCTTTAGGATAAAAACTTAATCTTTTGAGTTTAGAAGCGCTAGAACAGCCAGGAGGAGGACGCAGGCAGTGGCGGAGAAAGCTCCTACTGCCGTGAACCCCTGGCCGAATCCGGGTATCTGGGTGAATCCCGCGATGCTCTTCTCTCCGATGAACCGCCCCGCGAGGGTGTATACGAACATAAAAAGCCCGATCATTGCTAAAATATTCCCTATAGCCTTCATAGTACCCCCTTGGTTTTTTGAACGATGGAACTTGTGTAATAAAATATACCATGTAAAAGGCGGAGAGTCAAAGAACGGGGGTAAGTCCGCAGGCCAACCGTCAGCTGGCAGCCATCAGCTGTCAGCGGGCAGTTCGTTATTGTGTTGTTGTGTTGTTGCGTTATTGGGTGCTTTTAGCGATGCGACCACTCAATAACCCAATAACACAAAAAACGCAATAACGTAACTTTGGCCAAAAGTTCCACAAACTTCGCCATCCCGACGCAGTCCTCGAAGACCCACTGGGTCTGAGAGGAGCGACGTGAAGTGGAGTCGAGAGATCTAACGTCAGTCAGCAGTCTACGCACTTAGCCGTCAGTCGGCAGGGGCTAGTAGCTTGTAGGAGTCGGATGTCAGTGAACATGAATAGCGAGTTTATGAGGTGAGAAAAGACCAAAAACTGTTGATACTTCTGAAAATAGACAATCGATAATCGACCGCAATCGATCCTCATTTTTGCTTTAATTATTTTCGATTCTCGATTATCGATTGCTCTGTAAATAAAAAAGCCAGCTTTGCTGGCTTTTTTATTTACTTGGTGCGGGCGGAGGGATTTGGCGCCTCCGCCCCGCTGGCATGTTTTTTTCCCTCGCGTTCGCTCGTCAAAAAACATAGCAGGGCTTCGGTCGGCCAGCCGCCTCCTCGCAGGTAAGTCGCTTGCTTGCCGGCGCGCAAGCTCCCTTAAATGGCTCGTCGGCTCCGTTCAAATCCCTTCCGGGTATAAAAGTAAAAAACCCGTCCGGGGACGGGTTTTTTTGGTGCGGGCGAAGGGATTTGAACCCCCAAGGTGTTGCCACCATATGGTCCTGAGCCATACGCGTCTGCCAGTTTCGCCACGCCCGCGAAAAATGTTTTTACTTGCGAAATCCCGCTGATTATACTATAAAATATTCCACCAGTCAATCTTGGCCTGTCGGAAGGTCGGTCTCGGGTGGAAATGCGTAAGTACTTGTAGTATAATACTATATGAACAACATGCAGAATGACAAAGTTATAGCTTCTAACCGCCAGGTCTTAAGGGACTACACCATAGAAAAGTCCTATGAGGCGGGGATAGAACTTTTTGGGAGCGAGGTCAAGTCGATCCGGGCCGGAAAGGTCAATCTGAAAGGCAGTTTTGCCAGAGTTGACGAGGGCCAGGTTTATGTATTTAACATGCACATAAACCCTTATGAGTATTCCCGGGACGAGATAGACGCCGTGAGGAAGAGACGGCTTCTTCTGCATAAGAAAGAGATACACCAGATATTCGGGAAACTGACACAGAAGGGGTATACATTATTACCTCTAAAGATCTATTACAAAAAAAGATACGTAAAGATAGAGATAGGCCTTGGGAAGGGTAAACGCGAATACGATAAACGGCACGCTATAAAGGAAAAACAGGCACTTCGGGAAATTAAGAAGGGCATGGCGGTTGAAAAGGGCAGATAAGTTCTTTGAAAGAAGCGAAAGTTCCGGATGAGCATTCGAGCAATGGAGCAATAGACCGCAATTGAACCTTCTCGTGGATCAATTGCTCTATTTTCTATTGTTCAATTGCTCTAAAAATTTTCGTGAAGCGAAAATTTTTGGGGGTGACTGGTCTCGACGTGTTCTTTAGGTCGTGGAGCAGCATGCAGAGGGTTCAGGTGGCCTCTTAAAAAACCTGAAAAAACAACAAACGCCAACTACAATCCAGTAGCCGAAGCAGAAGCAATTCTGGCTTCGGGAGCGTTAAATGTTCCCACCACGGTGGGGACTGGTTCCTTAGTAAGCGCCTTGGCTTATTAAACGAACCCAACAAGCAAGGACTCCCGCGATGTCGCCTTCAAGCCGCGGGTAGTATCAGGAGGGCTGCTTCTTTTCGTACCCGGTCCGCAGGGGACGAGAGGGAAAAGACAAACAGCGGGCTAAGCATGTAGATACTGCACGGTCAGGGATCATGGACCCGGGTTCGAATCCCGGCACCTCCACCATATAGAAAACGCCCGTCGCAAGTCCTTTGTTGACGGGCGTTTTCTTTTATGATACACTTTAATCAAGTTATAAGTGCCCAAACAGTGCCCAGAAGCGAAAAAAAATCAAGCTGAAGCACTTATCTAAAAGTAAGATAGGCGATTTTTAAAGGAGGCGTCATATGAAGAAATTGTATTTCATCCTAATTCTTCTATTAATATCTGTGCAGGTATGTTTTGCAGGTGGAGTGAAGACTTATAAAAGCCCGTATTTCAACTATACAATTAAATATCCCGATGATTGGTATACTAAAAATGCGAGTGGGATCATTTTTTTGATGTCACCAGTAACTAGTGATTCTGATGATTTTTCGGAAAATATAAACATCATAGTTCAAGACATAGGCAAATACAAAATGAATCTGAAACAATATGCTGACTATAATTATAACCTGTTCCCCCAGCATGTCCCAAGCTTCAGGCTGATAGATAGAGGGTATACGAAAGTTAGTGGATTCGAAGCGTACTATATGGTTTATGAAAAAATAGACCCCGATGGGAGGAAAGTAAAACATAAAGTTTATACGGTTTTAATTGGTTCTATTGTATACGATATTACATTTAGTGCTGATAAGAGTGAATATGATAACTATCTTCCGCAAGCTGAGCAAATTATTCATTCGATTAAATTCGGAAAATAGGTAATCGGATTCATATCATAAAGGTATTGAAATAATGGCAACCCTTCGAAAAAAAGGAAATACATATTTCATAGATTACCGTATAACCGGTAAGCGCATGCGCAAAAGTGTCGGCAGGTCTAAAAAGATAGCCGAACTTGCCCTAAGTGATTTTGAAGTTAAACTGGCAAAGGGTGCGTTGGGTTTTGAGAAGAAGGATGGTCAATTAGAGGGGCTTTTTACTGATTTTCTGGCATATTGTAAGACAAACCTTGCCCCCGGTACTCAGGCGAGATATAAATCAATTCTAGATAACTTTAAGCGATTCCTGGTCAATAAGTACCCGTATATAGAGCGAACATCACATTTTAACCCAAAGATATTTGAAGACTTTAAGCAGTTTCGTAAAGAGGAAGGAGCCGCGAATAGGACGGTTAATTCCGAGATTGTAGTGATACGCATGATGTTCCGCCTGG
>JAQVSN010000054.1 GCA_028700515.1 Candidatus Omnitrophota bacterium
TTTTGCAGGCCGCTCTCAGGAATGTTCTGGGAGACCACGTGAAACAGTCAGGGTCGCTTGTGACCGACGAGAGGTTGAGGTTCGATTTTACGCATCTCAAGAAGATGTCAGAGACGGAGCTTTCCAAGGTCGAGGAAATGGTGAATATGTGGGTGGAGGAGGGTGTCCCTGTCGCCAAAGAAGTAAAAGATATCAAGGAGGCCAAAGCGGAGGGAGCACTGTCGTTCTTCGGTGAAAAATACGGCGAAAAGGTCAGAGTCGTAAAGGTAGGAGATAAGTCCAAAGAATTTTGCGGAGGCAGTCATGTGGATAATACCTCCGAGATCGGGCTTGTAAAAATAATCAGCGAAAGTTCTGTGGCCAGCGGAATTAGAAGGATAGAGGCGCTTACCGGGGATCGTGCCAGGTTGTGGATACGGGATACGGTAAAGACGCTTGTTTCGGATTGCCTTGAGGCCGCGCGTAGGGCGGGAAAGGATATATCGGATATTCTTCCCAAAGAAGCTCTGGAGACGGCCGAAGGTAAACGCGCGGTCGACAGGGAGACTGTGAAAGCCTTTGAGCAGGATATAAGACCCGGACTTCTAAAGATTAAAGAAGAACTTGATAAGGCCTGTCGTAAGGCCGAGAAAGAAAAAGCGGCGGGAGCTTTTTCGGAAATGTCCGCGAAACTGGATGGAATTGCGGCTTCGGCTGTAAAACTGGGGCGTGTAAGTTTTGCTTCCGCGGTCCTTGAGGGTATGGACATGAACCTTCTGCGTAAGGCTGCCGACCGTGTGAGGGCCAAAGCCGACAACGCTGTGGTCATACTCGGAGGCAGGGACGGGGCGAAGGCTTTCCTGATATGCGCCGTTTCACCCGGAGCCGTTAACGCGGGCATAGACGCCAGGGCGGTCGTAGGCGCCGCGGCCGGGGAGATAGACGGGACAGGGGGAGGGAAACCTGATTTCGCTCAAGCCGGAGGGAAAAACCCTTCAGGGCTCGAGAAGGCAATAGAGATGGGAAGATCATTTGTTGAAAGATCATCAGGGGATTAATATCCCTCAAGGATGAAAAAGAGGTCAGAATGAGAAGCATAAAGGTAGGAAGCAAGGTGTTCGAGGCGCTTGTGAATAGGCACGGACAGGGCAGGGTCCGCCTCCAAAAAACGGTTTGGTCGATATTGGAGAACGTCAGGAAGAACGGTGATACCGCTCTTCTTAAATACACACGGAAGTTCGACAGAGTATCAATGAAACCCAAAGACCTCCGTGTGAGCGAGGCCGAGATAAGCGGCGCCTACCAGAACATAAAGCCTGAGCTGGTCAAGACACTGAAAGAGATCATCCGCAACGTAAATAAGTTCTATAACAGCCAGCTTCCCAGGTCCTGGACGATGAGACATGAGCACGGCGTCGAGCTCGGGGAAAAGTTCACGCCTCTTGAGAACGTGGGGGTCTATATCCCCAGCGGGACCGCTCCGCTAGTTTCAAGCGTTTATATGACGGTCATACCGGCAAGGATAGCAGGGGTGAAGAAGATAGTCATGATGTCTCCCCCGAACGAGCATAAAAGCATCGACCCGCACATCCTTGTCGTGGCCAACTTGCTGAAAGTCGATGAGATCTATAAAGTCGGCGGCGCCCAGGCGATAGGGGCAATGGCTTTTGGCACCAAGACCGTCCCGAAAGTCGACAAGATAGTCGGCCCCGGCAACGAGTACGTTACCGAGGCCAAGCGCCAGGTTTTCGGGTATTGCGATATCGATATGCTGGCCGGTCCGAGCGAAGTCCTGATAATAGCTAACCAGCATGTGAGCGTGGAATACCTGAAAAAGGACCTCATGGCCCAGGCCGAGCATCACAAAGGGCTTTCCGTGCTGGTGACGCCGTCCAGAAAAGTGTTCAACGCGCTTCATAAGGACCCGGAAGTAAAAGGCTATATAATCAAGGTAAGTAATCTTGAGGAAGCCGCGAACGTTTCGAACCTTATCGCGCCGGAGCATCTCCAACTCATGGTCAAATCGCCCAGCAGGGTCATGAAACTTATTAGCAACGCCGGAGCCATATTCGCGGGACAGTTCACTCCCGTGGCCATAGGCGACTATGTCGCCGGGCCCAGCCATGTGCTGCCCACAGGCGGTACGGCGCGGTATTCCTCGGGGCTCAACCTGAGGAGCTTTTTTAAGAGTTCGCACATAATTTCGTATTCAAGAAAGGCAGTATGCGCTTCTTCGCAGTGGGTAAGGGACCTTACTGCCCTTGAAAAGCTCGAGGCGCACTGGGAATCCGTGAAAGTGCGCTGTGAATAACGCGCCTCGCCCCGGCCATATCCGGCGGCTGCCGGCGGTCCGGGATCGGCGACTGAATGGAGGTTCAAATGGGCATATTCGGGAACAAGAAACTTTTTGACGACAGAAAGACCAGCTATTCCAGGAAAAGTAAAGAGACAGAGATAGAAATAAAAAACCTCAATATTGACGGCACAGGAAGATCGGTTATTTCCACGACCATAGGTTTTCTTGATCACATGCTCACTCTCTTCGCCTATCATGGGTATTTCGATATAGATATGAACGCCAAGGGTGATACGCATGTTGATAATCATCATCTGAACGAGGATATAGCTATAGCTCTTGCGGAGGCTTTCAAGAAGGCCCTCGGGGATTCGAGGGGCATCGTACGCACCGCCTCCGCGTATGTTCCGATGGATATGGCAATGGCCAGGGTGGCTGTGGACCTTTCCAACAGGTCGGCGTTCATGTTCACCGAAAAACGCCCGGTTGCCGAGATCAGGGACGAAGAAGGCTATTCAATGCATTATGCCAAGGACTTCCTCGAAAGTTTCTCTAAAAAACTCGGTATAAATCTCCATATCGAGATATCCGGTGAAGGTGACCTGCATCACTATCTGGAGGCAACGTTCAAGGCTTTAGGGATAGCCCTGGATAAAGCCACCCGGATCGACAAACGCAGGGCAGGAGAAGTTCCGTCCAGTAAAGGGATACTATAGCTCAAAAAATATGATAGCGATCATTGACTACGGGTCTGGCAACTTAAGGAGTGTTTACAACGCCTTCAAATACTTGAAGGCAGGGGTAGTTGTCACCGATGAACCCGCCTCGCTCGTTAAAGCGGATAAGATCGTTCTTCCAGGCGTAGGATCGTCGAAAGACGCCATGCGGGGACTGGCCGAAAGAGGACTGATAGGAGCCCTTAAAGAAAGCATCGCCGGCGGCAAGCCGTTCCTGGGCATATGCCTCGGGCTCCAGCTTCTTTTTGAAAAGAGCCAGGAAGGATCGGGCACGGAGTGTCTTGGTGTCCTTAAGGGAGACGTCCGGCTTTTCCCGGGGAGTGAGGGGCTGAAAGTACCGGAGATCGGATGGAATACGGTGTCTTTGAAGGGCGGGGGATGCCCGGTATTCCGGGGAATACCGGATGAAAGCTATTTCTATTTCGTCCACTCTTATTATTGTGTCAGTCTTGATGAAGAGATATCGGCGGGCAAGACCGAATACGGAGTGCGTTATACATCGGCCGTTTGGAAAGATAATATTTTCGCCGTACAGTTCCACCCCGAGAGATCTCAATCAAACGGGATCAAACTGTTGGAGAATTTCATAAAGATATGAAGATATATCCCGCTATAGACCTTATGTCCGCGATGACAGTGCGGCTTGAGCAGGGGCGGTACGAAAGGAAGCTCAGTTATGACATATCCCCGCGGGAAGCCGCCGCTAAATGGATATCTCTGGGAGCGGAATACATCCATGTGGTAGATCTCGACGGCGCTAGAGAAGGAAGACCCGTGAATCTGGATGTCCTTAAGGACATTGTGTCCGAGGCTAAAGACGTTCCGGTGGAGATCGGAGGCGGTTACCGCAGTACGGATGATATCCATAAAGCCCTCAAGGCCGGCGCTGGGAGGGTCATAGTAGGGTCAAGGGCCTTCAGGGACAGGAGTTTCGCCGAGGAATGCGTACGGGAATTTTCGGAAAAAGTGATATTCAGCGTCGATGCCAAAAGCGGTGAAATAATGTCCGAGGGGTGGGAAAGGTCCTCGGGGTCCGGCGACATAGAAATGATAAGGCTGTTCATGGAAACCTGCGGCGTCAAAGAAATAATATACACGGATATTTCAAAGGACGGGACACTTGCCGGGCCGGACATAGCGAATCTTAAAAGGATACTCAGCGCGGTCAAGGTGAATATCATATCCGCGGGCGGCGTGAAGACCGTTGAACACATAAGATCACTGAAAGCCATGGGGCCCGCGATAACCGGAGCGATAATCGGAAGAGCTCTTTATGACGGGACCATCGATCTTGAGGAGGCTATAGATGCTGGCAAAGAGGATAATACCCTGTCTTGACGTCAAGGACGGACGTGTCGTTAAAGGAGTGAATTTTATTGATCTCAAGGACGCCGGGGATCCCGTAGAGAACGCCAAGGTCTATAACGATGCCGGAGCAGATGAACTGGTGTTCCTCGATATCACTGCCAGCCATGAAGAGCGCAAGACCATGGTGGATGTGGTAAGGAAGGTGGCTGAAGAGGTGTTCATGCCTTTTACCGTCGGAGGAGGGATATCTTCCACGGAAGACATAAGAGAGCTTTTGAATGCCGGGTGCGACAAGGTGTCGATGAACACGCGGGCGGTGAGATGTCCGGATCTTGTTAGAGATGCCAGCGATAAATTCGGTTCACAGTGCGTTGTCGTAGCCATTGACGCGAAGAGAGGACAAGGCGGCAGCTGGGAAGTGTATGTGAGGGGAGGGCGCGAGGCCACGGGAATAGATGCGATAAAGTGGGCCCAAAAAGTCGAGTCGCTCGGGGCCGGAGAGATACTCCTTACGAGCATGGATCGGGATGGGACAAAGGACGGGTACGACATAGCTCTTACAAGGTCCGTAAGCGAAGCGGTCAAGATACCTGTTATAGCCTCCGGCGGGTGCGGCAGTCTTGAACATTTCAGGGAGGCACTGGTAGAAGGTAAGGCCGACGCCGCTCTGGCCGCGTCGGTATTCCATTTCAAAGAGTTTACAGTGAGAGAAGTAAAGAGATACTTAAGGGAACATGGGGTGGCAGTAAGGATATGATCGATCGGCCGGCTCAAAAGGATCTGTCACGTGGGCCTCTGATCGTCGATGAGCCGGGCCGAAGACCGGACAGTTTACTGAAAGGAGCTAACATGTCATTCGTGGATGGATTGAACTTTGACGAGAAGGGGCTTATTCCGGCGATAATACAGGACCACAACAGCGGGAAGGTCCTTACACTTTGCTATATGAACAAGGAAGCCCTTGAAAAGACGCTGAAGGAAGGAAAGATATACCTCTTTCGGCGCTCCAAGGGGAAACTTATGCTGAAAGGTGAGACTTCAGGATGCACGCAGGCGGTAAGAGAGGTATCGATCGACTGCGCGGATAACTCCATACTTTTTCGGGTGGAACAGGAGAGGGCGGCCTGCCACGAGGGATACTTCACCTGCTATTTCAGGAAACTGGGACCGGACGGCAGTTTTGTCGTCGAAGATGAGAGGATTTTTGACCCGAAGGAAGTGTATAAAAAAGGAAAATGACGCGCGGCGCATCGCGCCGGACGTAGTGTTTCGGCATGTAACCGTGATGTTATGAAGGAGCCCGGTACTTGGGGGCAGGTAACGAATATGTACTATCCGACTAAAAGAGACTTCGTAAAGCTGGCGAAAAAAGGGAATGTCATCCCCGTGTATAGGGAGGTACTTGCCGATTTCGATACGCCGCTTTCCGCTTTCCTTAAGATAGATGAGGGGGAATACTCTTACCTCCTTGAATCCGTAGAGGGCGGAGAACATATGGCGCGATATTCCTTCCTTGGAAGTTCACCGGCCCTTGTGATCTCCTCAAAAGGGCGGGATGTTACAGTGACCCGTTCCGGAAAAACCACTTGCGTGACGGCCGCTCGTGACCCGCTTGATGAAGTAAAGAAGATCATGTCGGGTTTTGAGTATGTCCCGGTGAGAGGCCTTCCCAGATTTGCCGGAGGGCTGGTGGGGTACATGGGCTACGACATGGTCCGCTTCTTTGAGAAGATCCCGGATAAGAACCCTGAAGAACTGGATATGCCCGACATGCAGTTCATGCTGACGGACACTATACTGATATTCGACCACGTCGACCATAAGATCAAGGTCGTCTCTAACGCTTTGATCGACGGTGATCCGTCCCGGTGCTATGACGCCGCCCAAAGAAAAGTCGAAAAACTTATTAAGAAGCTTAAGGGAAGCGTTCCCCGGGGAAAGGTCCGGACGCGCCGCTGGAGGAAGTCCGTTATCAGTTCGAATTTTTCAAAAAAAGATTTTTGCGGCATGGTGGAAAAGGCAAAGGAGTATATACGTTCGGGCGACATTATCCAGGCGGTGCTTTCACAGAGGTTCAGGCGTAAAACACACGCCGACGCTTTCGAGATATACAGGGCGCTGAGGTCGGTGAACCCGTCGCCGTATATGTTTTTCCTTAAACTGGGCAGGGACCGGATGATCGGGTCATCACCCGAAATACTGGTTCGATGCGAAGACGGTAATGTGGAGTTGCGGCCGATAGCCGGTACGAGGCCACGTGGAGCTACCCCGGAAGAGGACGCTCTTTTAGCCAGGGAGCTCCTCGCCGATCCCAAGGAAAGGGCGGAACATATAATGCTTGTGGACCTTGGAAGGAACGATATCGGCAGGGTGTCGGATTTCGGCACCGTGAAGGCCCCTGAAGTAATGAGGTTGGAAAGATATTCGCATGTTATGCATATAGTGAGCGATGTTACCGGCCGGCTCAGTAAAGACAGGGACGCGTTCGATCTTATTCGGGCGACTTTTCCGGCGGGAACAGTGAGCGGAGCGCCTAAGGTGAGGGCGATGGAACTTATCGACCAGTTCGAGAACACAAGGCGCGGTCCTTACGCGGGCAGTGTAGGCTACATAAGTTTCTCCGGGAACCTCGACCTGTGTATAACCATCAGGACCATACTAATGCGGGGCGATATGGCATTTGTACAGGCGGGCGGAGGGATAGTTCTGGATTCCGTCCCCGAAAAGGAATACCAGGAAACGGTGAATAAAGCGAAGGCTTTGATGAAAGCCATAGAGTACGCGGAGGAAGGGTTGGAATGATACTGGTAATAGATAACTATGACTCGTTCACCTACAATCTTGTCCAGTATCTGGGCCAGATGGGAGAGAAGCCCGTAGTCTATCGTAATGACAAGATAGGAACGCGCGATATCAAAAGAATAGCTCCTTCGAGCATACTCATATCGCCCGGACCCGGTACGCCTTCTGACGCGGGCGTTTCAAAAGAGGTGATCGCCGAGTTCGCTGGAAAGATACCGATACTTGGGGTTTGTCTGGGACATCAGGCCATCGCGGAGGTCTTCGGGGCCAAGGTTGTAAGAGGAAGCAGGATAATGCACGGGAAGGTAAGCCCCGTATACCACAAGGCAGAGGGGATATTCAAGGGGGTGCCGTCGCCTTTTGAGGCGACCCGGTACCATTCCCTCGTGGTCAAACCGGATACTTTAACCCCGGTGCTCAAACTTACCGCGTGGACCATGGATGAGGAGATAATGGGTATATGCCACAGGAAATATCCCGTTTGGGGAGTGCAGTTCCATCCCGAATCCATACTTACGGTTCAGGGAATGAAGATATTGAAGAATTTCGTTGATATGGCGAAAAAGGGCCGTTAACGGCCGTCGGGAAGTCCGGCTAAATGATCTCGTGAGATAAGTTTTCAGAAAACGATCAAAAGAAAGATTTCATGGACATAAAGAAAGCGATAGATAAAGTCACACGGCGCGGGGATCTTACCGAAGACCAGACAAGCGCTGTTTTTGAGGCCATCATGACGGGCATTGCCATGCCGTCCCAGATAGGCGCTTTTCTTGTAGCCTTGAGGATGAAAGGAGAAACAGTCGGGGAGATAGCCGGAGCGGCGAAAGTAATGAGGGCCAAGTCGCTTAAGGTCTCATCGGGTCCCGGTCCGGTGGTCGATACCTGCGGCACGGGCGGGACCGGCGCCAACACGTTCAACATTTCGACGACCTCGGCTTTTGTCGTTGCCGGTTCCGGGGTTAAGGTGGCGAAACACGGGAACCGTTCGGCTTCAAGCCTGTGCGGGAGCGCCGACGTACTGGAAAAGCTCGGAGTGAAGATAGATGTACCCGTAAAGGCAGCCGAGAGATGTCTGCGTGAGGCAGGGATAGCCTTTCTTTTTGCCCCGCTCTACCACGGCGCGATGAAGTATGCCGCTTCGGCGCGCAAGGAAATAGGAGTAAGGACGATATTCAACCTCCTGGGGCCGCTTTGCAAC
>JAQVSN010000055.1:0-1338 GCA_028700515.1 Candidatus Omnitrophota bacterium
TGGGCCTCGGAAAAGAGAATTTCACCGAAAGCAAGTTCGAGAGTTGGGGAGGGGTACACTTCATGAAAGGCGGGATATATTACGCCGATGCTGTAAGCACCGTGAGCCCCAGTTATGCCGAGGAGATCCTTACCCCGGATGGGGGTTCGGGACTGGCGCCTTATCTTGAGAGACGAAGGGACGACCTTGTCGGAATTCTCAACGGAGCGGATTATGATCACTGGGACCCGAGGACGGATCCATTGATACCGGCTAATTATTCCTCAGATGATCTTTCAGGAAAGTCGATCTGCAAACGTGAACTTCAGAGAGAATTTGTTCTCCGGGAAGACCCGAATGTCCCGGTCGTCGGGATCGTCTCCCGCCTTGTCCACCAGAAGGGATTCGATCTTGTGGCGCCGATCATCAGATCGGTCGCGAAGGATATGATGGTCCAGTTCGTGATACTCGGGGCGGGAGAGAAACGGCTCGAGGACCTTTTCGGAGGATTGCCCGCGGAATTTCCCGGGACCATAGGGGCCTGGATAGGATACAGCAACGAGAAAGCCCACAGGATAGAGGCCGGGTCCGATTTTTTCCTGATGCCGTCCCTTTATGAGCCGTGCGGGCTTAACCAGATGTACAGCATGAGATACGGTACCCTGCCTATAGTCAGGGAGATAGGCGGGCTTAAAGACACCGTCAGGCAATATAATGAAAAATCCGGGACAGGGACAGGGTTCCGGTTCTTAGCGGCAGATCCCATGGCGGTCTATTACACCATCGGCTGGGCTGTCAGCACGTATTATGACCGCCCGAGGCATATCGCCTCGATGAAACACGAGGCGATGGAACAGGAGTTCAGCTGGTCAGATTCGGCCCATAAATATGTGGATCTTTATAAGAAGGCGATCGCGCGCAGAGCTACGTGGCGGTGAGCAGTTCGTTATTATGTTCGCTAAAGTTCAGGTTAAGGTTTAGGTTGAGGTGAAGGTTAAGGGGGACAGAAAAAAAGGTCTGAAGCCCATCTACTCAATCTTAACCTCAATCTAAACCTTAACCTAGTTCTTTAGTATCTTCGCTCGATCGCATCACGCACAACGAATACGTCCGGGTAAACACATGCGGCATAGAAGGTGGTGTGACGATCATATCGCTAAATTCCGGAGGTGGATATGGAAAAGAACATTGGTGAAGTGGATAAGGCGGTGAGGATGATAGTAGGGGTCGTCATTCTGGCGGCGGGAGCCTACATGAGGAATTGGTTTGGGATCATCGGCTTAGTGCCGTTATTTACAGCTGTTCAAGGACGGTGTCCTCTTTATTCGGTCCTTGGGATGAATACTTGCGGGAAGAAGT
>JAQVSN010000055.1:1438-5181 GCA_028700515.1 Candidatus Omnitrophota bacterium
CGGATGGAACAGGAGATCCAGCGGACACAGGAGCAGCTTGAGAAAATAAGGCAGGAAAATGAACCCGCCATAAAAGGGGATAATACCACAGAAGCTTCTATGCCGGGTGACGAATGGGACTATTCGGTGGACGATTAAGAAAAGATCGGGATGATCGGGATAAGGATGTTGGGGATCCTACCCAGGGAGCTCGTTTTTTGATCTAAAAGACAGATCTCTTTCTTATCTCGGATGCATTCCCGCTCTGGGGGAAAATCATGGATCAGCCTAAAGCAAAGAAGCCCAAGCCGATACCGCTTACTATGGTGATATGCGATGCCGTTATCGACGACAAAAAGACCGGCAAGAAGTCGCTCATAGGGCTCTTCAATAATATCAGCTCCGGAAAGATGCCTTGTGTGCATCCGCGCCTTAACGTTTTTATCACTATGACGGAAGGGTATGGGAACTACGACGGGGTTCTCCGGTGTGTTCCATCCGAGTCCGGCAAACAGGTCATGGAGATGAAGGGGCCGCTCGTCTTCAGGGATCCCCACCAGGTAGTGGAACTGGATTTTGAGATAAACAACATAAGGTTCGACCAGTACGGCGAGTATAGGTTCGAGTTCCTGTGCGGAGGAGAGCTTCTCATATCCAGAAAGTTCAAAGTATCACAGATAGCAAAGAAGGAAGAGACACCAAAAAATGAAGGAGGTACGTTATGAAAAAGACTGTTTTGATACTGGCGCTTTTTATCGCCGCGTCGGTTCTTGCCATTCAGCCGGCCGCGCTGGCTTATGACGGGCGAAAGTGCTCCGATTGCGGACGCAAGATGGGTTTGGATGACAAGTTCTTCGGGAAAGTATCGTTCTTAATGGACAACGAGGAAGAGTTAGGGCTCACGGAGGAACAGATCGATAAGATAAGCTCGCTCAAATGGGACACGAAAAAGTCGCTTATACTCAAGCAGGCGGAGATAGACGTGATCGCATTGGAGATGAAGTCGGGCTTATGGCAGGACACGATAGACGCTCCGGCCCTTTCGAAATTGGCCGAGAAAAAGTACGATCTTAAGAAGGATAAGGCGATAAAGCTTATCGAATCCTACGCTGCCCTTAAACAGATACTTACAAAGGATCAGCGCGATATGGCCAAAAAGATATGGAAACAGCAGAAGAAGGAAATGATGGGTTGCGCTCCCGGGATGGGGAAAAGCGGCATGATGAAACGCGGGGCGAAGTAAGGATGTCCACGATCCGTGTGTTTTTGATATCTTTAGCCATAGCGGCCGTAACTACGGCCGCTATGGCTAAAGATGCGGGCCTCTCGGGAAAAGACGTCTGCGTATCGGCCGAGGTGGTTTCAGTGGACATGGGTGACTCAAGGCTGGTCATAAAGACGACGGGCGGGGATGGAAGTTATGGATATGTGAATTTAAAGGTTATTCCCGAAACAGGGTTCTCCAGGGGGAGCGAGACGATCTCCATGCCGGATCTCAAACCCGGAGACAAGGCCACGGTAGATTACGTGACAGACCCTGCGGGGATCTCGGTCGCCGTCAGTGTTTACCTTGAAGCCGGAGATGATGCCGAACAGCCGTCCATCCTCGAGGAGGAGTCCGGGAACATAGGGGAGGGGCTTTGAGAAAATGGTATAAGGGGCTGAGCCGTGAAGGACGCATGATGGTCCGGGTCTCGTTAGCTTTTATCGGGGCGATATCCTTCTGGCTCTTCTATTCTTCGTCGTTGTCGGGGTCCCTGCCGGGGATATTACGGGCAGCACTCATATCCGTAAGCCTGGTGGCTTTAGCGATACTTTTATACCTCAAGCAGGGAGGCCGTGAAGGTCGACTTTGAAAAAGACCTAAGAGCGGAGCTGTTTTTCAGCGTCTATCATGTCCCGGTTCATTCCCGCGGCGGCTTTTTTGACGCGTTCCTTGAAGGATGCTGAAGCGTGCGTATCGAGCACTTCCCGCAGTATCTGCACCGCCATCCTGAAATAACGTATTAGCTCGCCTTCGTCGGTATCCACGAGTTTAAGTATATCCTGAAAATCCCCTCCGCGCATCCAGACCTCTACGGCCGAAGACAGATGAAAATGGAGTTCCTTGCATAGAGGGGTTATGCCCCGTTTCTTTTCCATCCTATGTATGTTCGCGATCGTCCCTCCGGCGGCGTGGGCCAGCCTTTTTACAGGCTTGGCGACCCTCGGCATTTCCGCGGCCCGCCGCGGTTCAAAGACCAGGGCCGCGGAAATTATCGCAAGCTCTTCGGCCGAGAGGTCCTCTAAAAGCCCGATCTCATAAAGTTCCGCGAGCGGGAGTTCGTATCCGTAGACCTTGCTCGCGAAATCGCCTTTAGGCGTCAGACCGCTGCCGTATATGTACCCCAGTTCTTCCAGAAGTCCGACTTTTGAGCGGATGGCGTCCAGGGCCCGCGCCTTTTGCTTTTCTTTTTCCTGGAAACAGTGGAAGGAGAGGGGATATATTTCATATAGGCCGTCGCCGTAACGCTGGTAAAGGTTGAGCAGGGTCGCGTAAGAAGCGTTGAGCCGTGACCGGACCATTTCAGGGCGTCCGAATATCATTCTTTCTATTTCATGGAACTTAACCCTGTGGGGGTTGACCCTCAAGTAGACGAATCCTTCCGGGTCTATCCCGCGTCTTCCGGCCCTGCCGGCCATCTGGTAGAAATCCCGCGTTTTAAGTGCGGCGTGGAACTGCCCGTAGAATTTGCGGAGGTCGTCGAAAACCACCGTTCGCGCGGGCATATTTATGCCC
The DNA here is from genome assembly GCA_028700515.1 of Candidatus Omnitrophota bacterium. Lineage (GTDB taxonomy): Bacteria > Omnitrophota > Gorgyraeia > Tantalellales > Tantalellaceae > JAQVSN01. The sequence continues at coordinate 4,197 of JAQVSN010000055.1, forward strand.
AGAGCGAACGTTTCGGTAGTGAATATGACCTTAAGAAGGCGGCTGGTGAAGAGACGCTCTATGACTTCCTTGAGCGTGGGGAGCATGCCGGCATGGTGGAACGCTATACCGCGTTTTACGAGCGGGCGCATGATCTCGGCGCTTCTCTCGCCGGCCAGATCAAATCTATCCAGAAGGGCGTCATAAAGACGGACAATATCGTTCTTTTCCCCGGGCATTAATAGATCGAAATGGGTCATCTCCTCGGCGAGGTATTCACACCGCCTTCTCCCGAAAGCAAAACATATGCATGGCAGCCTGTCGGAATCCGAAAGGTGTTCCATCAGCGATGAGAGCCTGTTCTGACGGGCATGGTGCTGTTCGGCCCTGAAATAGGAGTGTCGGGAAAAACGGCCGCGCTGCTCCGTGCGGAAAAATCCGCCTTTTTTTAAGCGCGAGATGTTGTTTATGATCTCGCCGCGGCACTGGAAATAAAAGTGAAGGGGTACCGGACGGGTATCCTCCTTCACGACCTTAACGGGTTTTTTGTGGACCGAATGGATCCATTCGGCGAATTCGTCAATGTTGGGTATGGTGGCCGAGAGCGCCAGAACATTCATGTGTTCCGGGAGGAATATGAGAGACTCTTCCCACACGGTACCGCGCTCGTAATTATCAAGGTAATGCACCTCGTCGAAGATGATCCACGAATACTCGTTGAGGGAGCGTTCCTCGCTGAGGACTTTATTGCGGAATATCTCTGTTGTCATTATCAGAATAGGGGCATCCGGATCGATGCTGACGTCTCCGGTGAGTATGCCTATCTTTCCCGGGTAAGTCTCATGAAAATCCCTGAACTTCTGGTTGGATAAAGCTTTTATCGGGGCAGTGTATACGACCCTTGAACCTTTTAGGAGGGCTTCATTTATAACATGTTCGGCGATGGCTGTTTTTCCCGCGCCGGTGGGAGCGGCCACAATGACGGAAAAACCATTATTTATGTGGT
>JAQVSN010000055.1:5281-8291 GCA_028700515.1 Candidatus Omnitrophota bacterium
ATCGGGGCAGTGTATACGACCCTTGAACCTTTTAGGAGGGCTTCATTTATAACATGTTCGGCGATGGCTGTTTTTCCCGCGCCGGTGGGAGCGGCCACAATGACGGAAAAACCATTATTTATGTGGTCAATAGCTTCCTGTTGAAAAGGGTCGTATATCATCGGTTAAGGCTGAAGGATCGATCACGAAAAAGATCATTAAGATGAAAAGCTGTATTACGACATTATCGCATAACTTGGGAAAGGTGTCATTGAACAAAAATTAAAAGCGGGTTAAAAGTTAAGGTGAAGGTTGAGGTAGAGGTTAAGGTAGAAGGGGAGGGTTTAGCCATAGTCGCCAGCAACGCTTGTCCTTCTCATTTCTCAACCTTAACCTTTCCCTTTACCTCAACCTTATTTACTGCCCTTAGCACCTCGAGTCTTTTCACTGGATCGAACAGTGGACAGATGCCCGGGGTTTGTTACATAATAGCTTTATGGCCATGGAAGACAATATAAAACTGCTCGCAGGCATCAAGGCTTCTCTGGACGCCGTTTCACCGGTGGAGCTGGGCGTGAACAAGCATTCTGAGATAGTGAGGCTCCTTTATGAGATCTGCAAGAGGGAGAATATACCGGTTGCGGCAGTATTAGGGTCGATCGGGATCGAAGGGATGATCAAGGGGGGTAAAGGGGGATTTTTCAGGAAGCTAAAGTCCAGTCTCATGGCGAGACGTTACCATCAGGGGCGGGCGGGGAAAGACACACATCTAATGCCTGTAGTATTGGAGGCGGAGGAGACCCGGGACTGCGGGTGGAACGGGAGACTTGATCCGTTCCGTATATTTATCGAGAAGGATGCTGAGGGAATGCCTCTATCCGCGCGTATCGTCAGATCGTTCCCGAAAGCCCGAGTAAGCATTGTACGGAACCTGCCCGAGGCTTTAAAGATATGTGGACGTCCGGGAGCCAAGGACGCTTACCCGATGAGGATGGATAACGTATTCATTGTTACTGCCAAAGCAGGTCTTATAAAAAAATGTCCTTGTTCTCCGAAGTGCGTCGGGTGCGGATACCTGGTGCTCAATATGGGGTTTGGTTGTCCGATGGGCTGTGATTATTGCTACCTTAAGGCTTACACGGATATTCCCGGCATTCTCTTTCCCGCCAATGTAGATGATTTTTTAGAAGAATTGAGCGTTCTCGATCGCAAGGCGGGACCTTGCACCCGTATAGGGACCGGGGAGTTCACCGACTCTCTCGCGCTTGACAGGTATACTCTCTATTCGGAGGCGCTCATCCCGTTTTTCGCAGGCCTGAAGAACCTGGTGCTGGAGCTGAAGACGAAGAGGGCGGATATAGACACTGTTCTTTGTCAGGTCCCGAACCGTAATGTGGTCCTTTCATGGAGTTTAAATACCGCTGATATGTCCGCTCTTTATGAGAAGGGGGCTTCCACGTTAGACGAGAGGCTCCATGCCGCCGGGAAGGCGGCCGAAAAAGGTTTCGATATAGGTTTTCATTTTGACCCGCTCATTTTCCACAAGGGATGGGAAGAGAGTTACGCGGACCTTGTAAGTAAGGTTTTTTCGGTGCCGTCCGTCCGGGAAAAGTGCAGATGGGTGAGTTTAGGTACATTAAGGTACTCCCCCGGGCTCAAAGAGGCTTTCGAAAAGGATCGCCCGGACCTTTCAGCCTACTATGAAGGGGAATTTTTTACTGACTTGGATGGTAAATTGAGGTACGATAAGTCTTTAAGGTCAATGATGTATAGACACATGGCCGGGTGTATAGCCGATTCGGGGGTCAATGCGGCTGTCTATTTATGTATGGAGACCGAAGAAGCCTGGCGGGCGTCAGGACTCAAAGCCGGACAAATGTTCGGTAGCGCTGTTTAACCTTTTCCAGGAGGATTACAATGCGGATCCTTTCGGCTGTTCTTCTCACTCTTGTTCTCTTCTTTTCAGCTGATCTCTCGAGCGGGCAGGAGCCAGCCGGGGATTTCATCAAGCTTCCTTCTCCGGAAGTTAAAGGATCCGTTTCCGTCGAAGAAGCGATAGACAAAAGGATATCTATTCGGGATTTTTCGGGGGAGGGCCTTTCCCTGGAACAGGTTTCTCAGCTTCTTTGGGCTGCCGGGGGAGCGACTTCTGACGGGATCACCGGGGCGACACGCGCGTATCCGTCAGCCGGAGGGCTGTATCCGCTTGAAATATATCTTGTTGCCGGGAACGTGCAAGGGCTTGAAAGCGGTCTGTATAGATATGAGTGGAGAAAACACGCGCTCATACCTCTCGAAAAAGGCGATCTCAGAGAGAAGTTGGCTCGCGCAGCGCTCAGCCAGAGAATGGTCCGGGAGGCCCCGGCCGTTATAGTTGTGGCCGCGAAACTTGAGTATACCGTCAGAAGGTATGGGCAGCGCGGTGCCGAACGTTATGTATCAATGGACGCTGGACATCTCGGAGAGAACGTGCATCTTCAGGCTCATAGTTTGGGGCTCGGAGCGGTCATGGTAGGGGCATTTTCCGATAAAGAGGTTAAGGGGATCATCGGGAGGAAAGACGAGATGCCGCTTTATATGATCCCGGTGGGAAAACCTGCTCTGAGAGGTAAGCAGTGAGTAGTTCGTTTGTCGTTTTTCGTTGTTCGTTTTTCGTTAAAGGGGTAAAGGGTTGAAGGGTTAAAGAGGTAAACAAAAGCATAACCCCATTACCCCTTTATCCCATAAACCCACTATAACCGCTCTGCGGACATGACGCACGACGCAAGACGGAAGCACGCGCGACGCAACAATGTAATAACGCAAAAAAACCTTAAGCTGCATGAACGGGTAATTTTTAGACAACAGGAGCTGCAAGTGAGTTCAATAGCCATAATGACAGGTGCTTTAGTGTGCTTTATTCTGGCATACCGGTACTATGGGAATTTCATAGCTCACAGGATATTCAAAGTTGACGCCTCCAGGAAAGTTCCCAGTGTTGTGTTGAGAGATGATGTGGACTATGTCCCTACCGGTAAGGAGGTCCTTTTCG